>NZ_JARXOV010000006.1:0-202178 GCF_030162955.1 Comamonas jiangduensis
CTGATTGCAGCCGGTCAAATCAGAAATATCAATGACTGTTCATGCCTAAAGCAGTCATTGAGCAAAGTTTTGTGCTGACGTTTTCTCATGGCCAGCAAACTGGCTAGGGTAAAAGCTGGTCAATTCAAAAACAGTGTTTTTGCGAAAATGCTATTAGTAAAAGTAATCCAAAGATGAAACAATTAGCTAATTACTAAGCCGACGAAGTCGGTACCTCCAGAACCATCTTGAAGGCTTCGCCGCTCATCCCTCGTATGTTCAATGTTTGGCCTTCTTTGCAGCGCGCCTTTCTCAATTCTAAAAATTCGTTCTATTGGCGTAGCTTTTTGGTATTGATACTGCTGTTTGCATGCTTGGCGCTTTACTGGAATGGCCTGCTTGCGAGTCAGAACCAAAAAAAGACAGACCTCTACCAGCAGACCATGCTGCGCTCCGCCCAGTTGACCAAAACATTGGCTGTGTTGAGCCAGACGCTGTTCACGGGGCTGGATTTCGTTGCTCAAAACTTGGTGGCGGAATACATGGGTGGGCATGCCGAAGACTTCGACCGTGCGGTGCATACAGCCATCAGCAGCTATCCTGCAGGCTCTATCTTGCAAATCGCGGTTGCCGATCGTGAAGGCGATATTGTGTACTCCAACCTGCAAGACCCGCCCAGGCAGCCCACTTCTACGTCGATCCGTGATCGCGCACATTTTCGCACCCATGCTGAGGCCAGTAGTGATTCCGGGCTCTACGTCAGTCAACCGGTGATGGGCCGGGTATCCAAATTGTGGACTATCCAAATTTCGCGAGCTATACGATCACAGGGCCGCTTTGAGGGCGTGCTCGTGATATCAGTAGCACCCTCTTACCTGTCTAAATTCTTTCGCGAAATTCTCAGAAAGCCCAATGACCTGGTAATGCTGCTGCGCAATGATGGCGCCTTCATGGCCAGTTCAGGGGAAGAAAGTGCGTTTTTGGGCAAATTCGTTTCCGAGGAGCATGAATTCCTGCGCCAGCACGGTGCCATGCATGGCGAGTACGATTCGACGTCAAGTGTCGACGACGTGGCCCGTCACAATACTTGGCACCGTGTCAACGGCTTCCCGCTACTGGTGTTGATTGGGCTGGACAAACAAGCACTTTCGGAGCCGTTGCACGAAGAAATTCAAACCTCCTTGTTGCGCCACGGGGTGGGCAGCGTGCTTTTGGTTTTGATAGTGCTAATCAGCGGATGGCTGGCTCTGCAACGACGCAAAGCCCAGGAGCAAGCTGCACGCAGCGAAGAGTTGCTGCGCAAGCTGGTGACCCAAGTGCCCGGCGGACTTTTCCAATTGCAGGTGCGCGCCGATGGCAACTTGCGCCTGCCGTATGTCAGCCCAGGCATGCGCAAACTGCACCAGATGTCAGGTAAAGCAGGGGGGAGTGATGGTCAAGCCTTGTTTGCTTTCATTCACCCGGACGATGGGCAGCGTGTGCGTACCGAACTGCTCCAAGCCTCTGCCGATCTGCAACCCTGGCAAGGCCGCTACCGGATTGTCGATGAAGAGGGTTACTTACACTGGGTGCAGATAGCAGCCCAACCGGAGCGCCATGGTGACGATGAAGGTGTGCTCTGGCACGGCTACGCTCAGGATGTAACCCTTCAACACAAAATGCAAGAGGCACTGCGTGTCAGCGAGCAGCATCTGCGCCTGACGATGGAGGCCGTGCATGATGGCATGTGGTCTTGGGACTTGGACACAAACTTGGTGCATTGGGATGCGCGCTGCTGGGAAATGCTGGGATATCCAGCCCAGGCCAAACAACTGACGCGCGAAACCATGCTCGCATCGATGCATCCAAACGATTTGAAAAAATTCCAGCAAAGTGTGCAGGCCCACCTTGAGCGCGGTGAAACTTACCACTGCGAGTTCCGCTTGCGCACGGCCACTGGGGACTGGTTGTGGGTGGAGGCTCGCGGAGATCTTGCCGATACTTCCGCAGGCGAGTCCTTGCGCATGCTCGGTACACATACCGACATTACCAAACGCGTAGCGCAGACGCAGTTGGTGCGGGCTCTGCTCGACGAAAACGCCTGCGCCATACTGCTGGTCTCACCAGAGCGCTGTATCACTCAGGCCAACCAGCGCGCACGCAGCATCTTTGGTGCACCCGGCACCTCTTTGGTGGGACAAAGCACCCAGATCATCCACCCGGATGCCACTAGCTTTAAGTCCTTCGAAGCGTGTTATGCCGAACTGCGCGAGCAGGGGCGCACACACCGAGAGTGGATCTTCCAATTGGGTGACGGAACCTCGCGCTGGCATGATGTGCACGGTACCTTGCTCGACCCTCAAGACCCCCAGGGCCAGGTGATCTGGACGATCGTGGACGCTGACGATCGCCACCGTGCCGAGATTGCCCTGCGCACAGCCCAGCAGCGGTTGACAGCGATTATCGAACGCTTCCCCAGTGGCGTGATGCTTCAAGAGCGGATTTTTGGCTCGATCGTTGCCATGAACCAGAACCTGTGCAATCTGCTCGAACTGCCGGCCCCCATAACCAGGATACCCAGGGTGCTCGAAGCGAAGATAAACCGGTTACTGCCCGCAGACATGCTTGCTGAGCCGAGTGCCCCGCAGCACCTTCATCTGCCCACCGTTCAGCGCATCGAGCTGCCGCTGCCTAGCGGACGCGTTTTTGAAGTCCAACGCATCCCACTGTGGCATGGAGATCGCCAACTGGGGCTTTTCTGGGTGGTGGATGACATCACTCAGCGCAAGCAGCGGGAATCGTTGCTAGAGCAGCAGGCCACCACGGACACGCTGACCAAGCTGCCCAATCGGCGCGCCTTCATGGACAGAATTCAGCAGGAATACAACGCCATCTGCCTCTCTCACCATAAGCCAGGCATCCTGCTCATTATCGACATCGACTTCTTCAAGAAAGTCAACGATACATGGGGCCATGGCATAGGCGATCAAGTGCTGCAGCACTTGGCTTCGGTGCTGCGCCAAAACCTGCGCTCGGGCGATATGGCTGCACGCTTGGGTGGCGAAGAATTCACCGTGCTGCTCCCCCAGACTGACCTGCATGACGGGCTGCAACTGGCCGAACGCGTGCGAGCCGCCATTGCCAGTGCTCCTGCCACCACCGACCAGGGAGCCATTACCGTCACCGTCAGCTTGGGCGTGAGCGTGCTGGATGCATCACTGAGCAGTATTGATGAAGCTTTGAACAGATCGGATACCGCTCTCTATGCGGCTAAACACCAAGGCCGCAACCGCGTCTGCACCTGGAGTGAAGGCAAGGAGGGATCCTAGTTCATTGCATAAGGCTGGTTTGGCCCCTGAAAATGGAGTTCTTAGCGCTGTTAAAAATGTAAACAAGTTGCGAAGAAACTCTGGTCGATTCAACCTGCAGTGATTAATTTTCGTTAATTTTCAATGTATTCAGGGGCCCGTCGCTCTTATTTTGATTACCCTTGTATCGGCACAACGCTCGTCACATGTTCGTCGCCGCCACCACTTGCGCCATGTCAGTCAGCCCCTCTAGCGCTTTTTCTATTCCGTCTTGGCGCAGGGTGTGCATGCCAGCTGCCAGAGCTGAATGGCGGATGTCCGACGCCGGTGCCCGGTGGCGGATGTGCTGGCGGATGGTGTCGTCGCTGAGCATGAGTTCATGGATACCCAGTCGCCCGTGGTAGCCATTGCCTTCACACTGTGGGCAACCCACGCGTCGCCAAAGGCGCAATTCGCCCTGCGCGTTACCGTGTGTCTGGCGCCAGCGCGCCACCAGCGCTTGGCGCAATTCGGGCGTGTTGCTTGCGCCGCTACTCAGGTACTGCGATGCCAGATCCGTCAGCGACTGTTCATCGATCACATGCGGCTCGCGGCAGGCCGTGCACAGGCGGCGCACCAAGCGCTGCGCGAGGATGGCCAGCAGTGAATCTGAGAAGTTGAAAGGGTCTAGACCAATCTCAAGCAGCCGCGCGATGCTCTCGGGTGCCGAGTTGGTGTGCAAAGTGGACAGCACCAAGTGTCCGGTCAGCGATGCTTCAATCGCAATGCGTGCGGTTTCCTCGTCGCGCATTTCGCCAATCATGATTGTGTCCGGGTCGGCGCGCAGGAATGTACGCATGGCGGCGGCAAAGGTCCAGCCGATGCGCGGATTTACCTGCACCTGGCGCAGACCTTCCTGTGTGATCTCGATGGGGTCTTCAGCCGTCCAGATCTTGCGACCGGCAATATTAATGTCGCTGACCACCGAGTGCAGCGTGGTTGTCTTGCCGCAGCCTGTGGGCCCGCATACCAGTATGAGGCCATAACTTTTCTGCACCACTTGGCGCAAGATATTCAGGTTGGATTGGCTCAGACCGATCTTGTCCAGCGGCAGGGGCTTAGCCCCGGCCAGCAAGCGAAGCACCACATCCTCCAACCCGTGTGAGGTCGGCACCGTAACCACACGTAACTCCACCGGGGGGCCTCCAAAACGGGCAAAGTTGATCTTCCCGTCTTGGGGCTTGCGGTGCTCGGAAATGTCCATGTTGGCCATGATCTTGATACGCGCCACCATCGCGAAGCGATAGCGCGCGGGCAGCACCAGGTAGGGTGTGAGGTCGCCATCGATGCGCAAGCGCACGCGCACATTGCTCGGTGCTGGCTCGGTTTCGATGTGAATGTCGGACGCGCGGTGCTGGATAGCCTCGTCAATCACAGAATTGATGAGCCGCACCAGCGTGTTGTCCGATTCGCTGATCACATCGGCGTGGTCGGCCTCCACATCAGGAAACGCATTAGTCAGGCTGTTCAGTAGATCTTGCGAAGTAGCACGTGCACTTGATGCAGCGCTGCCCGGATCGTTGGGACGAGTGCGATAGGCCTTGTGGATGGCGGGCATCAGCGTTCCTGGCGCAGCCCGCAGCGCGATGAGTCTGCGCTGGGTCAGAAACCGCAACTCGCTGAGCAGCTCGCGGTCGCTAGGGTCAGCCATCAGCACCACCAGCGCGTCGTCACGGGCCAGCAGCGGCAGCACAGATTCACGCTCTGCCAGTGTGCGGGGCACCAAAGCGATAGCGGCAGGTTCAGACGCTATATCACCCGGATGCACGGTGTAATCGCCCAACCAGGTGGCAATTACTTGGCCCAACTGCTCTTGGGTCAATGCCCCGCTTTCCACCAAAATTTGCCCAATCTTGCGATAAGTGCCTTCATTGCGCTCCTGGCGCTGTACACGCAGGCCAGCCTCCAACTCAGTTGCGGACACCAAGCCCGCTTGTACCAGCGCCTCCCCCAAGTGGCGGGCCTTGCCCACAGTCGGGTGAGGCTTGGACAGCAGCCTCCACAGGGCATCTGCATTGATGGGTCGGACGCTGGGGTTGGGTGAGGTCGGCAAAGGGGCGGCAGCTAATTCGGTCATAAATAGTCAAAGACGTTCGCTACAAGGTCAAGGATTGACCAGCCACCAATCGATGTAGTTGGCATAGACCTATGCAGCAGCTAGGCTGTAACTGATAGTAAGCCACTAATCATGCCGCAGCCGTCCCCTGTGCGTAGCAGTGGCGTTATCGCATCGCGTGCTTCAGCCCAAAAACCACTGTTTCATTGCTTGCAATACCCTTTCTTCAAGCTGTTACGGGTGCTGCATGAGGGGTATCGCTATGGAGAATGCAGTCAGTGAATCACACCGGCTTAGTTGGAAACTCAGTGCATGAGAGGATTGAGCCAGTGACACTAAAGCTAGCTTTGTGACTTCCCTTTGGACTCAACTCGATAATCGTTCAGACAAGCTGTACGTTGAACGAGCATCTACCACCTAAGAAATGAAAATTCAGAGATATGAGAAGCTTCAAAAAAAAAGCTGCCTCCGGTTAGAGAGGCAGCGCAATACAAGCATCAAGCAGAAATCAACCTGCGAGACGAAACGAGTCTATGGGAAAAAAACAAACGCTCTGCACCTAAAATTGGCTCGTAGCAATGCTACAACGCTATACATTTTGCAAAATTCATCGCACCAACAATTGATGTTTTAGAGTTTTCCTATCGATCGTATTGAATCTATGCATTTTTCAATCGATAGGGTTCTTTAAATTGCAAATTTCCACTTTCTTGAATCTTACAAATGCCATCAGGCGAATTTGATTGAACTCAAATTCCAGCAGCAGCTTGAATTGCCCAGCTTTTTCTTGATGGCCTCAAGTAGCTTCATCAAAGCCTGTCTATGGCTGCTATGCAGCAATAAGCAGTCAGTCTGGAGGGCGACGCGACAGGCAGCTATCGCTGCAAAACAGACATACAACCGGAGTGCCTTGGCCATTTCAGACAAAACATAAAAGCCTAACTAACCACCAAAACAAAAAGCGCTCCAATGGAGCGCTTTTTTCATAGCATTCGAACCAAAGCTGGAAAGCTCTAAGCTTAAATACTGCAAGCAGAAATTACTCAGATGTTTCTGAGTTTACGACTTTGCAGTTACAAATCCTCGTCCCGCAAACCCGCATGGATGCTAGCCCGGGGTTTACGACTTTAATTGCGAATTTACGACTTTAATTACCCAGAATAATAAGCGCTAAAAAGCCGTTTACTGCGTTACTCCACGGTCACGGATTTGGCCAAATTACGTGGCTTATCTACGTCCGTGCCGCGTGCCACGGCCGTGTGGTAGGCCAGCAGCTGCAGCGGCACCACGTGCAAGATGGGACTGAGTGCACCGTAATTCTCGGGCATGCGGATCACGTGCATGCCTTCGGCGTTGTCGATGTTGGTCTTGGCATCGGCCAGCACATACAGCACGCCACCGCGCGCGCGCACTTCTTGCATGTTGCTCTTGAGTTTTTCCAGCAGCTCATCGTTGGGCGCCACGGTGACCACGGGCATGGCGCTGTCCACCAAGGCCAGAGGGCCGTGCTTGAGCTCGCCCGCCGGGTAAGCCTCCGCGTGGATGTAGGTGATCTCTTTGAGCTTGAGCGCGCCTTCCATGGCAATCGGGTAGTGCATGCCACGGCCCAGGAACAAGGCGTTGTGGTGCTTGGCAAAGTTTTCGGCCCAACTCACTACCTGCGGCTCCAGCGCCAGCACGGCCTGCAGCGCCACGGGCAGGTGACGCATGGCGGTCAGGTATTGCTGCTCCTTGTCCTCTGTCAGCTTGCCTTTGGACTGCGCCAAAGCCAGTGTGAGCAGGAACAAACCGGCCAGCTGTGTCGTGAATGCCTTGGTCGATGCCACGCCAATTTCCACGCCGGCGCGGGTGATGTAGGCCAGCTTGCATTCGCGCACCATGGCACTGGTGGCCACGTTGCAGATGGTCAGCGTGTTGGTCATGCCCAGACTTTGCGCATGGCGCAGTGCGGCCAATGTGTCGGCGGTTTCCCCCGACTGGCTGATGGTGACCACCAAGGTCTTGGGGTTGGGCACGCTGGTGCGGTAGCGGTATTCGCTGGCCACTTCCACGTTGCACGGAATGCCGGCAATGCCTTCCAACCAGTACTTGGCGGTGCAACCGCTGTAGTAGCTGGTGCCGCAGGCCAAGATCAAGACGTTGTCGATGTCTTTGAACACCCGCCATGCCGCAGTGCCATCGGCACCATCAAACAACTCGGGGGCGATGTTGACAATACCTTCGAGCGTGTCACCAATGGCGCGGGGTTGCTCGAAAATTTCTTTTTGCATGTAGTGGCGATAAGGGCCCAACTCCACCGCACCACTGTGGGCGTGCACAGTTTTAATGGGGCGCTGCTCGGGCAGCACAGCGTGACCGTCTTTGCCCGCAATCCAGTAGCGTCCAGGCTGCAAATCCACCAGATCACCCTCTTCCAGGTACACGATCTGATCGGTCACGCCCGCCACGGCCATCGCGTCCGATGCCAGGAAGAATTCGCTATTGTCCTGGCCCACGCCCAGCACCAGGGGCGATCCGGCACGGCCACCCACCACGCGATGGGGTTCGTCCTTGTGCATCACGGCAATCGCGTAGGCGCCATGCAACTGGGCGCGCGCAGCCTTCACCGCATCAAACAAATCACCGTTGTACAGGCTGTCCACCAAATGACAGATGACCTCGGTGTCGGTCTGGCTGGCAAAGTTGTAGCCCTTGGCTTGCAGATCGGCGCGCAGTTGTTCGTAGTTTTCAATGATGCCGTTGTGCACCAGTGCCACACGGGCGGGCTTGCCACTGTCGATGGTTTCACCCGGGCCGTAGCTGAAATGCGGGTGGGCATTGCGCACCGCTGGCTCGCCGTGCGTGGCCCAGCGGGTGTGGGCAATGCCGGTCAGGCCTTGCAGGTCGTCGGTAGTGACTTGCTCCAGCAATTCCGCCACGCGCGCCGTGCTGCGCGCGCGCTGCAGGCCTTGGCTGATGGGGCTGCCGGCCACCATGCGGTGCACGGCCACGCCGCAGGAGTCATACCCACGGTACTCCAGCCGCTGCAAGCCTTGCACCAGCAAAGGAACGATATTGCGCGTGGAAACTGCGCCAACGATGCCACACATAGGCGGAACTCCGGAAAGGTTGAAACGTGGCGTGATGCTAAAAGCATCTATGCAAAACTTATGATCTATTTTCTTGAATAAAAGAAATTAAATTTCATACCAAATCCTTGGAGAAATTTAATTTCAAAATCAAATGAAATCCGAAATAAATTCCTCTGAATTCTCACTCGATTTCACCGACCTGCAACTGCTAGACCTGCTGCAACGCGATGCAGGGCAAAGCAACCTGCAGGTGGCCGAGCAACTGCACATCTCCCCGCCGACTTGCTTGCGCCGCGTACGCCGCCTGCATGCACTGGGGCTGATTGAGCGGCAAGTGGCCATCGTACGCCCCGAAGCGGTGGCGCCCCTGGTAGGGCATGGCTTGCAAGCACTGGTGGAAGTGACGCTGGAGCGCCAGCACGCCGAGGCACTGGATGAGTTTGAAGCCTTGGCCGTGGCTGAAGACGGTGTGCAGCAATGCTGGCGCGTTTCACCGGGGCCTGACTTTGTGCTGGTGGTGGCATGCAGTGATATGCCTGCGTATTTGGCCCTGTCGCAACGCCTATTCACCGCCCACCGCAATGTGCGCAATGTGAAGACGTTTTTTGCCACCAAGCGCGCCAAGTTCAGCCCCCACCTGCCGCAACTGGCACACAAACCCGAAAACGCTTGAGCACCCTGAAGCAATATTAATAGCTACCAGCGCAGGCTATATAAGCACTAGAGGCCTATTGAATGCACAATCAAACAGCGGCCGGCCAGTCCAGGTGCACGGTGCAACCGGCTTGCACCTGCGACTGCACCTCCCAGCGGGCACCATGGCGCTGTGCCACCGTGTGCACCAGCGCCAGGCCACAACCCACACCGGCAAACTCGCCCTCCCGGTGCATGCGCTGAAACAGCTCGCCCAGGCCTTGTGCACGGCTGGCGTCAAACCCCACGCCGTTGTCTTGTACCGTCAAGCGCCAGCCGCCCGCTGCCAAAGGCTGCGCCTCCACACACACCTGCGGCTGTGGCTGCGTGGCAGAGAATTTGACGGCGTTGTCCAGCAGCGCTTGCATGGCAGAGCGCAGGCTGTCGGCATCGGCCATCACCCACACGGGCTGGTCTGGCAACACCCACTGCACCTGCGGATGCTGTGCTTGCAGAGGCTGCGCCGCCGCTTGCACCAGCGCCGACCAGTTCAGCACCTCCAGGTGCAAGGCGGTGCGAGCCATGCGTGAGATGTGGGCCAAGCCATCGAGCATGGCGCTCATCTTGCGGGCTGATTGCTCCATCGTGGCCGCAAACTCGCGCGCATCTTCTGCGGCGTAGCCCGCTTGGGGCGCTGCTGCCGCCAACTCTTCCACCGACTCTTTGAGCAGCGGTGCAAACGAGACCACATGCCGCAAGGGCGCGCGCAAATCGTGCGCAACGGCGCGCATCCAGGCCTCGTGCGCCGCATGCAAGCGATCCAGCTCAGCCCGCTGCTGCGCAATCAATCCCAGCGCTGCTTCGAGCGTGGTGGGCACAGGGGTGAACGCATGCATGGCAGGCTCCTTGACAGATTAGGGCTTGGGTTGTTTGGCGGGGCGCGTCCAGTTGGCAATACTGACTTGCTTGCCACGCGCCACGCTCAATGCACCCGGCTCGGTGCTCTTGGTAATGGTAGAACCACCGCCCACCGTACCGCCAGCGCCAATCGTCACCGGTGCCACCAGCACGCAGTTGCTGCCCACGTGCACATCGGCCTCAATCACCGTGCGGTGCTTGTTGGCGCCGTCGTAGTTAGCGGTGATGGAGCCCGCGCCGTAGTTCACCCGCTCGCCCACGCTAGCATCGCCCAGGTAGGCCAAGTGGTTGGCCTTGGCACCGTCGGCCAAGATGGAGTTCTTCACTTCCACAAAGTTACCGATGTGCACCTCCTTGCCCAGCTGCGCGCCGGGGCGCAAGCGGGCAAAGGGGCCAATCAGCGCACCTTCGCCCACGCTGGCGCCCAACTTTTCACCATCAATGTGGGTGTAGGGGTGAATCACCGCGCCCGCCGCAATCGTGGCATTGCTGATGTGGCAGTAGGCACCAATGCTGGCGCCTTCACCCAGTTCCACCTTGCCGGTGAAGATACAGCCCACATCAATTTCCACATCCGGCCCGCACAGCAGTTGCGCCGCATGACCGCGCACATCGTCACGCAGGTCAAAGCGGGCGGGGTCGGCCAATCGAATGCCTTGCTCCATCAAGCGGTGTGCCTGGCGCTGCTGGTGGGCCCGCTCCAGCTCGGCCAGTTGCAGCGGGCTGTTCACGCCAGCCACCTGCACGGCATCCGTGATGCGGTGGGCCACCACGTCCACACCATCGGCCACCGCCATGGCAACAATGTCCGTCAGGTAGTACTCGCCTTGGGCGTTGTGGTTGTTCAGTTGCGCAAGCCAGTGCGCCAAGCGCTTTGCGGGCACGGCCATGATGCCGCTGTAAATCTCGGTGATAGCGCGCTCGGCGTCGCTCGCGTCTTTTTGCTCAACGATGCGCTGCACCGTGCCTTGGGCATTGCGCACGATGCGGCCATAGCCCGTGGGGTTGTCCAGGGTGACGGTCAGCAGCGCCATGCGGCTGCCGCCTGCAGCTTGCACCAGGTCTTGCAGGGTGGATGCCTGGGTCAGCGGCACATCGCCCGAAAGCACGATCACCATGCCGTCCTGCGCCAGCGCAGGCACAGCCTGCTGCACGGCGTGGCCGGTGCCCAGCTGCGGCTCTTGGCGCACAAACTTCAAATCCAAAGCCTGGCTGCTGCGGCCTTGGGCGATGGCGGCTTCTACTTCTTGCGCACCATGGCCGGTAATCACCACGGCCGAGCGCGCCTGCAACTGCGCGGCCGTATCCAGCACATGCTGCAGCAAGGCACGGCCCGCCAGTTTTTGCAACACCTTGGGGTGCTTGCTTTTCATGCGGGTGCCTTTGCCGGCAGCCATGACGACGATATCAAGGGGTAGTGCGTGAGAGGAGGACATAAAAATCACTTGTGAAGCCAGCTACGGCCAGCGCTATGCGCCAGATTATCCCGCGCTGGCACACCTGCGCGTGAACACCTCGGCCAGACAGCCATCTGATTGGCGTGGGGCACACACGACAGGCTGCCCCGAAGTGTTTGACCTGCGTCAGCAAGCGCTGGGGGCGCCTGGGTTGCCCCCTTGGAGCCGCGTGGCCCTTTCTGCATTCTGTACAGCTTCGCGCCGCGCACACTGCCCCGCGCGCTTTCTCTCCGCCTTCTCAGAGTGAATTGAAAGGATCGTTCATGACCTTTATGCCGTGGTCCAGTGCGCTCATGCTGGGCATTCCGCGCATCGATGCGCAGCACCAGACGCTGGTGCAATTGATCAACACCTTGTATGACGAGCTGAGCAACCCCATTCCTGAGCGTGCCGTCATCGGGCAGGTGCTTGAAGGCTTGGTCGATTACACCCACAACCACTTCATTGAAGAAGAGGTGATGTTCCAGCGCTACGGCTATCCGCAAACGGCCGAGCACACTGCCGAACACGCCCACTTCACCGCCCAGGCCATGGATTGGCTGCTGCGCTTTGAGGCCGGGGAAGATGTCGACCTGGAGGCGCTGGACTTTCTCAAAGACTGGCTGCGCTGCCACATCCTTGAAGAAGACCGCGCGTATGTACCGTTTTTCCAAGCGACCCTCGCCGCAGACGACACCGCATCAGCGCCACCCATAGCCATTAAAAAGTGAGCTACTGGCGCTTGTATTTCATGGCTTTCAAATACCAAACACTTTAAAACCCTTATTTCACAAGCGCAAACAGCTCATTTTTTAAAAGCAAAAAAGCCGCCGCCTTTTCCAAGGCAGCGGCTTGGGGGACGCGCAGCGCCCATTCTCTCCAAGCTGCAGGTGAATTGCGACTTCTGGCTGCTGGCTTGGGCAGGCCAGTGCGTCGCCAACGGTCAGGCCAGCGTCACGCGGGCAAACTTGCGCTTACCCACCTGCACCACAAAAGTGCCCGACTCTACCTTCAGGCCGCGGTCGCTGATGACGGTGCCGTCAATGCGCACGCCGCCGCCGTCGATCAGGCGGTTGGCTTCGCTGGTGGAAGGCGCCAGGTTCGCTTGCTTGAGCAAGGCACCAATCCCCATGGGCGCACCCGACAGGCTCAGCTCCGGGATATCGTCGGGAATGCCGCCCTTGGCACGGTTGTTGAAGTCTTGCTCGGCCGCATCGGCAGCTGCAGCGCTGTGGAAACGCGTGGTGATTTCCTTGGCCAGCGCCACCTTGGCGTGCTTGGGGTTGCCGCCCGCAGCAATCTCAGCCTTGAGCTGGGCAATGTGCGCCAGGCTCTGGAAGGACAGCAGCGTGTACCAGTCCCACATCAGGTCGTCCGAAATCGACAGCACCTTGGCGAACATGGTGTTGGCGTCTTCCGTAATGCCGATGTAGTTGTTCTTGGACTTGGACATCTTGTGCACGCCGTCCAGGCCCACCAGCAGCGGCATGGTGAGTACGCACTGTTGCTCTTGCCCATACTCGGCCTGCAGATGACGCCCCATCATCAGGTTGAACTTCTGGTCTGTGCCGCCCAGCTCCAGGTCGGCCTTCAAGGCCACCGAGTCATAGCCTTGCAGCAGCGGGTACAAAAACTCGTGCAGGCTGATGGAGCTGCCTTCGGTAAAGCGGGTGTGAAAGTCGTTGCGCTCCATCATGCGTGCCACGGTGTACTTGGCCGACAGCTCAATCATGCCGCGCGCGCCCAGCTTGTCGCACCATTCGCTGTTGTAACGCACCTCGGTCTTGGCCGGGTCCAACACCTTGGCCGCCTGGGTGTAGTACGTCTCGGCATTGGCCTGGATTTGCTCTGCGGTCAGCGGCGGACGGGTCGAGTTGCGGCCCGAAGGGTCGCCAATCAGCGTGGTGAAGTCACCGATCAAAAAGATCACTTGGTGGCCCAAATCCTGCAACTGGCGCATTTTGTTGAGCACCACGGTGTGCCCCAAATGGATGTCCGGCGCTGTAGGATCCAGACCCAGCTTGATGCGCAGCGGCACCCCGGTTGCCGCCGAACGCGCCAGCTTTTGTGTCCAGTCAGCTTCTGGTAACAATTCGTCAACGCCGCGCAAGGTGATTTCAAGCGCTTGTCTTACAGCCTCAGTGACCGGGTATGTTGTAACAGCATTTTGATTCATAAGGGTTTTTTCCAGCGCGGGGTATAGGCCCCCCGGTATAATTTCGGCTCGATTGCAGTGACCAATTCTAGTCGGCAAGGCATTTACATACTGGTAAATGGCCACTATGCTGACAGAACGCGTGCCCCATGCCTCACATGCCTTTCCGTCTTCAAGGTACGCACACTTCCCAGGAACCCAGGTTTTGAATCACAAACTAGTTTCTGCCGGCAGTGCTTTCCTTGCACAGCTGGCACAGTCCATCCAGCGCCACCCGAAACGCCTAACCGCCGCGATTGCGACCCTCATGCTCACCGCAGGAGGTGGCGCCTTCGCCGTTGCGTCCCTGGGTCCAGATCCTGCCGACATGCCTGTCCGCACGCTCACCCAAACGATCCCCTCGCTGGTCGAGGGCAGCACGCTGGCCGATCTGACAGATCTGAACGATTTTTCGCTGTTCCGCACGGACTACACCCGCTCCAGCGATACCCCAGAATCGCTGCTGCAGCGTCTGGGGATTGCAGACCCCAGCGCTTCGGCCTTTTTGCGCAGCAATGAGCTGGCTCGCCAGCACGTGTTCAGCCGCAATGGCCGCTTGGTGTCCGCCGAGGCCAGCAACGACCACCAGCTGCGCAAGCTGACCGTGCGCTGGATTGAGAGCGAAGACAGCCAAAACTTTCAGCGTTTGGTGCTGGAGCGCGATGCCCAAGGCCAGTTTGTCAGCACCGTCTCGACCGCACCGCTGGTCGTCAACACCCGCCTGACAGGTGGCACCATCCACAGCACCTTGTTTGCCGCCACCGACGCTGCAGGCTTGCCCGACGCCGTGGCCGTGCAAGTGGTCGATATTTTTTCGGACATCAACTTCCACCGCCTGCACAAGGGTGACCGTTTCTCCGTCATCTACGAAACCTTGGAAGCCGACGGTGAGTTCTTGCGCTCTGGCCGGGTGCTGGCCGCAGAATTCCAAAACCGTGACAAGCTGCACCAGGCCATGTGGTTCCAAGAGCCCGGCCAACGTGGCTCTTACTACGCCATGGACGGCTCCAGCCTGCGCCGTGCCTACCTGAATTCTCCCGTGGAATTCTCGCGCGTCAGCAGCACCTTTGCCATGCGCAAGCACCCCATCCACAACACATGGCGCCGCCATTTGGGCACCGACTTTGCGGCCCCCACCGGCACCAAGGTACGTACCGTGGGTGATGGCGTGATTGAGTTTGCGGGCTGGCAAAACGGCTATGGCAACGTCATCTACGTCAAGCATGCCAACACTGCCCACGTGACCGTCTACGCCCACCTCAGCCGCATTGACGTCAAGAAGGGGCAGTCTGTAGAACAAGGCCAATTCATTGGTGCCGTCGGCTCTACCGGCTGGTCCACAGGGCCGCACCTGCACTTTGAATTCCGTGTGAATGGCAACCACCAAGACCCCCAGGCCATCATCGCCAAGAGCGAAGCCAACGAAATCTCCGAGAAAGTGCGCAAGCAGTTTGCCAAGCATGCAGAGCATATGCACACGCAACTGGCCTCGGCAGAGCTGATTCGCCAAGCCAGCGCCCAATAAGGGTGTGCTAACCTCCTGAGGGCCTCGAGCAATCGAGGCCCTTTTTCTTTGCCTGCCGCGTTTGTATGCCCACTGCCCACCTCCCTGCTCCTAATCGTACCGCCCTGTATATCGGCCTGATGTCCGGCACCTCGCTCGACGGCGTGGATGGCGTGCTGGTGCAGTGGGATGCCCAGCAGCAACTGCACGTACTGGCATACGCCGCCCAGGGCTTTGCTTCGGATTTGCGGCAAGAACTGCTGGCGCTCAATACCCCCCAAGGCTGCAATGAGCTACACCGTGCCGCGCTGGCGGGCAATGCCATCAGCCGCGCTTATGCTGACGTGGTGCAGCAGTTGCTGGACCAAAGCCGCACCCCGGCCAGCCACGTGAGCGCGATTGGCGCCCACGGCCAAACGGTGCGCCACCAGCCGCAGCAACACGATGGCACCGGCTACACCTTGCAACTGCAAAACCCAGCCCTGCTGGCAGAGCGCACAGGCATCACCGTCGTCGCCGACATGCGCAGCCGCGATGTGGCCGCAGGCGGCCAAGGCGCTCCTTTGGTGCCAGCGTTCCACCAAGGCGTCTTCAGCCGTACGGACCGCAGCACCGCTGTGCTCAACATCGGCGGCATTGCGAATATCAGCCTGCTGCCCGCCTCTGGCGCACCAATGCCTGTGATGGGTTTTGACTGCGGGCCCGGCAACGCGTTGATGGATTGGTGGTGCCTGCAGCACACCGGCGCAGCCTATGACAACCAAGGCCAATGGGCCGCGGCTGGCACGGTGCAGCAGGCGCTGCTGCAGTTGCTGCTGTCAGAGCCGTTTTTGCAGCTATCCCCTCCCAAAAGCACCGGGCGCGATCTCTTCAACCCCAGTTGGCTGCACACGCAGTTGCAAGCATTCGGCCACACACCCAGCCCGCAGGATGTGCAAGCCACGCTCACCGCCTTTACCGCCCACAGCTGCGCACAGGCGTTGATGCGGCATGCACCCAACAGTGACAGCTTGCTGGTGTGCGGCGGTGGTGCTCTGAATACCGAGTTGATGCGCCAGCTCCAAGCCTTGCTGCCGCATGCCCACGTACAAAGCACGGCCGCACGCGGCTTGCCACCGCTGCAGGTGGAAGCTGCCGCCTTTGCCTGGCTGGCCCGCCAATGCATGCTGGGTTTGCCCGGCAATTTACCCGCCGTCACGGGCGCGCACGGGCCACGCATTCTGGGAGCGATTTATCCCGCCTGATGCAGCAGCGGTGCTTAGTCGTGCCCGTCTGGCGCGCTGCGCACCTTTTCATCCGGCTCTAACTGGCTAAACACCAAAGTGGCCGCCAAGGTCATCACCCCCACCGTCACAAACGTGGCTTGCAGCGCCAGCAGCTTGTAGCCTTCGCGCGCCTGCCACATGTCGGCATAGCCCGCGAGCACCGCTCCAGCTATGGCCACGCCCATGCTCATCGCCAGCATCTGCACCATCGACAGCAGACTGTTGCCGCTGCTGGCCGACTCCCCGGTCATGTCCTTGAGCGTGACCGAATTCATGGCTGAGAACTGCATCGAGTTGATGGCGCCAAACACAAACAATTGCGCCACGATCAGCCACACCGGCTGTGCGGGGCTGACCAGCCCCAGGCCCGCAATCATCACCCCCAGCAACACCGAATTCACCTGCAGCACACGCTTGTAACCAAAGCGCAGCACTGTCTGCACCGCCACGCGTTTGACCAGCATGCCGCCCAGCACCGTGGCCAGCATCATCGTGCCCGCATGAAAGGGCGACAAACCCAAACCCACCTGCAGCATCAGCGGCACCAAAAAGGGCGCAGCCCCACTGCCCAAGCGGGCAAACAAATTACCCAGCAAGCCCACGCGCAATGAGCGCACGCTAAATAGCGATGGGGCAAACAAGGGCTGGCTGCTGCGCAGCGCGTGCATCCAGTACGCTGCCAGACTGGCCATGCCGAACACCAGCAGCACGGCCACCAGGGCATGCCCCATCCCCACACCGGACAAACCATCCAGCGCCAGCGACACCCCCACCATGCCAGCGGCCAGCAAGGCAAAGCCCACACCGTCAAATGCGCGCTTGGGCTGCTGATCGTTCAGCGGCATCCAGCGCCATGCCGCCCACACGCCCAGGATACCAATTGGCACATTGATCCAAAAAATCCAGTGCCAGGATGCAAACTCCACCAGCCAGCCACCCACCGCCGGCCCCATCAAGGGCCCCACCTGCCCCGGAATGGCAATGAAACTCATGGCGCGGATGAAGGCATCGCGCGGATAGGCGCGCAGCACTGCCAGCCGCCCCACGGGCAGCATCATGGCGCCGCCCACCCCCTGCACCACCCGCGCCATCACCAAAAACTGCAGCGTAGGGGCCAGCGCACACAAGACCGAGCCCAGCACAAACAAGGCCATGGCCGCCGTGTAAATACGGCGTGTACCAAAGCGGTCTGCCACCCAGCCCGTGGCTGGAATCAACATGGCCGTCGTCAGCGCATAGGCCACCACCACCGACTGCATATGCAGCGGGCTTTGCCCCAAGGATGCTGCCATGCTGGGCAAGGCCGTGTTCAAAATCGTGGCATCCAGCGACTGCATGAAAAAGCCAATGGCCACCAGCCACAGCAGGGGCTCTTGCTTGCTTGCAGGTTGACCGATATTGTTTTTCATAGCTGCTAGCGCTCATCCAGTCTACGTTTTAAGGCAATTTGATCACAAAAAAGCCGCTGGCAAGCAGCGGCTTTTGGGAAGGGGAAAACAGACGCAATCGGCGCTGTTACACCGAGAAGCTCGAGCCGCAACCGCAAGTGGTCTGGGCATTGGGGTTCTTGATCACAAACTGCGCACCCTGCAGATCTTCCTTGTAGTCGATCTCTGCACCAATCAGGTACTGGTAGCTCATGGCATCAATCAACAGCGACACACCGTTTTTGGTCATGGTGGTGTCGTCGTCATTGGTGATTTCATCAAAAGTGAAACCATACTGGAAACCCGAGCAACCGCCGCCTTGCACAAACACGCGCAGCTTCAGGTCTGGGTTGCCTTCTTCCGCAATCAGGTCGGCCACCTTGGCAGCAGCGCTGTCGGTGAAGACGATGGGATCAGGCATTTCAGTGGTGGTGGGTTCTGCAACGGCGCTCATGGGGATACTCCGAGTGTTCTTCTCAAAATCGGCTGTAATGGTACTGCGTTTTGCTCAGGAATTAGGCCAGCGCCTAGCTTTGACGCCAGTCGCAGTGGGGGCATTGCCCGCCATCTTTCCCGCACAGACCCAGCGGTAAAGCCCACAAAAAAGCCGCCACACCCGAAGGTAGAAGCGGCTTTTTTGTGAGGAGGCTGCACCGAAGCGCAGCCTGCCAAAGGTCTGAAACGAATTAACGCTTCGAGAACTGCTTGGCGCGACGAGCACCACGCAGACCGACCTTCTTACGCTCAACTTCACGAGCGTCGCGAGTCACGAAGCCGGCTTGGCTCAGTGCAGGCTTCAACGCTGCGTCATAGTCGATCAGCGCACGAGTCACGCCGTGGCGCACTGCACCGGCTTGACCGGATTCGCCGCCGCCGTGCACGTTCACCAGCACGTCGAAAGCTTCCAGATTGCCAGTCAGCGCCAGAGGCTGCTTAGCGATCATGATGGAGGTTTCGCGGCCGAAGTACTGCTGAATGTCTTTGCCATTCACAGTGATCTTGCCGGAGCCCTTTTTCAGGAATACACGAGCCACGCTGGACTTGCGACGGCCTGTACCGTTGTTCCAATCACCAATCATTGAGGTCTCCTTAGATTTCCAGAGCCTTAGGCTGCTGTGCGGTATGGGGGTGCTCAGCACCGCCGTACACCTTCAGCTTCTTGATCATGGCGTAGCCCAGGGGACCCTTGGGCAACATGCCCTTGACGGCCTTTTCCAGAGCGCGGCCAGGGAACTTAGCCTGGAGGTCGCGGAAGTTGGTGGCAGTAATGCCGCCAGGATAACCAGAGTGACGGTAGTACACCTTGTCCAGGTTCTTGGTGCCAGTGACCTTGAGCTTGGAGGCGTTGATGATGACAATGTAGTCGCCGGTGTCAACGTGAGGTGTGTAGATTGCCTTGTGCTTGCCGCGCAGACGGAGTGCCACTTCGCTGGCGACACGTCCGAGCACCTTATCGGTGGCGTCAATCACAAACCACTCGTGTTGCACCTCAGCGGGCTTTGCGCTGAATGTAGACATGAGATTTCTCTTTCAAGAAGGTTTGGAAGGCCCTTTTCCGCGGTCGGTGCTTCTTCTTAAATTCAATTGCTGAACTAGGAAGCCTCTTAGGCGGTAACTACCAAAGCCTCGGCAAAACCTCTGCTTTAGTACTTCGCCGCGGGGCCATAAAATCGCTGCGAAGCCCGCCATTATACAAAATAGCGTCCAATAGCGCCATCAGCACCTGGTGTTGGTGTGGATTTACCCGCATCAGCGGCAATCCCCGCACACTGGCGCCATCCTGCGGCCTTGGGCCGCCGCCCCGCTGCAGCCTGGACTGCCGCACGAACCGAAAAGAATTCACACCTATGTTTAGCTACCGCCACGGCTTTCACGCCGGTAACCACGCCGATGTACTCAAGCACACGATCTTGATCGCCGCCTTGCAACACATGGCGCAAAAAGACACCGCCATCAGCGTGATCGACACGCACGCGGGCGCGGGCCTGTACCGCCTGGACGGCGACTTTGCCAACACCAGCGGTGAAGCCAAGGGCGGCATTGAACGCCTGCTCGATACCCCCCTGGATGAGTTAACCCCGGCCTTGCGTGCCTATGTAGAAACCGTGCGCAGCGTCAACCAAGGCAAGGGCGTCAAAACCTACCCCGGCTCGCCGTTCATCATCCAAAGCCTGCTTCGCCCGCAAGACAAGCTGCGCCTGTTTGAGCTGCACCCCAATGACTGGCGCTCGCTGGACGGCAACATGGCCCAACTGGAAGCAGGCAAGCAGGTGGAAGTGCTGATGGAAGACGGCTTCAACGGCATCAAGCGCTTTTTGCCCCCGCCTTCGCGCCGCGGCTTTTTGCTGTGCGACCCCAGCTATGAAATGAAGACCGACTATGGCCGCGTGCTGACCATGATCGAAGACGCCCTGGTGCGCTTTGCCACCGGCACCTATGCCGTGTGGTACCCCATCATTCCGCGCCAGGATGCACACGATTTGCCCAAGCGCCTCAAAACCCTGACCACCAAGGCTGGCAAGGGCTGGCTGCACGCCACGCTCACCGTCAAGGGCAGCAAGATCCGCAGCGAAGTGAACGACTGGGGCAACACCGCCGAAGGCAAGCGCCCCGGCCTGCCTGCCAGCGGCATGTTCGTGATCAACCCGCCCTTCACCCTGCGCGCTGCGCTCAAGGAAACGCTGCCGCAAATGCAAAAGCTGCTGGCGCAAGACAAGAACGCCGCTCACACGCTGGAGTTTGGGGAGTAAATCCACCCCCATCGCTACACAAAAAAAGGAGCTGCCTGCGCGCTTGCAACAAGGTTTTCAGATGCTTATCACACTGAAATCCTTGATGTTTGAGCGCGGGCAGCTCCTTTTTTATTGAGCCCGGCGTGCTACACCTGTTGCACGTGCCAAGGGGCAAGTGGGCACAACTTAATTGCTGGCCGCCAGCACCGCTTCAGGGCAGCTGTCTTCACCCTCGTCGAGCTTGTAGATTTCTACCGACTTCACGCCTTTGCCCAGCATGCCGATTTCTTCGGCCGCCGCCTTGCTCAAATCAATCACTCGGTTTTTTACAAACGGGCCACGGTCGTTCACGCGCACCACCACCGTTTGGCCGGTGCTTTTGCTGCGCACGCACAACTGGGTGCCGAACTCGTACGTGGGGTGGGCGGCTGTCAGTTCGTACTGGTTAAAACGCTCGCCATTGGCCGTCTTGCGGCCATGAAATCCGGGGCCGTACCACGAGGCAACGCCTTGCTGATCGACTTCGGGCCATTCCAGCTCATACAAGCGCTCTTGCATGGCCTTGGCCGGATCCTTCATGCGGTCTGGCCGCAAAGGGGGGGGGGCCATCTTGGCCAACAATTCCGCGCCGGTGCGGGAGCTGGCCTGGGGCGCGCGCACAGCATCGCCCTGGGCGGGTGTTGTGCGCTCGGTGGGCAGGGGCGCGCAAGCGCTTAACAACGCAGCCAGCAGCACCGATGCTGCTGGCAAGGCACGCGGACGTGCCAAAGACAAAAAAGACACACTAACGGAAACAGGCTGACCCCCATGAGCTTGCATGGTCTGACCCTTCTAACGGTGAGCGCACGATAAGCACCACCAGAAAGCCAGCGCGTTCCGCTCAAGCCATTACAAGCCCAATCGGTCGCACAGCTCCAAGGTAGCAGCGCTCTGGTTCATCGTATAAAAGTGCAAGCCCGGTGCGCCTTGATCGCGCAACTGCTCGCACAAGCGTGTGACCACATCCATGCCGAAGGCGCGAATCGAGGTCACATCGTCCCCGTAGGCCTGCAGGCGCAGGCGGATCCAGCGGGGAATCTCAGCGCCGGTCGCATCGGAAAAGCGCATGAGTTGAGAGGAATTAAGGATGGGCATGATACCGGGAACCACCGGCACCTGCACGCCAAGTGCTTGAATCCCTTCAACAAAACGAAAATACGCGTCGGCATTGTAGAAGTACTGGGTGATGCCGCTGTGTGCGCCCGCCTGGATTTTTGTAGCAAAAGCTTTCAGGTCTGCCTCGGGAGATTTGGCCTGCGGGTGGGTCTCGGGGTAGGCCGCTACCTCGATGTGGAACCAGTCGCCAAACTCGTTGCGGATGAATTCCACCAGGTCGCTGGCATGGTGAAATTCACCGCCCAAGCCATAGCCGCTGGGCAAATCGCCGCGCAGCGCCACCAGGCGTTTCACGCCCATGTCCTTGAGCTCTTGCAGCTCTGCGCGCACCTTGGCGCTGGTGGCGCCGATGCACGAGAAGTGGCAGGCCGCCTGCATGCCTTCGGCCTGAATATCACGCACCATGCTGAAAGTGCCTGCCTGGGTCGAGCCACCTGCGCCGTAGGTTACCGAGCAAAACTCGGGCTGGCGGGCATACAAATCCTTACGCACTTGCACATGCTTGGCCGCGCCTTCGGGCGTTTTGGTGGGAAAAAACTCAAAGCTGATGGGGAAGTTGCTGGTCTTTGTATGGGCCACGGTCATCACTCCTCGCCTGCCCTCCCGGCAAGCTGTCTGCAATCATGTTGTCTGAGACAAGCTGGCAGCCCCTGCCGACCTGTCTCTCACGTCCGCCACATCCACCACGCCATGCAGCGTGCAAGCGGCACACCGCACGGGCGGTGCCGGACTTATTTGGCGTTCTTGCGCTTGGGGCGCGCAGGCCCAGGCACGTTGTAGCCGTCTTCTTCGTCGTCAATCACGTCAATGCGCTTGAGCTCGCGCAGCACGGTGCGCGAGACGCGCTTGGCCGCAGGCGCAGCAGGCTGGTCGGGCAGCGGCTCGTCCAGGTTCTTGATGCTGGCGCCTTGCACCGCATGCACAAAGAATTCGTGGTTGCCGTCACCGCCCTCAATGGCGGAATCCATCCAGCCCTTCACTTGCAGGCCCAACTCGGCCAGGCAATCGCACACACGCTGTTTCACCTCTTGGTACAAGGCCGGGTCACGCACAATGCCGCCCTTGCCAACCTGGCCGGGCTGCAACTCAAACTGGGGTTTGACCAGCATCAGCAACTGGCCATGGGGCTTGAGCAGGCGCACCACGGCGGGCAACACCAGCGTCAGCGAGATGAAGGACACATCGCCCGTCACAAAGTCAAACGCCGGGGTGGTATCTACATCCGCGTAGGCTTCTTTACGGCGGCGCTCGGTGGGCACACAGCCCTCTTCGCGCGCCTTGGCCTTGGCGGCTCGCTCGGCCTTGAAGGCTTCGATGTCGGTGTCCTTGGCGTCGTTGCTGTCGTCGTAGTCTTCGGCGATTTCACCGCCGTTGCGCATCCACGCATACGGAGCCTGGGGCAGGGTGTCGTTGTCTTCTTCCTCTTCCCAGCGCTCGGAAATCACTTCTTCGCAGGCATCTTGCAAGATCTCTGCGGTCATGGAACGCGCATTCACGCCCTCCACACAAATCACACGCACGTCTGCACGCAGGCTCTCGTGCAACTGGCCCTGGCCCACGTCCACACCAATCACCTGGGCTGCGCCGTGCTTGAGCAGGCAGTCAGTAAAACCGCCGGTGCTTTGCCCCACATCCAGGCACCGCAGGCCTTGCACGTTCACACCCGTGGCGGCCAGTGCGCCTTCCAGCTTCAAACCACCGCGGGAGATGAATTTGACTTCGGCGTCATCCAGCAGCTTGAGCTCAGCGCCCACAGGGATATCGTCACCGTTTTTGACGACTTTTTTCCAAGGGGCCAGCGGCGTCAAGCGCCACTCCACGCCCGAAGCGATCAGGCGCTGGGCCTGCGAACGGGTGCTGGCATGACCGTGGTCCACCAAAAATACATCTGCGCGCATGGCGTAGTTTCCTTTTATTCACTCAAATTGGCCTCTAGCGCTTATCTGATAAGCGTTAGCAGCTATCTATTTACAGCAAAGCACCAGAGGTCGCAAAGCCGCCGCACATGCGGTCGGCTTTGCCCGCCATGATTAGTAGCGGTAGGTTTCAGGCTTGTAAGGGCCTTCCTTCTTCACACCGATGTAAGCGGCTTGCGCATCGGTCAGCTCAGTCAGCATGGCGCCGACCTTCTTCAGGTGCAAGCGCGCCACCTTTTCGTCCAAGATCTTGGGCAGCACGTAGACCTTGCCCACTTCGTAGGCTTCAGGGCGTGTGAACAGTTCGATCTGGGCGATGGTCTGGTTGGCAAACGATGCGCTCATCACGAACGAAGGGTGGCCCGTGGCGCAACCCAGGTTCACCAGACGGCCCTTGGCCAGCAGCGTGATCTTCTTGCCGTCAGGGAATTCGATCTGGTCGACCTGGGGCTTCACTTCTTCCCACTTGTACTTCTCGATCGAAGCCACGTCGATTTCGTTGTCGAAGTGACCGATGTTGCAAACAATCGCTTGGTCCTTCATGGCGACCATGTGCTCGTGGCGGATGATGTCTTTGTTACCGGTGGTGGTCACGAAGATGTCGCACTTGTCGGCGGCATATTCCATGGTCACCACCTTGTAGCCTTCCATCGCAGCTTGCAGCGCGTTGATCGGGTCAATTTCGGTCACCCACACTTGGGCGCGCAGGGCGGACAGGGCTTGGGCGCAGCCCTTGCCCACGTCACCGTAACCCGCCACCACAGCCACCTTGCCAGCGATCATCACGTCGGTGGCGCGCTTGATGCCGTCGACCAACGATTCGCGGCAGCCGTACAGGTTGTCAAACTTGGACTTGGTCACCGAGTCGTTCACGTTGATGGCACGGAACAGCAGGCTGCCGTTGGCCGACATTTCGTTCAGGCGGTGCACGCCGGTGGTGGTTTCTTCGGTCACGCCGATGATTTGGGCGGACTTGCGGGTGTACCAGGTGGGGTCCTGCGCCAGCTTGGCCTTGATGGCCGCAAACACAATCCGCTCTTCTTCAGAAGAAGGGTTGGCCAGCACGGACAAGTCCTTCTCGGCCTTTTGACCCAAGTGCATCAGCATGGTGGCATCGCCACCATCGTCCAGGATCATGTTGGGGCCTTCGTTTTCGGAGCCAGCAGGGCCGAATTCAAAGATGCGGTGGGTGTAGTCCCAGTAGTCTTCCAGCGATTCGCCCTTGATGGCAAATACGGGGGTGCCAGTCGCTGCAATAGCTGCAGCGGCGTGGTCCTGGGTCGAGAAGATGTTGCAAGAAGCCCAGCGCACGTCGGCGCCCAGGTCCTTCAAAGTCTCGATCAGCACAGCCGTTTGAATGGTCATGTGCAGCGAGCCGGTGATGCGTGCGCCCTTGAGGGGCTGGGCCGCAGCGAACTCTTCGCGAATGGCCATCAGGCCGGGCATTTCAGTTTCAGCAATGCGAATTTCTTTGCGGCCCCAGTCGGCCAAAGAGATATCGGTAATTGCGCGATCTTGTGTATTGCTCATGGTTTCTCCGTGCGGAAGACAACTTGAAAAAACCACGTTCTGGGAGATTGGGGGCTGAACAGACCTCACCGCACAGAAAGCGTGGGTGAGCGTCGTTGCCTAGGAGCGAGGCGGCAGGGTGTGCCGTCTGCTGCCCTTCCGAGCCTCACGCCACCGCGGGTGCTGGGTGGACGCTGCAACGCTCCTCGGAAGGAAAAGAGGCTGCGATTGTAATCGAGCCCTTCAAGGTTTGCCGCAGTCAGGCATCCGCCGTGGCAGTTGCCGGGGCAATGCGCATCGGAATGGTCACCGGGCCATCGTTGACCAGGTGCACCTGCATGTCGGCGCCAAACACCCCGGTTTGCACCGGGCCCGCTGCGTAGCACTGCTGGGCCTGCGCCACCATGTAGTTGTACAGGCGCAACCCCTCCTCAGGCTTGGCGGCCAGCGTAAAGCTGGGGCGATTGCCGCCACGGGTGTCTGCTGCCAGCGTGAACTGGCTGACGATCAACAGCCCGCCCCCCACATCCTGCACGCTGCGGTTCATCTTGCCTGCATCGTCGCTGAAGATGCGCAGCTTCAAAATTTTGGCCAGCAATTTATCGGCCTCTTGCTCGGTGTCGCCCTGCTCGGCACACACCAGCACCAGCAGCCCTTGGGCAATCTGCCCACTCACTTGCCCATCCACCTCTACCCGCGCTTGGCGCACACGCTGCAATACCGTAATCATGAAACCTTAAAAATCATAGTTACTGGGGCAGTACTGATAGGCACTTACCCCCCGTTGAGCTTTCAAATGCTTATACAGCGTACGCTGACAGCTCCTGTTTTTATGCATCACTACCGATCCAGCCAGCTGTCTGTAAGCTGCCACCAGGATGATGTAACTTGCCGTAACGCAAAACGGCGGTGCCTGGGCTCCGGTATACCGCCAACCTATGCACGCGACCACTCTTTTCGTTGATTGTCCCGCACCGCGCAAGCTCGGGCGCCCAGGCCTTTGCGCCGCGGCTCGGCCATGCCATCACCCCCTCTCTGCGCCGCAGCCATGAGCACCGCACCCACCTACGCCCCCAGCGAGCCACCCCACGACGTGCTGCACGCCGTGGCCCTGGTCACCGGCGCACCAATGGCCTGCTTGAGCTGGCCGGAAGGCCGTTGCCTGTGGGCCACCGCCGCCTATGCCCAACTCCTGGGCATGCCCACGCAGGAGTTGCAGGGCAAACTGCTGCAAAACTACCTCAGCCCCTGCGACTGGAACAGCTGGCTGTGCGAGCTGGAGCGCCTGGCCAGTGCCCAGCAATCGGGCACCAGCCTGCAAACACCGCTGACATTTGCCCACCAGCAGCGCATCCAAACCCAGCTGATTGCACAGACACACCAGCACAAGGTATGCGCCATCGTGGTGGTGCCGCTGCACAACCTGTCGCTGGTCGATGCCATGCAAATGCTGCAAGACAGCGACACCCGCCTGCGCCGCTATGCGGCAGCGACCAGTGAATCCATCATTTTCTTTCGCCATGGCCGCATTTTTGATGCCAACCCTGCGGCCATTGCACTCACCGGCTACCCTTTGAGCCAGTTGGTGGATCGCCCGGTTCTGCACCTGCTGCCCCACGTCTTGCGCGCCAGCGCACAACCCATGGTGGAACAAGGCACCAGCAACGCCCAGGAAACCCGCCTGTTGCACCACAGCGGACAAGAGTTGCATGTGGAAGTCACCGTCCACCTGCTGCCCGAGGATGGGGATGTGATTGGCCTGATGGTGCTGCGCGACATTACCGAGCGCAAACGGGCTGAGGCGGAAATGCATTTCCTGGCCTTTCACGACCCGCTCACGCGCCTGCCCAACCGCCAAGGGCTGATGCGCCAGCTGCGCCAGGTGCTGCAAAGCGCAGAGCAATGCCAGCGCCCCGCTGCCGTGCTATATGTGGACTTGGATCGTTTCAAAGATGTCAACGATTCACTGGGCCACGATGCGGGCGACAAGCTGCTGGTGGAGGCTGCGCGCCGCCTGCGCAGCAAAGTGCACCCCGACGACCTCGTAGCGCGCCTGGGGGCCGATGAGTTTGTGGTGGTTTTGGCCTCTCCCTTGACGGCATGCCAGCCCGAATGCATCTTGCGCGAGATGCGGTTTGTGCTCACCAAGCCCTATGCCCTGCACAACGGGCTGGTGAACCTGCCCGCCTCGATTGGCGTAAGCATCTACCCGGAAGATGGCGACACTGCCGAAGCGCTGATGCTCAACGCCAGCGCCGCCATGGAAACGGCCAAAAACATAGGGCATGGCAGCCACCAGTACTACAGCGCACTCCTGCATATGCGCCCCAGCCGACTGCTGGTGCAAGACCGCCTCCTGCGTGAAGCCATCGAAACCAACCAAGGGCTGGTGCTGCACTACCAGCCCCAGTGGGATCTGAACAGCAACCGCATGGAAGGCTTTGAAGCCCTGGTGCGCTGGCAGCACCCCGAGCGCGGCCTGCTGCCACCGGGTGAATTCATCAGTTTTGCGGAATCTCGCGGCCTGATCTCTTTGGTGGACCGCTGGGTGATGCGTGCGGCCTGCCAGCAACTGCGCGCGTGGCGGGATGCGGGCCTGCCGCCCGTGG
This sequence comes from Comamonas jiangduensis, assembly GCF_030162955.1. NCBI lineage: Bacteria > Pseudomonadati > Pseudomonadota > Betaproteobacteria > Burkholderiales > Comamonadaceae > Comamonas > Comamonas jiangduensis. Next base: position 27,731 of record NZ_JARXOV010000006.1, read on the forward strand.
TGGTTTCCGTCAACATGTCCGCCATTGAGTTCAACCAGAGCAATTTGCTGACCGAGGTGCAGCAGGTGCTGACCGACACCGGGATTGACCCGCAGTGGCTGGAGATTGAGTTGACCGAAACCACGCTCATGAAACAGTCCGAACATGTACTGGGGACCTTGGAGGCGCTGCAGCAATTGGGCGTTCGCCTGGCGATTGACGACTTTGGCACAGGCTACTCTTCGCTGGCCTACCTCAAGCGCTACCCTCTGGACAAGCTCAAAATCGACCGCGCTTTCATCAAAGACACGCCGCAAGACCAAGACGATGTGAGCCTGGTCACCGCCATCATTCAAATGGCACGCAGCTTGAATTTGCGCACCGTGGCAGAAGGGGTGGAATCCAAAGCGCAATGGAGCTTGCTAAAGCATCTGGGCTGCGATCTGATTCAGGGCTACTACCTCTGTCGCCCCATGTCTGCCGAAGATGCCCTACGCTGGCAACAACACCGTTGTCAAATGGGTGCGCCACAATAAGTGCATGCACTACACACCTTCTGCTGCTTCCCCTCCCGTGGCTACCGCCGTATTCACCCGTGCTGGCGATGCGGTTCAACACCTGAAAACGCTGTACCAGCAGCAGATAGCGCATCTACGCTCTGCCATGCAGACGTACGTGGAAGGCAAGGACTTTGCCCACCCCGTGCGCGCTTGTTACCCACTGCTGCGTCTTCAGGCCCACACCGTACGCAGGCCTGACACCGGTCTGGCCTATGGTTTTCTGGACCATCCGGGCCTTTACGAAACCACCATCACCCGACCCGACCTTTTTTCTGACTACCTGCTCACCCAACTCAGCTTGCTGGAGCGCAACCACGATGTGCAATTTGAAGTGGGACTGAGCACACAGCCCATTCCTGTTCATTTTTCTTTTGCGGACAACGACCACGTCGAAGGCAGCTTGAGCGCGGAACGCCGACAAATGATGCGCGAGGTCTTTGACCTGCCAGACCTGGCCGCCATGGATGACGGCATTGCCAATGGCACCTGGCACCCACAGCCCGGTGGCGCCCTGCCCTTGTCGCTGTTTACCGCACCGCGCATTGACTACTCGCTGCACCGCCTGCGCCACTACACCGGCACGGCACCCGAGTGGTTCCAAAACTATGTGCTGTTCACCAACTACCAGTTTTATATCGACGAGTTCATTCGCTTGGGCCACGCCGAAATGGCCAACGCGGACAGCGAGTACATCGCTTTTATCGAACCCGGCAACGTGGTGACCCGCCGCACGGGCTTGGCACCAGAGGCCATCGATGGCTTGGGCACCACGCCCCCGCGTCTGCCGCAAATGCCAGCCTACCACCTGGTGCGCGCCGACCGCAGCGGCATCACCATGGTGAATATTGGCGTCGGCCCGGCCAATGCCAAAACCATCACCGACCACATTGCCGTGCTGCGCCCGCATGCCTGGATGATGCTGGGCCACTGCGCAGGGCTGCGCAACAGCCAGCGCCTGGGGGACTATGTGCTGGCACACGCCTATGTGCGCGAAGACCATGTGCTGGACGAGGAACTGCCTCTGTGGGTGCCAATTCCGGCGCTGGCCGAGATCCAGCAAGCACTGCAGCAGGCGGTGGCTGATGTGGCCCAGGTGTCGGACGATGATCTCAAGCGCATCATGCGCACCGGCACCGTGGCCAGCACCGACAACCGCAATTGGGAGCTCTTGCCCGATAACCTGCCCCAGCGCCGCTTTAGCCAAAGCCGCGCCGTGGCACTGGACATGGAAAGCGCCACCATCGCCGCCAATGGCTTTCGCTTTCGTGTGCCGTACGGCACACTGCTGTGCGTGAGTGACAAGCCTTTGCATGGAGAGATCAAACTCCCCGGCATGGCCAATCACTTTTACCGCGAGCGTGTCGACCAGCATTTGCGCATTGGCATGCGTGCCGTGGAACTGCTGCGTGAAGGCGGTGCACAGCGCCTGCACAGCCGCAAGCTGCGCAGCTTTGCGGAAGTTGCTTTCCAATAAAGTTCCGCTATGCAGCTTGACTTTGCATCCATGGCCGTCTTAATTGCCATCAATTTGGTGGTGATCGGCATGGCATTGCCCTTGGTGATGGGCAGCCCGGTGAGCACCGCAGCGCAGCATGCGCAGAAATATTTTGTGCTGCAAGCCGTCGGCTGGGGGCTGATTTTGGCTGCAGCCCGGCTGCGGGGCAGTGGTTGGGCGCCAATGCTGAGCTTGGCGGCTACCTGTGCGGCTTCCGCTGCGCAGTGGCAAATGGCGCAAGCGCTGCAACACTGGCTGGGCCCGCGCCCCTTGCGCAGCTTGGTAGTGGTTTTGTGTGTCCTGGGCCCCGTGGGTTTTGCATTTTTGATAGACAGCATTCCCCAGCGCATGGCGTGGTACAGCGCCTGCCATGCCATCGTCATTGCCAGCTTGGGCTGGATGTGCCTGCGCCCCCAGCGCGCCGCCGCCTCGTCGTGGCGGTATCTGATGGCAGCTTGCGCCGCGGTGATGGGGCTGAGCCTGTTGACCCGGTCTTACCTGGCCTCACAAGCACTCTTCCAAGAAGGTTTCACCCAGGACAGCTTGCCCAACCACCTGTTTGCCATCATTGCCCAGGTATGTGGCAGTTTGTCTTTGGTGAGCATGCTGGTGGCCTGGCGTGATGAAACCAACCAAAAGCTGCGTGACATGGCCATGACGGACCAGCTCACAGGCCTGGCGAATCGACGGGCCCTGCTGCAAGCTGCGCCCCAGCGGCAAGCACTGGCACAACGCCAAAACCTGCCTTGGGCTGTGGTGCTACTGGATTTGGATCACTTCAAGGCCGTCAATGACCAGCATGGTCACGCCAGGGGCGATGAAGCCCTGGAACTTCTGGGGCAAGTGCTGCAGGCCAACATCCGTGCCGAAGAGCTTGCCGCTCGCTGGGGGGGTGAAGAGTTTTGTCTGTTGATGTATGCCAACCAGGCGGAAGTGGAGCATTTTTACCAGCGCCTGAGCACTGCGCTGCACGATCAATCACTGCACAGGCTGGGCTTTGCCCTGCATCTGAGTGCGGGTTGCGCGCTGCAAAGCGCTGAAAACTCGCCGCCCTTCGCCTCTTTGCTCCAGCAAGCAGATAACGCGCTGTACACCGCCAAAAATCAAGGGCGCGGCAGACTGGCCTTTGCACCATCTACCACGCCCCCACTGTTGGCCCCAGCACGTGCCGTCGAACTATCTTAAGCCAGCGCTGACGTTGCGGGCGCCTGCCCTTGTGCCATAGCTTTGCCCTGGCGGGCCAGCAACGCTGCCGCTTCACGCGCAGCCACACGCCCCTCGTCGGTTGGAATCACCCAAATTTCGACCGAGCTGTCCGGCGCATGAATGGCATAGGCCTGCTTGCCAGAAGCTTCCTGGTTGCGCTGTGCATCCATGCGAATGCCCAGCCACGCGAGGCGCTCACACACTTGTGCACGCAATACGGCATCGTTCTCACCAATTCCGCCGCTGAATGCCAGCGCATCCAAACCGCCCAGGCATGCCACCAGGGCACCGGTTTCACGGATGACACGGTGCGTAAACTGGTCAATCGCACGCTGTGCGTTCTCGCTGCCGTCCGCGCGCAGCTTGCGCATATCCGCAGAAATTCCTGAGACACCCAGCAAACCGCTTTGTTTGTAGAGCAGTTTTTCCATTTGCGCGTGGGTCCAGCCCTGCTCCAGCAAATACAGCAAGACCCCGGCATCCAGCGCGCCGCTGCGCGTGCCCATCATCAAACCGTCCAGGGCTGAAAAGCCCATGGTGGTTGCCACACTGCTGCCGGCCAATGCAGCACACAGGCTGGCACCGTTGCCCAGGTGCGCCATCACCACGCGGCCACGCCCACGGATGGTGTGCTCCTGCAACACGGACATGATGTATTGGTAAGACAAACCATGAAAACCATAGCGACGCACACCCTGATCTTGCAGCGACCTGGGCAGCGCAAACGCATAGTCCACCTCGGGCATCGAGGCATGAAATGCCGTATCAAAACAGGCAATCTGCGGCAGCTCTGGGAATGCAGCCTGAAACTGGCGGATGCCTTCCAAGTTGTGCGGCTGGTGCAAGGGCGCCAAAGAGTTGAAGGAGGCGAGCTTGTCCAGAATCTCTGGCGTCACCAGCACCGACTCCGTAAACACCCCGCCGCCATGCACCACGCGGTGCGCTACCGCCTGAATGTCGGGCGCAGCCTCCAGCCGCTGAACCAAGGCCCGCACGCCTTGCAAAGCAGTTGCAAAAGGAGAGCTATCAGCGCTTACTACAAGCGCCTCAGCGTGCTTTTTGCCTAAGTATGTCCAGCTCATCTCGGGAGTGCCGTGTGGCTCTAACCCCTGAATGTTGCCGGACAGCACAAACGGCTGCACCTGACCATCTTGCAAAGGATGCAAAGAAAACTTCAGCGAGGAAGACCCCGCATTCACCGCCAAAATGGCCATCTTTCTCTCCTTGCTACGTTAGCCTTGCTTCCAAGCATTGGCCGCTTGTTGCTGGCGATGATCGTGTGCAGACAGCACGGCCAGCACGCACGAGGCGACGCGTGCACGCGGGCCATCTGCGCGGCTGGTCAAGGCAATCGGCACACGGGCACCCAGCACCAGGCCGGAGCCTGAAGCGCCAGCCAGATATTCCAGCTGCTTGGCCAACATGTTGCCGCTTTCCAAGTCTGGAACCGCCAAAATGTCTGCCTGCCCCGCCACCCCGGAATCAATGCCCTTGATGCGCACGGCATCCATGGAAATGGCATTGTCAAAAGCCAGAGGGCCGTCCAACTCTCCACCTTGAATTTGCCCGCGATCGGCCATTTTGCACAGCGCAGCGGCGTCCAGTGTCGAAGGGATGCTGGGCGTCACCATCTCGACCGCCGACAAGATCGCCACCTTGGGTGTTGGCGTGCCCAGCACGCGCGCAAAGTCGATCGCGTTTTGCACAATATCCACCTTCTCTTGCAAGCTCGGACGGATATTGATGGCCGCATCGGTAATGAGCAGCGGCTTGGCGTAGCGCGGCACATCAAACCGGAAGACGTGTGACAGACGACGCCCTGTGCGCAATCCGGGTTGTGCCAGCACCGCTTTGAGCAGCTCATCGGTATGCAGGCTGCCCTTCATCAAAATCTCCACCTCATTGCGGGCGGCCATGGCTGCAGCCAGCTCTGCCGCGGCATGGCTGTGCTCCACGGAGATAATTTCTGCGCCTTCCAGGCTGATTCCAGCCTCTTGCGCTACACGGCGGATACGACCTTCCGGGCCAATCAGCACCGGAACGATCAAGCCATGGCGCGCAGAGTCCATCGCACCACTGAGCGAGCCTTCATCACAAGGGTGTACAACAGCGCAGCGCACCGCTTCCAGCGTCTCTACCCGTGACAGCAACTCCTTGAACCGTGCCTCGGGATCGAACAGCTGAATCTGCGGCGCATCAATCTTGGGCACTTTCACCTTCTGCGTCGGCGGCATCAGCTTGGCCTCGCCCTTGAGCACCACCTCCCCCTTTTGGTTGGTGACTAGGCAGTCCATCTTGACGCGCTTTTTCTCGTCGTCCTTCTCCGCCACCGTAGCCACCACGGTCAAGGTATCGCCAATGCGCACGGGTTTGGTGAACTTCAGCTCTTGCCCCAGATAAATGGTGCCTGGGCCAGGGAACTGCGTACCAAACAATGCAGAGATCAAAGCAGCGCCCAACATACCGTGTGCAATCACGCCATGGAACATGGTCGCATCGGCATATTCGGCATTCAGGTGAGCCGGATTGATATCACCCGAGACCGCCGCAAAGGCTTGGATATCTTGCAATGTCACAGTGCGCAGCAAACGCGCGCTGTCGCCCACCGCCAGCTCGTCATACGTCACGTTTTCCATCCAGTCTATGGCTGGTGCTTGGGTATTCATACGGCTCTCCCTTAATTTACATCTTCTACATCTGCAGTGGCAGGGCACTGCAGCAGTTTTCCCAATGTCGGGCGTTAATCGACAGCGTGCACGCCACCATCCACATAAATGGTCTGCCCGGTCATGCCCGATGCCGCGTCTGAACACAAAAATGCGCTCAGCTGGGCAATTTCTTCCAGCGTCACCAGGCGCTGCAGCGGTGCCTTGGCCTGGGCGGTAGCCATCAAGCCATCAAAGTCTGCAATCCCAGATGCTGCACGCGTCAAGATGGGGCCCGGAGAGACCGCATGCACGCGGATGTTCTGTGGTCCCAACTCCATCGCCATATAGCGCACCATGGACTCCAGGGCTGCTTTCACCGGCCCCATCAGCCCATAGTTAGGCACTGCTTCACCGGAGCCCAGATAGCTCATGGAAAGCATGCTGCCACCATCTTTCATGTGCGGCGCACACAACTTCGCCAGCTCCGCAAAGGAGTGGCACGACACGCTCACGGCACGGGCAAAACCCTCGCGCGAGCTGTCCACCACATCACCTTGCAAGTCTTCCAAAGGCGCCCAAGCAATCGAGTGAATCACGAAATCCAGCTTGCCGAACTTGTCTACTGCATGCTGAACCAATGCTGCCAGCTGCCCGTCTTCTTCGACGTTGCAATTCACCAAGTCCACACCAATCGGCGCTGTCAGGGGCTCCACCCATTTGCGCGCTTTTTCATTCAGGCAAGAAGCCACCACCTCAGCACCTTGCGCTCGCGCCAATGCTGTGCAGCCCCACGCAATCGAGCGCTCGTTCGCCACCCCCAGAACCAGCCCTTTTTTGCCTGCCAAAGTAAATGCTGCTGCATTCGTCATCTCATCACTCCCTCTTTTGTTATGTAGAAAGCAGGCAATGCCTTGCATTGCTGCCTTGCGCAACCTCTTGCGTGGGCCTGAAGGCCCTTAATCTGCGTAACGCACCATGACGTATTCACCAGGCGCATCGCACACCACGTGCTCGGCTTTGATGGGTTGGGCTTTGACCGCTGCGCCTGAGCGCTGCTTGATCCACTGGTCCATCGCCTCCCACCAGGAGCCCTGTACCACGGGGGTCTGCGCTGCCCAGTCATCGGGATCCATCCAGCCTGCACCGTCTTCCACGCTGGCGATTTGATAGCTGCGACGTGGGCGCCCCGGCTCGGACACGATCCCGGCGTTGTGCCCGCCTGCAGCCAGCACAAAAGTCACATGCGTGTCCGTCTGCAAGTGGATTTTGTAGACCGACTTCCACGGCGAGACGTGATCCCGGGTGGTTCCCACCACCATCATGGGCGCATCAATATCCATCAGTGCCACCGTAGCACCCGCAAAGCGGTACTGCCCGGCTGCCAACGCATTGTTCAAAAACATCGAGGTCAGATATTCGTTGTGCATGCGTGCGGGCAACCGGGTCTGGTCCGCATTCCAGCTCATCAAATCAAAACTGGCGTCATCCTCACCCATCAGATAGCGCCGTGTGTTGCGCGACCACACCAAATCCTTGGAGGCCAAGAACTGGAAAGATCCGCCCATCTGTTTACCTGACAGATACCCCTTTTCATTCATGCTCTGGCGCAAATTGGCCAGTTGCGCCTCGTCGATAAATACACCCAACTCCCCGGGTTCGGAAAAGTCGGTTTGCGCCGCCAGCAAGATGACCGAACTGAGTTCGGGCATATCGGAGGGAATCAAGGCCTGCTCTTTTTCTGTGCGTGTTTTCTTGCGCTTCAGGCGCCCCAAGGCGGCCGCTGCAATCGCCAAGAAAGTACCTCCCAAGCAGTACCCCATGGTGTGGATGCTGCGAGCACCGGTTACCGTTTTGACAGCAGCCATCGCCTGCAAGACACCTGTACTCAGATAGTCCTGCATCTTCAGTTCTCGGTCTGATGCGTCGGGATTGCGCCAAGACACAATCAGCACGGTGTGTCCTTGCCCGACCAAGTACTTCACCATGGAGTTGTGCGGCGACAAATCCAAAATGTAGTATTTCATGATGCAAGACGGCACGATCAGCACAGGCTCTGGCAGCACTTTGTCAGTGCTGGGGCTGTATTGAATCAGCTCAATCAAATGGTTGCGAAACACCACTTTGCCGGGCGTGCAGGCCACGTCTTTGCCGACGGCGAACTCCAGTGGCTCCAGCGCTTGCGCTGGTGTATCGGCTTTGGCTTGGTGTGCCGCTTGCTGATCTTGCACAAACAGCTCAAAGCCCTTGCGCAAGCTTGCGCCCTGCGTTTCCTTGGCCTTGGCCAGCACCTCGGGATTGGTAATCGCCCAGTTGGAAGGTGCCAAGGCATCCATCCACTGCCGGGCAAAGAAATCCATCAGCTGACGGTGATGGCGGGTCATACCTTCCACCTGCGCTGCCTCCCGCCACCAGCGGTCACTGGCCTTGAAGCCCTCCTTCATGGCGCTGTAAGGCCACTGCTGCCATGCGGCGTCTTTGAAGCGCGCATCACGCTCACCCGCAGGTTGCACACTGGCTTGCGCAGCCTCCTGCGCCAGATGCAGCGCACGTTGCGCCAGTGTCATTTGCTTGCCGGGGGAAGATGCCAAATTCATGCACCAGTCGGCTGTTGCCAACCCCAAGGCCACGGGCGACAGGCCCATGGTCGAAGCACTCAACGCAGCGCGTACGCGATCATCCAAAGTTTGAGCAGCTTCAGCTTGCAAATCTTTCTGGTTATTTTCAGCAGTCACTTCATCTCCATGCAGCGTTACAGCTTGTATCAAGCCCGAAACATCTGATTCTCAAGAAAAGAAGGACTTCCACCAAATCCAAAGGCTCCGGCCTTGACACTGATCAAGCTTTCATCGCACTACTGTCTTCAAAGTATGCAATAGACGCTTTGGTCGCCGGATTGTCCGGACAGACGTTCCAGCTAGGGCAAAGCGCCCCCGTTACAGCTCGTGCAATATTTACTTTTTGTAAACAGACGACGCACAGCGCACTCCTCCTGCACTGTAGGACTCCAGCGCACATTCAGTCCGCTGCCACAGACGTTTTCTCTGCGTGTGACAGCACCATGCATGCCGCTTTTTCGGCCACCATGATGGTGGGCGCATTCGTGTTACCACTTGGAATGCTCGGAAAAATAGAAGCATCCACCACCCGCAGCCCGAGCACTCTGTGCACACGCAATTGGCTATCCACCACATCCATCGCCCCATGCCCCATACGGCAGGTGCCCACGGGGTGGTAAATCGTGTCTGCAGTTTGCCGCACCCACTGTGCAATTTCCCCAGGCGTTTGCGCGCAGGCGGAATGAGGCAACTCTTGCGCGCCATGCCGCGCCAAAGCGGCTTGCGCCAAGATGCGGCGCGCCATTTGCACCCCCCGGACGGTACGCTGCAAGTCGTCTTCCACTGCCAAGAAGTTGGGGTCGATCAAGGGCAACGTCAACGGGTCTGCACTGCGCAGCCTGACCGTGCCACGGCTTTGTGGGCGCAGCACACACACATGGCAGGAAAAACCATGCCCCCAAACGGTCTGGCGCCCATGGTCGATGAGTTTGGCCACCACAAAATGCAGTTGCAAATCAGGCCGCGATACTTCGGGGCTGCTTTTCAGAAAAGCCCCTGCTTCCGCAAAATTGGTGGTTAGCCTGCCGGTTCGCTTGCTGTGCCACTCCCATGCGCCTTGCACCATGTGCATCAGCCCTGTCGCGGACCAACCAAAGGACTGCGTCAGCTGGGGAGCATCTGCCACCAGCAGCGCATCCAGATGGTCGTGCAGGTTGTGGCCCACGCCTGGCAAATCATGCACAGGCTGCACACCCACCTCTCTCAAATGCGCGGCAGGCCCGATGCCCGACAGCATGAGTATCTGCGGCGACAACAACGCACCGGCACTCAACAACACCTCGCGGCGCGCATGCACTGTGTGGCGCACACCGCCACGCACATATTCCACCCCCGTTGCACGCAGTCCTGCCTTGGTAGTTGTGAGCACAATCCGCAGCACCTGCGCCCCGGTACGTACCTGCAAATTACGGCGCCCCCAATGCGGTGTGAGGTAAGCCTTGGCGGCACTCCACCGCTCCCCATTTTTCTGGGTCACTTGGTAAAGCCCTACACCTTCTTGGCTGCCGCCATTGAAGTCTGTATTGCGCGCAAACCCCGCTTGCACGCCCGCTTCGACAAAGTCCTGACTCAAGCTGTTGGGCTGCTGCAAGTCCGCCACATTCAACGGCCCGCCTTGGCCATGCCAGGCGTCGGCCCCGCGTTCGTTGTGCTCCGCCTTCAAAAACCACGGCTTGACATCTGCCCAAGCCCACCCGGGATTACCTTGTGCCGCCCAGCCGTCATAGTCTTGCGGCTGCCCCCGCAGATAAATCATCGCGTTGACCGAACTGCTGCCCCCCAGCACCTTTCCGCGCGGCTGATAACCACACCGCCCGTTCAGACCAGCCTGAGGTACCGTTTGCATCGCCCAATTGAGGTGCGTTGCTTTGGACATGGCCGCTAGACCTGCCGGGCATTGCACCAATGGCGTGGCATCCGTGCCTCCGGCCTCCAGGACACACACCTGGTGCTGACCATCTTCACTCAGCCGACCGGCCAGCACGCAGCCCGCAGAGCCCGCACCAATTACGACATAGTCAAATACTTCATTCATGCAGACCGCTCCCGCAGCTTGAAGGCACCTACGTTACGCGCTCTACTTCAGAATTTGGATACCATCTTCCCCGCATACCAATCATTAACTAGGGAGATACAACCGTGAGCATTCAAACCGTAGGCATCGTTGGCGCAGGCACCATGGGCAACGGCATTGCACAAGCATGTGCCGTTTCAGGCGTTGCGGTGGTGATGGTGGACATTTCCGAAGCCGCCGTGCAAAAGGGCTTGGCCACTATCTCTGGCAGCCTTGACCGCCTGATCAAAAAAGAAAAAATCACCGTCGCCGACAAAGAAAAAGCCCTGTCGCTGATCAAGACTTCCACCAGCTATGACGACCTCAAGCCCGCCCAGTTGGTGATTGAGGCCGCCACCGAGAACTACGACCTCAAGGTCAAAATCCTCAAGCAGCTGGATGACACGCTGCCTCCTGAGACACTGGTTGCCACCAACACCTCGTCCATCTCCATCACCAAGCTGGGCGCCGTCACTCAGCGCGCCGACAAGTTCATCGGCATGCACTTCTTCAACCCCGTGCCCATGATGGCGCTGGTGGAGATTATTCGTGGCCTGCAGACCAGCGATGCCACCCACGACACCGTCAAGGCCCTGTCGGAAAAGCTGGGCAAGAGCCCCATCACCGTCAAAAATGCACCCGGCTTTGTGGTGAACCGCATTCTGGTGCCCATGATCAACGAAGCCTTCTACGTCCTCAGCGAAGGTACGGCCACGGCGGAAGACATTGATGCGGGCATGAAGCTGGGCTGCAACCAGCCGATTGGCCCCCTGGCGCTGGCTGACATGATTGGTCTGGACGTGTGCCTGGCCGTGATGGAGGTGTACCTGGAAGAATTCGGCGACAGCAAATACCGCCCCTGCTATTTGCTGCGTGAAATGGTGGCCGCTGGCCGCTTGGGCCGCAAAACCGGTCAAGGCGTGTACACCTACTAAACCCGCGCCCCATCCAAAAAACGCCCAGCCGCACCACGCCGCTGGGCGTTTGCGTTTTGCGCGATGACCTACGCCCTTGCCGGCGCCGCGCAGGTACATTGACTGCGGCACGCCTGCAAGGGCGCTTGCACGCTCACTTCCTCAATGTTGAACGATGGAGATTCGTCATGGCCCAGCAACTGGACAAAGTGCTTTACACCGCCCACGCACACACCACCGGCGGCCGCGAAGGTGCTTCGCGCACGCACGATGGCAAACTGGACATTCAGCTCACGCCGCCAGGCGGCAGCGGCACTGGCACCAACCCCGAGCAACTGTTTGCGGCAGGCTACTCTGCCTGCTTTATTGGCGCACTCAAAGCAGTGGCTGCACGCCAGAAGATCAGCTTGCCGCCCGATGTGTCGGTGGATGCAGAGGTAGATTTAGGGCCTGTCGGCCCAGCCTTTGGGATTGCCGTGCGTATGCGCATTCATCTTCCGGGCATGGACAAAGCCCAGGCCCAGTCGCTGGTGGATGCTGCGCACCAAGTCTGCCCCTATTCCAACGCCACCCGCGGCAACATTCCCGTCACCCTCACGATTGATTGAGGGCCGCAGGGCCGATGCATGCACCGGCCAGCGCATGGTAAGCCTGGGTGCGTAAATCAAAATACCCTTCAAAGCTCAATGCGCCCGCAATATCGTGGGTGCGGTAGCGTGCCAGCCACAGCTGCGTGACCGGTGCCTGCCAATTCCAGGCCGCAGGCACACTGCACCGCAACTGCTGCAACACCGTCTGCAGAGGTAAGCGGCTGCCATAGTGCCCCAGGGTGACGTGGGGCACATAACGCCAGCCAGGGTACGGCCCATGCGCCAGCAGTGCCGCATGCGCGGCAAGCAACGCCGTAGTCGGCGCAACCGCCAGATACGGTACGGTGGCAAAGCTCCCTACCCTCTGTACCTGCAGTGCAAATGGTTGTAACTGCGCCGCTTGTAGCGCCTGAATATCAGCGCGCAATTGCGCCACACCAAACTCTGCGGCAGCGTGGGTGCCTTCTGCCGCAGCCATCAAGCCCCGGTACCCCAGCGTGACATGGGGCTGGCGGGCATAGCGCGGCAGCAGCCATTGCTGAACGCTGGTACGGACTTGTTCCACCTGTGCAATCACCTGCGCATGCTCCAGCCGGATCAGCCAAACCGCACACCAAGGGCAGCCACGGTGCCACTCGACAAAATCGCGGTCTTCACAGACTTCGGTGTAACTGGGGGTGGGTAACGACATAAGCGCTGCAGTGTGCCAGCAAGACAAGCCACATCGGGCAAATAAAAAACAATAGCTGCTAGCGCTCTTTCAACAATGCTTTCAGAGCAAAAACTTATTGAAACGCTTTGGCTTCAAGTGCCAAGCGCTCATTTTTTATCCACCCCTCGCGGGTAAGCCCCAATGTGTCATGCAAGCCTGCCGCCAGCTTTTCGCGCAACCATGGGCAGCATGAAACTGGCTTTGTTTTCTGACATTCACGCCAACTTGCAAGCGCTGCAGGCCTGCATGGCCCATGCGCGCGCACAAGGCGCCACGCAAATGGCTTTTTTGGGCGACATGCTCGGCTACGGCGGCAGCCCCGCAGCGGTGCTCGACACCATCATGCATGCCGTGCAAGAAGGCGCATGGATCGTGCGCGGCAACCACGATGACCTGGCCCTGCACCCGCCCAGCGACATCCTGCACATGGGCGAGCAAGGCGCGCAGTGGACCCACGCGCAACTCGCCCCCGTGCACCTGCAGTTTCTGGAGCAGTTGCCCTTGCTCAGCCAGCACGGCAGTGTGCTGCTGGTACACGCCAGCGCCCACCAGCCCGAACGCTGGACCTACATTGAAAACAGCGTGATGGCAGAGCGCAGCATGACCGCTGCCAGCGACATCGACCCCGCCATCCGCTATGTGTTCAGCGGCCACGTACACCACCAGTCGCTGTACTACCTCACCCCCACCGCCAAGCTGATGCGCTTTGTGCCACAACCCGGCGTGCCCATCCCGGTGCCCGCACACCGCCAGTGGCTGGCGATTGTGGGCTCCTGCGGCCAGCCCCGCGATGGTGATGTGCGTGCCATGTATGCGCTGTACGACGCCCACAACGCCACCATGACGTTCCACCGCGTCGCCTACGACCACCCTGCCGCCGTACAGGCACTGCAGCGCAGCGGCATGCCCAGCAGCTTTGCCGAGCGCTTGGAGCAAGGCCGATGAAAAAGCTCACGCCCGGCACCGAAATTGATGGTTTTGTGGTGGAGGACTGCATCCACGCAGGCGGCATGGCCCACATCTACAGCGTGCGTTACGCACCAACCACGCGGCCAGCGGCAGCCCCCAGCTTTCCGATGGTGATGAAAATCCCGCGCATGACCGCGGGCGACGGCGCAGAAAACATCGTCAGTTTTGAGATGGAGCTGCAAATCCTGCCCGCGCTACACGGGCCCCATGTGCCACGCTTTGTGGCAGCGGGAGATCTGGTGCGGCTGCCCTACCTGGTTATGGAACACATGACGGGCCACACCTTGCAGCACTGGCTGGATCACCCTGCCCCCTTGGCCATCGACACCATTGCCCAGCTGGGAGCGGCCATGGCACAGGCCGCCCACAGCCTGCACCAGCAAAACTGCTGCCACCTGGACCTCAAGCCCGGCAACGTCATCATCCAAGACAGCGGCAACGCGGTGCTGCTGGACTTTGGCCTGTCTTGCCACGCGCACTACCCCGATTTGCTGGCCGAGGAATTGCGCAAAGCCGTGGGCTCACCAGCATGGATTGCACCCGAGCAAATTGTGGGTGTGCGCGGCGATGTGCGCAGCGATATTTTTGCCATCGGCGTCATGCTCTATGAACTGACCACGGGAGAATTACCTTTCGGCGCACCCGCCACCGAAGGCGGCATGCGCCAACGCATGTGGATGGCGCCCACACCGCCGCGTGCGCTGCGCGCTGACGTACCCGATTGGCTGCAAGAAATCATCCTGCGCTGCCTGGAGCCAGCCGCCGCCCAACGCTATGCCAGCGCCGCCGAGCTGGCCTTTGACCTAGTCAACCCAGAACAAGTGCCCATCACACGCCGCGGCATGCGCCTGCACGGCATACCTTTGCTGGGCAAGCTACGCCGCTGGATCACCGCCGCCGGCATGGAATACCAGCCCAGCCCCCTGCCTGTGCAGCAAATCACTGAAGTGCCGATCCTGATGGTGGCCGTGCCACACAAAGACGTGAGCGATGCCACGCTGTACAGCCTGCGGCAAGCGGTAGCGCGCTCGCTGTCCACCCGGCCAGGAGCGCGCCTTGCGGTCGTGACCGTGATCTCGCCCTCCGACAGTAGCAGCACCGACAGCAGCCGTAGCGAAACACAGCTGCACCGCACCCACCTGGCAAGGCTCAAGCACTGGGCCCAAGGGCTGGAGACAGGGGGGCACGGTGTGAGTTACCACGTCCTTGAAGCCTCCGACGTCGCTCAAGCCATCGTGCGCTACGCGCAAGGCAATAACGTGGGCTTGCTCATCCTTGGTGCCGCCACCCATGGCCTACAAATGCAACGTCTGATCGCCACCGTACCCATGCGGGTGGCACGCGATGCCCCCTGCACGGTCATCCTGGTCAAGCAGCAATTACCTTTCGAAGCACTCAGTCAGTTGCAAACTTCGGACACTCCAAGCCAAACAGAAAGCATGCGCTCACTTTCTAATTAAATATTAGCTGGATTACCGCCGCCCATCAAGAAGCAACGCCAAACGCCCAGATGAACGCCTCAGCTACAGACATATCCTGCGGTTTTGCATTCATTTGCATTGACGCACACCACAATGTGAAATTTTTTGTTACAACACTGCCATGCGCATTGCTGTTCTGGACGACGATCCAATTTTCCTGAAGCTGGTGGAAGCCACCATTCACCAAATGGGCCACGCCACCATCTTGTTTGAGACGGGGGAAGATTTGCTGCGCGCCATGCGGCGCGAAAGCTTTGACCTTTTGATCGTTGACTGGCTGCTGCCCGGCCTGAGCGGCATTGAGGTGGTGCGTGCCCTGCGCGATGCGGGCGGCAGCAAACTGCCCATCTTGTTTGCCAGCCAGCGCCACGAGGAGCAAGACATTGTTGCCGCGTTCAACGCCGGTGCCGATGATTTCATGGTCAAGCCTCTGCGTGTGCAAGAGCTCATGGCACGTGTCACCGCGCTGATGCGCCGCGCCTACCCGGACGTCTCCACCATGCGGCTGGATTTTTCGCCGTACCGCCTTGATCCTGTCGCGCGCACCGTGTATTTGAACAACCAGCCGATTGAGCTCAAGCACCGCGAATATGAACTGGCAGAGTTCTTATTCCAAAACTGCGGCCGATTGCTGTCCCGCAATCACCTGACCGAAGCCGTGTGGGGCAATATCACCCCTACGCCTTCGCGCACGCTCGACACCCACGCCTCCAGACTGCGCACCAAGTTGCAATTGGGGCAATTCCACGGCGATGGCCAGATTTACCAGCTCAGCGCGATTTACGGCTTGGGTTATCGGCTGGAAATTTTGTCGGCTCCTGAAAAAGTGGTGGAACCTGCTTGATATGCCCGGTCGGCGCAGCGCTGTACTGCGCCCTCCTTGGCCTGCCCCGCTGCCAGGGCGGCCGGCCTAGCGCTTCTTTGTAGGCGGCCATCACTGCCGATACGGGCTGCGCACACCGCCCAGCGGTACAACAACCGCAGGCTGCCAAGATTGCGATCTGTTTTAGCCTTGCAGCGCCGCAAGGCCGTATGCTTGCGTCTCCGACTCCTTCGACTGACAGTCCACGCGCCGACAGCTATCGCTCCCCATGAAGCACCTTTCTCTCAGTTTGACTGCCAAAATCGTGCTGCTGGTAGCCTTGATGGGGGTTGCCTCTGCCACGATCACGGTTTATGCCACCTGGCACATGCAGCGCATTGAATCGCGCTACCACCAGCTGATGGCGCAACAAGACGCCACCACCAGCCGCGTGGCCTTGGTGCGGCAACACCTCGCGGAGGTGTCTGCCTTGGTGCATACGGTGCTCACCGCAAGCCACGAGGATCAAATACTCCTATCTCAGGAGCATCTTGCGCTGATGCAGCAACGTTTTGAGGCCAATTTGCATGAAATTTATGCCCTGCTGCCCGAGCATGAGCTGCAATTGGACCAAGTGCTTACCCAGTCAAGGCATATGTTTGCGGCGGGGCGCGGCGTCGTCACCGCCAGCTTGCAGCGGCAGGCACAGCATGCGCTGATCGTACTGAGCCAAAGCTTTACGCCTGCGCTGACCCATCTGCTGACCGAAGTCCATATGCTGCGCACGGAAAGCCAAATGTTTTTCCAGGCCAGGTCGCAGGATGCCGAACACAGCACCCAAGCAGCCATCACTACCACCACGCTGGCCGGGTGGTTGAGCGTGCTGGCCATTTCAGCATGTGCGGCCTGGATTGCCCTGCGCCACGTATCGCAACCGATTGGCCGTCTTACCGCCAGCATGCAACGCATGAGCAGGCACGACTACCACCTCCAGATTGCCGACCAAGATCGCACCGATGAAATCGGCACCATGGCGCGCACCTTGCAAAGCTTTGCCACGGCCTTGCAAGAAGCGGCACAGCTCGAGCGCGAGCTTGCCTTGCACCAGCACAACCACTTGCTGACTGAACAATTGCAACAACTCACCAGCGCGTTGCCCGGTGCCGTCTTCCAGATGCAGCTCGCGCCGGGAGGGGCACTGCGCCTGCGTTTTGCCAGCCCGCAGTGGGCACAACTCATGGGCATGCCCTCCGATGCCGACACGGGCATTGGCCATGCCGCCGAAGTGATTCGCCATCACGACCAGCAGGCCACACGCATGGCCGAACAGCACTTTGCGGAAAGTGCACGCACCTTGACGCCTGTGGACTTTGATCAGTCAATCGTGATGCTCGATGGCGTTACCCGCTGGATCAAAACCCGGGCCAACCCGCACCAAGAAAGCGATGGCAGCATCACTTTCAATGGCGTGTGGCTGGACGTGACCAAAGAAATGCAGCAGTCGCGTGCACTCGAAAAAGCCAAACGCCATGCGGAGCAAAGCGCGGCAGAGCGTTCCACCCTGCAAGCCAGCATCAGCCACGAAATTCGCACGCCCCTCAATGCCATTTTGGGGCTGACGCAACTGCTGCTCAAAGCCGATCTGCCGCAGCCTCAGCGTGAGCAGCTCTACAACATCTTGCGGGCGGGCCAGCATTTGCGCGGCATCGTCAATGAAGTTTTGGACTTTTCCAAGATTGATGCGGGGCAGCTCAAGCTGGAGAGCACTGACTTCAGCTTGGAGAACGTGGTGCTGGATGTGCTCAGCATGTGCCATGAAGATGCCAGCAAAAAAGGGCTGTCACTCAACTACAAAATGGCGCGCGAGGTGCCCGATCACCTGCGCGGCGACCCCCATCGCATTGCGCAGATATTGCTGAACTACATCAACAACGCCATCAAGTTCACCACGTCTGGGCACATTCACATTGCTTTGCGACTGGATGCCAGCAGCACCTTGCACCGCATCGTGCTGCACGTGAGTGTCAAAGACACCGGCCCCGGCATTCCTGCAGACCATTTGCCTCTGTTGTTTGAAGCCTTTCAGCAAGCCGACAACTCCATCACGCGACGCTTTGGCGGCACTGGCCTTGGCTTAACCATTTCACGCGCCCTGGCGCAGTTGATGGGTGGCTCAGCCGGGGTACACAGCACCTTGGGCCAAGGCAGTACCTTCTGGTTCACTGCCGTCTTGGAGCCTGCGCGCTCTTATGTCCACGCCCCCACGCAAACACCGGCACTCCAGCAGCAGTCACACACCCCTGCCAATACCTGGCAGGGATTGCGCGTTTTGGTGGTGGATGACAACCCCCTCAACCGCGCCGTGGCTGAGGGCATGCTGCATGTACTGGGCCTGCAAACGGAAGTTGCCGAAGACGGGTTGCAGGCGCTGGAGCGGCTAGAGCACGCTGGCCCCGGCTACTACGCCTGCGTGCTGATGGACATTCAAATGCCGCACATGGATGGCCTCAGCGCCACCCAGGCGCTGCGCCAACGCCCGGGCTTTGCACATTTGCCCGTCATTGCAATGACTGCACACACCGCGGTGCAAGACGTAGAGCGCGCCCATGCGGCCGGCATGAATGCGCATTTGAGCAAGCCTTTGCTGGAATCTGCACTGCACCATGCATTGCAAGAATGGCTGGGCAGCGCAGGGCCCACCTCCGAAGCGCCCTCCGCCACCCATCGGCAAGCCACCGCATTACCCCCCGTTTTTGAGCCCGGCGCCATCGATGCACTGGCCCAATTGTTTGATAGCGCCAAACTGCAGCAATTGGTCCACCAGTTCACCCATGACAGCCTACAGCGTGCCCGCCAACTTCCTGCACTGGCGCTGCAACATGACTGGCAAGCCATGCGTGCGCAAGCGCATAAGCTGACGGGCACCGCAGCGACCTTCGGGCTGATGCGCCTGGGCCATCTGTCGTCCGCATTGACTACCGCGTTAAAAGCATCCGACTCGGAGCGCGCCATGGAGTTGGCACACCATGTGGCCCAATCCGCCGAGGCTGGCGTGCTCGAACTCCAGGCCTACTGCACGACCACCTCACCCCACGATTAAGCGCCATGCCCTACGCAAGTTGGTTGCCCATCCACCCACAGCTGCTGTCTGCGACACAAGCACAAAAAGTGCTGGTGATTGACGATGTGGAAATTAATGCGGCACTGATCGCGAGTGTCGTAGGTACGTTGTGTGATGTGCAAACCGCGACATCCAGCCAAAAGGGGCTGGAGATGGCGCTGCAATACCATCCAGACCTGATTTTGCTGGACGTACTCATGCCCGAGATGGACGGCTTTGAGGTATTTCGCCGCCTGCGAAATGAGCCGCGTACCGCGCACATCCCGGTAATCTTTTTGACGGGTATCTCTGATGCCAGTGCCGAAGAAGTGTGCCTGAACATGGGGGCTGCAGACTTTATTGCCAAGCCCTTTCGCACTGCCGTATTGCTTGCTCGCGTGCGCAATCATTTGCAGTTGGCGCAACAGCGCAACCTGCTAGAGCGGCTGTCGCATGCTGATGGTTTAACGGGCATTGCAAACCGCCGTTACTTCAACACCATGCTCACGCGCGAATTCAGCCGTATGCAGCGCCACAACCAGCCATTGGCGCTGCTAATGCTGGATGTGGATGACTTCAAAGCCTTTAACGATCACTACGGCCATGTGCATGGCGATGAGTGCCTGCAGCAAGTGGCCCACGCGATTGCGCAGCGCCTCCATCGCCCCGGCGACATGGTCGCCCGGTATGGCGGGGAAGAGTTTGTGTGCCTGCTCCCCGATACCACCTTGGATGGTGCTTTGAAACTGGCCCACGACATTCAGGCAGCAATTGCAGCGCTGCGCTTGCCGCATGTACAAGCACAGGCCGCAGCGTTTGTGACGGTCAGTATCGGCGTCGCTTCAGAGCTGCCCCATCAACTGGGACATAGCCAGCAAATTCTGTCGATTGCCGATGCGCGCCTGTACCGCGCCAAACGTGGTGGCCGCAACCGCATCGTGAGCGACGATTAGCAGCCGCTACGCACCCGGCACTCCGGCACCAGATTGCCTTGCGCATCGCGCCACTGCACAGCACCGGCGCCCGATGCGGCGGGCGCAGAGGAGGGCCGCGCAGTGTCAGGCGCTGCAGCAGGCTCCGCCTTGGACGCAGAACCAGCCTTGGGGTCATGCAAGACCGTTGAAGTTCCAACGCCCGCCCCCACGCTCGCACCGCCCACAGGCACAGATGCCCCGACGCCGGCACTCCCCGTCACTTGCCCGCGCTGGTTCACCCCGACGCCCACGCCCACCGGCCCCACACCGGTGCCCACGCCTGCAGACACGCCCCCGGTTCCCACACCCACGCCAATGCGAAATGGCCCCACGGGCACACCCACCCCGACACCTGCCGAGGTAGAGCACCCCGCCAGCAAGGACAGCAGCGCGATGGAAGTCCACAGTTTTTTCATCCCTGCATTGTGCGTAAATCTGCGGGAGCCCGCACTGCAACCCCGCTTGCACGGCATGCGCACGCGGGAATAAAACCATAGCTTCCAACGCTTTATTTATAAGCACAAGAGGCCTAAAACGCTTAAAAAAAAGCCTCGGCAGCTTGCACTGCCGAGGCTATGGGTGTGGGTGTAAAAAACTTTTACACCAGCAGCGCGTTCACACGTTTGACGTAGGCAGCGGGGTCTTCCGGAATACCGCCCTCGGCCAGCAAGGCCTGGTCGAACAAGATGTGCGCCAGATCATGGAAGTGCACACTGCCGTCCAGCTTCTTCACCAAGGCGTGCTCGGGGTTGACCTCCAGCACCGGCTTGGAGGTCGGCACGGCCTGCCCCGCTTGCTTGAGCATGCGGGCCAATTGCTGGCTCATGCCGTCATCCGTCACCACCAAGCAGGCGGGTGAGTCCACCAGGCGGGTGGTCACGCGCACGTCTTCGGCCTTGTCTTTCAGCGCTTCTTTGAGCTTGGCCAACACCGGCTTGAAGGCTTCAGCGGCTTCTTCCGCGGCTTTCTTTTCCTCTTCGTCTTGCAGCTTGCCCAAGTCCACGGCGCCCTTGGCCACCGACTGCAGCGGTGTGCCGTCAAAGTGCGTCAGGTAGTTCAGTGCCCACTCGTCCACGCGGTCGGTCATCAGCAGGACTTCAATGCCCTTCTTCTTGAACACTTCCAGCTGTGGGCTGTTCTTGGCAGCGGCCAGCGTTTCGGCGGTGATGTAGTAGATGGCTTCTTGACCGTCCTTCATACGGGCCTTGTAGTCGGCCAGCGAGACCGTCACGGTGTCGCTGCTGGTCGACGCAAAGCGCAGCAGCTTGGCAATGCGCTCCTTGTTGGCGAAGTCCTCACCCAAGCCTTCCTTGAGCACCGCGCCAAACTCGGCGTAGAACTGGCTGTACTTGCCTTCCTTGGCCTTGTCCTCTTCGCTGACGACGTCGGTCACGCCGTCGGCGTCGGTGGACGCTTCATGCTTGTCGTGCTTGGCCAGGTCTTCCAGCATGCTCAATACACGCTTGACCGAGCCATCGCGGATCAGCTTCACATCGCGGCTTTCCTGCAGCAGCTCGCGGCTCACGTTCAGCGGCAGGTCGGCCGAGTCGATCACGCCCTTCACAAAGCGCAGGTAGCCAGGCAGCAGGGCTTCGGCGTCGTCCATGATGAAGACGCGCTTGACATACAGCTTCACGCCCGCTTTCTTTTCGCGGTGGTACAGGTCAAACGGTGCCTTGGCCGGGATGTACAGCAGCTGCGTGTACTCGGTATTGCCTTCCACGCGGTTGTGGCTCCAGCTCAGCGGATCGTCGTAGTCGTGGCTGATGGCCTTGTAAAACTCTTTGTACTGCTCTTCGGTCACATCCTTTTTGGCGCGGGTCCACAGGGCGCTGGCCTTGTTGACGGTTTCCCACTCGCCGGTCTTGACCATGGCACCGGGCTGATCGTTCTCGCCGTCCTTCCACTCTTCCTTTTCCATCAAGATGGGCAGGCTGATGTGGTCGGAGTACTTGGTGATCAGTTGCTTGAGCTTCCAGCCGTTCAAGAATTCCTCAGCGTCATCCCGCAGGTGCAGCGTGATGCTGGTGCCGCGCTGCGCACGCTCGATTTGCTCGACCTCAAACTCGCCGGTGCCACCGCTGACCCAGCGCACGCCCTCGCTGGCAGGCAGACCTGCGCGGCGCGATTCCACGGTGATTTTGTCGGCCACGATGTAGCCCGAATAAAAGCCCACACCAAACTGGCCAATCAGCTGCGCATCACTCTTTTGGTCGCCGCTGAGCTTATCCATAAAGGCTTTGGTGCCGCTTTTGGCAATGGTGCCCAAGTTCTCAATCGCTTCCTGCTGGCTCATGCCGATGCCGGTGTCAGCGATAGTGATGGTCTTGGCATCCTTGTCGAAGGACACGCGCACTTCCAGGTTGGGCTGGTCGCCATACAGGCTGCTGTCGTTCAGCGCCTCAAAACGCAGCTTGTCGCAAGCGTCCGATGCGTTGGAGATCAGCTCTCGCACAAAGATTTCAGGGTTGGAATACAGCGAATGCGTGACCAGATGCAGCAGTTGGGCTACTTCCGCTTGAAAAGAATGGGTTTGCTTACTCATCGTTTGATCTTTGACTGTCTGACGGGAACATCGATTATGCAGAGCCAGCACGCTGGCACAGCCAGCCAGATAGGGGCTGTCGCCCAGAATTCAAGACCGCTGTGCTGTTGCCATGTAGCAACACCGCTCACCACAACAATAGAAAGGCGAAAGAGAACCATTCTCAATTAACAATAGAATTGCGCATGCCCCACATGTCGCTGGGGCGCTCATACTAAAATTTTCATGTCCAACGCCGCAAAAACATCCAACAAGGCGGGACTGCACTGCGAACTCACCCAGCTGGCTCTTGCCACTGGCCTGTGCTTCGTGGGTGCGTCCGCTTTCGCCCAGGAAACCGCCACCCTGTCGACCGTAACCGTCAAAGAGGCTGCGACCAGTCCGGTCAAAGTCGACGAAGCCGTCTCTTCCAAGTTCACGGCTCCGCTGAAAGAAACGCCCAAGAGCGTGCAAATCATCAGCGAAGAAGTCATCAAGCAAACCGGCGCAACCAGCTTGAAAGATGCCTTGAAAGGCAGTTCAGGCATCACATTTGGCTCCGGCGAAGGCGGCAGTGCGTCCGGTGACCGGCCTTTCATGCGCGGCAGCGATGCACAGTCGAGCATCTTCATCGACGGCCTGCGTGACATCGCCCCTTCCGCCCGTGAAGTGTTCAACCTCGAAGCGATTGAAATCGTCAAGGGTTCTGACTCGGCCTACGCAGGCCGTGGTGGGGCTGGTGGCTCCATCAACATGAGCACCAAAAAACCCAAAAACGAAAACTTCATCTCGGGTGATGTGGGCCTGGGCACCGACCACTACAAACGCGCCACCCTGGACGGCAACTGGAAACTGGGTGAAACCACCGCCTTGCGTTTGAATGCCATGGCCCATGACGCGGATGTACCCGGTCGTAATGGCCCCGAAAACCAGCGCTGGGGGATTGCACCTTCGGTGACGTTTGGCCTGAACACGCCCGATCGCCTGACCCTGTCTTTGCAGCATCTGGAAACCGACGATGTGCCAGATGGCGGCATGCCCTTCAATCGCCCCGCCACCTACCCCACCAGTGGCACGCACATCATCAAGCCCACGACCGGCGGCAATCGCGAAAACTGGTACGGCCTGCGCGGCCTGGACATGCAAAAGGAGCGCAGCGATGTGTTCACGGTCAACTACGAGCACGACCTGAGCGACACCAACCGATTCCGCAACACCCTGCGCTATACGGATTCCACCCAGAAGTACATCTGGGCGCAGCCCGATGACAGCAAGGGCAACGTGGCATCCGGGCAGGTATTTCGCCGCTACAACACCCGCCACTCTGCAACACAAACATGGCAAAACGTCAGCGAGTTGACGGGGCAAAGCAACTGGCTGGGCCTGAAAAACCGCTTTGCCTTCGGCGCAGAAATTGCACACGAAGCCTCGGAGTACGGCAGCTACTCGGGCACAGGATTTAGCAGCAACGCAGCAGCCTGCACCGGCGCGAATGCGCAGTACTGCACCAGCTTAAGCAACCCCGGCGGTGTATTTAGCGGCACGATTGTCAAAGGCCCCATCACCAACCAGTTCCAGTCCAACACACTGTCGCTGTATGGCTTTGACACCATCGACTTGAACGACCGATGGCTGTTGAACACCGGCCTGCGCCTGGACCACTACCGCACCCGCGCCAGCACGACCACCGAAAATTTTGAGCGTGTGGACACTTTGCTGAACTACCAATTGGGCGTGGTGTACAAGCTCACCCCGCAGGGCAATCTGTATGCCTCGATGGGCAGCTCCTCCACGCCTGGCAACAGCAATCTGGGTCTGGATGGGAACACCGCGATCAATAACAGCACGGGCACACGAGGCACCCTGAATGCGGAAGACCTCAAGCCCGAGAAAACGCGCTCCATCGAATTTGGCACCAAATGGGAACTGCTGGAACAGCGCCTGAGCGTCAACGCAGCCATCTTCCGCAATGAAGTCACCGACGCACGGGTGACCGATGGCGTAGGCAGCAACAACTACGCGCGCATGTCGGGCCAAAAAGTGGTCAATGGCTTGGAGCTGGGGGTAGCAGGACGCGTTGCGCCCGGCGTGGATGTGAGCTTTGGCTACACCTTCATGGATAGCGAGCAAAAAGACATCGGCTTGACCAGTGCAGGGAAACCCAAAGCCGGCACGGGCATGGCCTTCCCTGGTACACCCAAGCACAGCGCCAGCCTGTGGGCCACGTACAAGCCCACGCAAAAGCTCACTATGGGCCTGGGTGCATATGCGCAAAGCAGCATGAATGCCAGCTACGCGGATAACGGTGATGCGTTGCTGATTCGCCAAGTCAGCGGCTACGCCCGCTACGACGCCATGCTGAGCTACGTCATCAACCCCAATGTGACGTTCCAGCTGAATGTGATGAATCTGGGCGACAAGCAGTACTACGCTTCAGCCAATTCCCCGCACTATGCCACCTTGGGTGCTGGCCGCTCTGCCGTCGCAGCGCTGAAGTTCAACTACTGATGCACACAACCCTGGCCCCGGTTTCGACCAGGGCCAGTCGCACACCACCAAGCCCCGCCAGCCTGCACTGCTGCGGGGTTTTGGCGTAGATACTGATTGCCGCACGCCCCTGCTGGGGTCGGTGTTTTGAAAGGTTCTTCACCATGATGCTCCGCATCCCCGCCCTGCTTTCTGCGCAAGAAGTCCGCGAATGCCGCCAAGCCATGGAGGCCGCAGACTGGCAAGATGGCCGCCTGACTGCGGGCCACTTGGCTGCCCAAGTGAAAAGCAATTGGCAACTGCCAGTAGACAGCCCCTTGGCCGCCCAGATGGGTAATCTGATTTTGGACAAGCTAGGGCACAACCCGCTGTATTTATCGGCAGCGCTGCCCCTGCGGGTGCTGCCCCCCCGTTTTAACCGCTACGAAGGCGGCGGCACCTACGGCAACCACATTGACAACGCCCTGTTCGTCATTCCGGGCACGGCCACCAAGGTGCGTACCGATGTCTCCACTACCGTGTTCTTCAGCGAGCCTGACGAGTACGACGGGGGTGAGCTGATCGTCGAAGACACCTTCGGCCACCAAAGCGTGAAATTGGCGGCGGGCGATGCCATCGTCTACCCCGGCAGCAGCTTGCACCGCGTCAACCCCGTCACCCGTGGCACGCGCTATGCCTCGTTTTTTTGGACGCAAAGCCTGATCAAGTCTGACGAACAGCGCCGGCTGCTGTTTGACTTGGACCAGTCCATCCAGCAACTCACTGCCGACCATCCCGCGCACTCCAAGCTCTCGGCACTGTCGGGCACTTACCACAACCTGCTGCGCATGTGGTCGGAGGCCTGATGCACGCCCCCCAACTCAACGCCTTGGGAGCGCCGGTGCGTGCAGCGCACGGCCAGATACCTGCAGATATTGCCTGCGCTGCAGACTATGAGCGCCATGCCATCCATCACATCGAGGCGCATGCCTGGCGGCACATTCAAGGCGGAGCAGACCAAAACCTCACACTCACCCACAATCGCCAGGCCTGGGATGGACTGCGCCTGCTGCCCCAGCCGATTGCCGACCTGGGGCACGCCCACACCCGCACCACGCTGCTGGGCCACGACTTGGCCAGCCCCCTCTTGCTCGCCCCCGTGGCCTACCAGTGCCTGGCACACCCCGAGGGTGAGCTGGCCACCGTGCGGGCAGCCACCGCTTTGCAAACCGGCATGCTAGTGAGCACCCTGTCCAGCTACACCCTGGAAGACATTGCCCAAGCTGGCCAGGCGGCAGCGGCTGAAATGGGGCAAGGCGCACCCCGCTGGTTCCAGCTGTATCTGCAGCCTGACCGTGCACACAGCCTGCAACTCATTCGCCGTGCTGAAGCTGCGGGCTACACCGCGATCGTCTGGACGGTGGATGCGTCCATCAAACGCTCGGGCTTTGCGCTGCCCTACGGCGTAGAGGCGGCCAACCTGCGCGATATGCCCAGCACCACGCACACCAGTGCACTGCAAGGCCCGATGTTGTTTGGCACGCCGCTGATGCAACAGGCCCCGAGCTGGGACGACCTGCGCTGGCTGCGCGCGCACACCCAGCTGCCACTGATCGTGAAAGGCATTTTGTCCCCCACACAGGCGCGCCAGGCGGTGGCGTACGGTGCGGATGCGCTGGTCGTCTCCAACCACGGCGGGCGCGTGCTGGATGGTGTCGTCAGCCCCGTGGAAGTGCTGCCCGCCATCGCGGCTGCGGTGGGCGCTGGCACCCCTTTGCTGGTAGACAGCGGGGTGCGTTATGGCACGGACGTGGTCAAGGCACTGGCGCTGGGCGCCCATGCGGTGCTGATTGGCCGGCCGCAAATGCATGCGCTGGCCACGGCAGGTCTGCTGGGCGTGGCCCATTTGCTGCATTTGCTGCGGGCGGAGCTGGAGCTGGCAATGGCACATCTGGGCTGCGCACGGGTGGCCGACATTACGCCGGACATCCTGTGGCAGCGCTAACGCCGTAGCCCCAACCCGACAGACGGAATTTCAAAATGTTACGTGCGTCACAAAGGCGCAGCACGCGCCTCGAAAGACGATTTTTGACCGTTACATCTCCCCCACGCACGCCCCCCGCGTGCCTAGGATGCACCACAGCGGGCAGATGTACTGCCCGCATCCACCCCGCATCTTGTGCAGGAGGCGCTATGCACACCTCAGTTCAAAAATGGTCGGCTGAATTCATTGGCACGCTCTGGCTCACCCTGGGCGGTTGCGGCAGCGCCGTGCTGGCGGCGGCGTTCCCAGAAATCGGGATTGGCCGGTGGGTGTTTCACTGGCATTTGGTTTGACCGTGGTGACCGGCGCCTACGCCTTGGGGCCCATCTCTGGCGGGCATTTCAACCCCGCAGTCTCCGTGGGGCTGGCCATGGGCGGGCGCTTTGCCTGGGCCGAACTCCCCGGCTATGTGATCGCCCAGGTGCTGGGCGCCGTCGTGGGCGGCGGCATTTTGTACGTGATTGCCACGGGCAAAGCCGGTGCAGACCTGGGTGGCTTTGCCACCAACGGCTTTGGTGCACATTCACCCGGCGGCTATGACCTGTCGGCGGCAGTGCTCACCGAAGTCGTCATGACCGCGCTGTTCCTGGTCGTGATTTTGGGCGCCACGGCCCAACGTGCCGCCGCCGGCTTTGCCGGACTGGCGATTGGCCTGTGCCTGACGCTGATTCACCTCATCAGCATTCCCGTCACCAATACCTCGGTCAACCCCGCGCGCTCTACCGGCGTGGCCGTATTTGGCCCCGACATTGCCATGAGCCAGCTGTGGCTGTTTTGGGTGGCACCCATCGTCGGCGCCATCATCGGTGCCGTGATCTACAAAAGCCTGCTGGCCAACCGCGCCGACGATTGAACCCAGCCAACGCCAGCGCCATCCGGCTTGGGCCTGGCTGCGGGCGGTGACCACCAACTGCCCGCTCGTGCCGATGGGTCTCAGAGAGCACGCATGCGCCAGACATAAAAAAGGGAGCTGCTTGCGCGCTCCCTTTCTGGATTTCAGATGGTTTTATATCTGAAATGCTTGTTTATCAAGCGCCAGGCGCTCTCTTTATTTTCTGTCGTCGCCCGGGTTGTCTTCTGGACGAATCACCTTCACCGGCGCAGCCTTGCCCTTGAGTTCAGCAGGCGCACGGTAGGTGCGAATACCGCTGAAGGAGCGGCGTACCTCGCCTACGCTGTTGGCGTAGTCAGGGCGCTCTTCACGTACCGCGTTGGGACGATCGCCCCCCTTGCTAAAGCGGGGACGGTCGCCCTGCTTGCGGTCATCACGTGGGCCACGGTCTTTGTTAAAGCGTGGGCGATCGCCACCCTCTGGGCGAGGGCCACGGTCATTGCGATCGTTAAAACGGGGACGGTCACCACCGCCAAAGCCACCGTCTTCACGGCGTGGGCGATCACCAAAGCTGCGCTCTGGACGCGGGCCACGGTCGCTGCGCTCATTGGAGCGAGGGCGATCGCCACCAAAACCACCTTCGCGGCGGGGAGCGCGCTCCCCATCGTTGAAGCGGGGACGGTCACCGCCACCAAAGCCGCCGTCTTCACGGCGTGGGCGGTCACCAAAGCTGCGCTCTGGACGCGGACCGCGCTCATCGCGGTTAAAGCGGGGGCGATCACCGCCGCCAAAGCCGCCTTCAGGGCGGGGGCCACGGTCGTTGCGATCATTAAAACGCGGGCGGTCAGCCTGACCAAAGCCACCCTCTTCACGGCGTGGGCGGTCACCAAAGCTGCGCTCTGGACGGGGGCCGCGCTCATCGCGGTTAAAACGCGGACGATCACCGCCGCCAAAGCCGCCTTCTGGGCGAGGGCCACGGTCGTTGCGATCGTTAAAGCGGGGGCGGTCACCACCAAAGCCACCTTCGCGGCGGGGCGCGCGCTCCGCCTCATTGAAGCGGGGACGGTCGGCCTGGCCAAAGCCACCCTCTTCACGGCGGGGACGGTCACCAAAGCTGCGCTCTGGACGCGGGCCGCGCTCGTCGCGGTTAAAGCGGGGGCGATCACCACCACCGAAGCCGCCTTCTGGGCGAGGGCCACGGTCGTTGCGGTCATTAAAACGGGGGCGGTCACCACCAAAGCCACCTTCGCGGCGGGGGCCGCGCTCCGCATCATTGAAGCGGGGACGATCGGCCTGGCCAAAGCCACCCTCTTCACGGCGTGGGCGGTCACCAAAGCTGCGCTCTGGACGGGGGCCGCGCTCGTCGCGGTTAAAGCGGGGGCGATCACCGCCGCCAAAGCCGCCTTCAGGGCGGGGGCCACGATCGTTGCGATCGTTAAAACGGGGGCGATCTCCCCCAAAGTTGCCTTCGCGGCGGGGGCCGCGCTCATCGCGTGCGCCAAAAGATGGACCACCACGGGGGCGATCACCGCCACGGCGCTCGGAGCGCTCACCGTCAGGTCGGTCGGAACGGGAGGCGCCGTCTTTGGCGGGGCCTCGGGAATGGGGGTGGTCTTTGAAAGACATGCTCGGCTCTTGGAGTTAGGGGGCTATTGTCACTCCGCTTGCACAGCCTTGCTGGCCGCTCAGACTATGCCCTGTGAACGTAACTCTCTGTCACGGCTGGGCGCTTGGCGGCACAAAAACGCGCTTCGCGCAAAGCCTGCAAATCCATCACCCGCAGTCCGCCGTATTCCACCTGAATGGCACCATGGCTCTCCAACGTCGCCAGCGCTTCATTCACCCGCTGGCGCGACAGGCCCACCAAATACGCCAGCTCCTGCTGGGTAATGCGCAGCACACTGCTGCCGCCGGGGTAGAGCACCGGGTTGAACAAGGCAGCCAGGCTGCGTGCCACACGCACATCTGGGTTGCTGATGCGGTCAATTTCACGCGCGGCAATGAACTGGCCCAGCCGCTCATTGAGCTGGTTCATGATGAAGCGGTTGAAGCCCAATGAGTTATCGAGCAGCCACTGGAAGGTATCCAGCGGGATGCCCGCAATCAGGCTTTTGCGCAGTGCCTGAATGTTGTAGCGGTACGGCTCGCGCTTGATGCACGTGCCCTCCCCAAACCAGCCGCCCGGCGGCACACCGGTGAACGTCATGGTCAGGCCATCGGCGTTATCGGCACTCATTTTGAGCAAGCCATCAATCAGCCCCAGCCAGTACGTCACGGTACGGCCTGCATGGCAGACATATTCCCCGGCACATGCAGGCGTGACCTGCAGTGCGGAAATGGCGCGCTCGCGCTCGCGGGGCAGCAATGAATGCATCCACGGAATCGCTTCGATTTCTTCAGGCGTTGCGACACGTCGACGTTGGTACAAGGAAGTGCTGGGGCTCATAAGTCGCAAGCATGTGCGCGGCAGCTTTGTCGTGGCAATGGGGTTTGCCACGACAAAGCAAGCCGCTCTGCGCACCAGGCCCTGATGCAAATCAAATGCACACAAAAAGAGGCCATATGACGACAAAGCACGCGTAAAAACCCGATTAGGTCTTTCCCGAGAAAGTCGTTGCAAAGACAAGAAAACGTCAAAGTGCTGCCTACGATGAATTTAGTTCGTGAACTTGACGCGCTCTTTTGGCCGCTCGTTCATTTAGCTCCTGGTTGAATGAAACTTTGAGGATCTGCAATGGCAACAACATTTCCGCACCTGCTACTTCAGCATGCTGCCGAAAGGCCGGGCGCTGCGGCTCTGCGCGAGAAGGAATACGGCATCTGGCAAACCTGGACTTGGGCGAAAGTAGCCCAGGACGTGCGCCATATGGCTTGTGGGCTGGCCGCGCTGGGCTTGGCCAAAGGCCAAAATCTGGCCTTTATCAGTGACAACCGCCCCCATCTGTACATGGGCTTCGTGGCCGTACAAAGCATCGGCGCCGTGCCCATTCCGCTGTACCAAGACGCAGTCGCACAAGAGATGTGTTTTGTGATGCAAGACGCAGACATTGCCTTTGCGTTTGCCGAAAACCAAGAGCAAGTCGACAAGCTGCTGGAAGTGCGCGAAACCGTGCCCAGCATTCAGCACATCATCTACGACGATCCTCGTGGCTTGCGCAAATACACCGAGCCGGGGCTCATCAGCACCGAACAGCTCAAGCAATTGGGCCAAGCATGGGACCGTGACCACCCCGGCGCATGGGAAGCCATGGCCAACGCCGTCCAGGCAGAGGATGTCTCCGTCATCCTCTACACCTCCGGCACCACCGGCAAGCCCAAGGGTGTGTGCCAAACGCATGCCAGCTTTATTGGCTCCGCCCGAGGGGGGGTTGAAGTCGATGGCTTGAACCCCAGCGACAACGTCATCTCTTACCTGCCCCCTGCCTGGGTGGGCGACCACCTGTTCTCCGTAGCCCAATGGTTGGTGGCGGGCTTTACCATCAACTGCCCCGAATCGGCCAGCACCATCAATATCGACCTGCGTGAGATTGGCCCTACCTATTACTTTGCGCCACCCCGGGTGTTTGAAGGCATGCTGACCTCCGTCTCCATCCGCATGGAAGACGCCGCCAAACCCAAGCAATGGCTGTTTGAAAAATGCATGACCCTTGCCAAACGCGTAGGGGCAGACATTCTGGACGGCAAACCCGTGGGAATGCTGGACCGCATCAAATACGGCCTGGGCGATTTGTTGATCTACGGCCCCTTGCGCAATGTGATGGGTCTGTCGCGCATTCGCGTGGCCTACACCGCAGGCGCGGCGATTGGCCCGGATCTGTTCAAGTTCTTCCGCTCCATCGGCATCAACCTCAAGCAGCTGTATGGCCAGACGGAAACCTGTGCGTATGTCTGCATCCAGAAAAATGGCCAGGTCAAGCTCAACACGGTGGGCCAGGCAGCCCCCGGCATTGAGCTGAAGATTGCCGACAACGGCGAGGTGCTGGTAAAGGGCGTCTCGGTGCTCAAGGAGTACTACAAGCGCCCTGACGCCACGGCCGAAGTGATTGATGAAAACGGCTACTTCCACACCGGCGATGCCGGCGTGCTGGATGAAGACGGGCACCTGCGCATCATCGACCGTGCCAAAGACGTGGGCAAAACCAACACCGGCGCCATGTTTGCGCCCAACTACATCGAGAACAAGCTCAAGTTCTTCCCGCACATCAAGGAGGCTGTGTGCTTTGGCAATGGCCGCGATCAGGTGTGTGCCTTCATCAATATCGACTACGAGGCCGTGGGCAACTGGGCCGAGCGCCAAGGCATTCCCTACGGCGGCTATGTCGATCTGGCATCCAAATCCAAGGTGCTGGAACTGATCAATGAGTGCATCCAGCAGGTGAATGCCGACCTGGCCACCGAGGCTGGCATGTCAGACACCCAAGTTGCACGCTTTTTGGTGCTGCACAAGGAGCTGGACCCCGATGACGATGAGCTGACCCGCACCCGCAAAGTGCGCCGCAACTTCATTGCCGAAAAGTACGGGGTGTTGATTGATGCGCTCTACAGCAGCAAGACCGAGCAGTTCATCGAAACCCAGGTGAAGTTCGAGGATGGCCGCACAGGCAGTGTCAGCGCCACGCTGCAAATTCAGGATGCACGGCGCTTCCCAGCATCACGCACCGCTGCCTGACCCCCAGAACGAAAGAACCGCAGCCATGACAGACAAAAAGATTGGCGATGTCATTTTGGACATCCAGAACATCAGCCTGCGCTTTGGTGGCGTGAAGGCATTGACGGACATCTCGTTCAACGTCAAAGAGCACGAGATCCGCTCCATCATCGGCCCCAACGGCGCAGGCAAAAGCTCCATGCTCAACTGCATCAACGGCGTGTACACCCCCTCGGAAGGCTCCATCACCTTCCGCGGCAAAAAGTTTGACCACATGAACAGCCGCCAGGTGGCAGAGATGGGCGTGGCCCGTACCTTCCAGAACCTGGCGCTGTTCAAAGGCATGAGCGTGATCGACAACATCATGACCGGCCGCAACCTCAAAATTAAGAGCAACCTGCTGATGCAGGCTCTGCGCTGGGGGCCTGCCGAGAAAGAAGAGATTGCGCACCGCGAGTTTGTCGAACACATCATCGACTTCCTCGAAATTCAGGCCTTCCGCAAGACGCCCGTGGGCCAGTTGCCCTACGGCCTGCAAAAACGTGTGGACCTGGGCCGTGCGCTGGCGATGGAGCCGCAAGTGCTGCTGCTGGACGAGCCCATGGCCGGTATGAACGTGGAAGAAAAGCAGGACATGTGCCGCTTCATCCTCGACGTGAATGACGAGTTTGGCACCACCATCGTGCTGATCGAGCACGACATGGGCGTGGTGATGGACATCTCGGACCGCGTCGTGGTGCTGGACTACGGCAAGAAGATTGGCGATGGCGCCCCCGACGAAGTGCGCAACAACGAAGACGTGATCCGTGCCTATCTGGGCACCAGCCACTAATGCAACGGAACACGGGAGACACGCAATGGCATTCTTTTTAGAAACTCTGTCTGGCGGCCTGATGGCAGGCATGCTTTACGCGCTGGTAGCACTTGGCTTTGTGCTGATCTACAAGGCCTCCGGCGTTTTCAACTTTGCCCAAGGTGCGATGGTGCTGTTTGCCGCACTGGCCATGGCGCGCTTTGCGGAATGGGTGCCGCAGTGGACGGGCATTGACAACAAGATCTTCGCCAATGTGGTGGCCTTTGTCTTGGCCGCTTGCATCATGTTCATCAGCGCCTGGCTGATTGAGCGCTTGGTACTGCGCCACTTGGTCAACCAGGACGCCGCCACGCTGCTGATGGCCACGCTGGGCATCACCTACTTCATGGAAGGTGTGGGCCAGACGCTGTTTGGCAGCGAGATCTACAAGATCGACATCGGCATGCCCAAAGACCCTGTCTTCATTTTGGACAGCGTGTTTGACGGCGGCGTGATGATCAACCAGGAAGACGTCATCGCCGCCGTGATTGCGGCGTGCTTGGTGGCGGCACTGTCCATCTTCTTCCAGAAAACCAGCACGGGCCGTGCTTTGCGCGCAGTGGCCGACGACCACCAGGCCGCGCAATCCATCGGTATTCCGCTCAACCGCATCTGGGTGATTGTGTGGTGTGTGGCCGGTGTGGTGGCCTTGGTGGCCGGGATGATCTGGGGCTCCAAATTGGGCGTGCAGTTCACGCTCACCACCGTCGCGCTGCGCGCACTGCCCGTAGTGATTTTGGGCGGCTTGACCTCGGTGCCCGGCGCCATCATCGGCGGCCTGATCATCGGTGTGGGCGAGAAGTTGTCCGAGGTGTATCTGGGCCCCTATGTGGGCGGTGGTATCGAAATCTGGTTCGCCTATGTGCTGGCCTTGGTGTTCTTGCTGTTCCGTCCGCAAGGGCTGTTCGGCGAGAAGATTATTGACCGTGTCTGACCGGTCCAACCCATAGAGCCATCAGGAGACAACAACCATGTTCTATCGTGAAAACGGTCAGTTCAAAACCAGCTACCGCGCTGACCAGCAAATCTTCACCATCCGGCAAGACAAGATCGCCATCTGGGCGCTGATTGCGGTGGCGTTCTTGGTGGTGCCCATGTTTGCCACCGACTATTTCTACCTCGCCATTTTGACCCCGCTGGTCATCATGTCGCTGGCAGCACTGGGGGTGAACATTCTGGTGGGCTACTGCGGCCAGATCTCGCTGGGCTCCGGCGCCTTCATGGCGGTGGGGGCTTACGGCGCCTACAACTTTGTGGCGCGTGTGCCCGATATGCCGCTGATTCCCGCGCTGATTTTGGGCGGCCTGTGCGCCACCTTCTTTGGCATTTTGTTTGGCCTGCCCAGCCTGCGCGTCAAAGGCCTGTATCTGGCAGTGGCCACGCTGGCTGCACAGTTCTTCAGCGACTGGATGTTCCTGCGCGTGAAGTGGTTCACCAATGACTCGCCCTCGGGCTCCGTGTCGGTGAACAACCTGGAAGTGTTTGGCATGGCCATTCAGTCGGCCCAGTCCAAGTACCTGTTCTGTTTGGCCGTCCTGGTGGTGCTGGCCCTGTTGGCCAAAAACCTGGTGCGCAGTGCGATTGGCCGTGAGTGGATGGCGATTCGCGACATGGACGTGGCCGCCAGCGTGATTGGCATTCGCCCCATGTACGCCAAGCTCTCCGCGTTTGCGGTCAGCTCGTTCATCGTTGGTGTGGCCGGGGCGCTGTGGGGCTTTGTGCACCTGGGCGCGTGGGAGCCCGCCGCCTTCTCGGTGGACATCTCCTTCAAGCTGCTGTTCATGGTGATCATCGGCGGCCTGGGCTCCATCATGGGCAGCTTCTTTGGCGCGGCCTTCATCGTGGTGCTGCCGATTGTGCTGAACCTGGTGCTGCCTGCACTGGCCAGCCTGTTTGGCATGTCGATTTCTACCGCCGGCATCTCGCACGCGGAATTCATCATCTTCGGCGCACTGATCGTCTGGTTCCTGATTGTGGAGCCGCACGGTATCGCCAAGCTGTGGTCTACCGGCAAGCAAAAGATGCGCGTGTGGCCCTTCCCGCACTAAGCAGCAATTGCTAAACAAGTAGCTGCCAGCGCTTATGGAACAAGGTTTTCAGCATCAAAACCATCTGAAACCATTGATTCGTAAGCGCAAGCAGCTCTGATTTCAAGCGTCATTACTTTCACCACGAGGAGACATTCCCCCATGAATATGCAACGTCTGATTCTGAGTGCCACGCTGGCAGCAGCAGGTGCTGGCTTTGTGTCCAGCGCTGCGGCACAAGCCGCTGAGCAGTTCTTTCCCCAGCTGACCTACCGCACCGGCGCTTACGCGGCCTACGGTATTCCATGGTCCAACGGCAAGGTGGACTACATCAAGATGATCAACGCCCGCGACGGCGGCGTGAACGGCGTCAAGCTGACTTTCGAAGAGTGCGAAACCGCCTACGCCACCGACCGCGGGGTGGAATGCTACGAACGCCTGAAAACCCGCCCCGGCGTGGCTGTGGTCGAGCCGCTGGCCACTGGCATCACCTTTGCGCTGACGGAAAAAGCGCCCGTCGACAAAATCCCGCTGATGACCCAGGGCTACGGCCTGTCCTTCTCCCAGGACGGCAGCGCCTTTCAGTGGAACTTCCCCTTCCTGGGCAGCTACTGGACCGGTGCTGACATTTTGATTCAGCACATTGGCAAGCAAGCCGGCGGTCTGGACAAGCTCAAAGGCAAAAAAATTGCCTACGTCTACCACGACAGTCCTTTTGGCAAAGACGCAATTCCACTGATGGAAAAGCGTGCGCAGATGCATGGTTTCACCCTGCAGCTGATGCCCGTGACCGCACCCGGTGTGGAGCAAAAATCCACCTGGCTGCAAGTGCGCCAAAACCGCCCCGACTACGTGGTGCTGTATGGCTGGGGGGTGATGAACACCACCGCACTGAAAGAGGCGCAGGCCACCGGCTTCCCGCGCGAGAAGATGTACAGCATCTGGTGGGGCGGCACCGAGCCTGCAGTGCGTGACGTCGGCGAAGGCGCCAAGGGCTTCAACGCCTTGTCGCTGTACAGCCACGGCACCAGCTCCAAGGTCATGCAAGACATCCTCAAGCACGTGCATGACGCCAAGCAAGGCACGGGCGCACGCAACGAAGTGGGCGAAGTGCTGTATGTGCACGGCGTGATCACCCAGATGCTGGCCATTGAAGCCGTGCGCGTAGCGCAAGAGAAGTTTGGCAAGGGCAAGGTCATGACCGGCGAGCAAGTGCGCTGGGGCATGGAAAACCTGAAGCTGGATGCCAACCGCCTGAAAGAGCTGGGCTTTGAGGGCGTGATGCAGCCGCTGGCGACCTCCTGCGCCAACCACATGGGCTCTAGCAGCGCCCGCGTGTACGCCTGGGACGGCAAGGACTGGAAGTACACCTCGGACTGGTACCAGGCCGACAAGAGCGTGATTGATCCGCTGGTCAAGGAGCATGGCGATAAGTATTTGGCGGAAAAGAAAATTTCCCGCCGCACCGACTGCAAATAAGAGCCCAGCGTGCCATCCAGCCCTCCACAGAAGAGGGCGGTGGGCACGGCAACTCTGCGCAGAAACCATGGCGTGTGCACGGGGGTGTGCATGCCATGTTCCCTCCGGGCATTTCATCCACCACAGGAGACAAGCATGAAATTCAACCATCTGACAGCGGCCACCTTGCTCGCATTGACGGGTATGGGCTTTGCCGCCAGCGCGAGTGCGCAGGCGCAGGAGCAATTTGTGCCGCTGCTTTCGTACCGTACGGGCCAGTTCGCCCCCCTGGGTATTCCATGGGGCGACGGCAAGCTGGACTACCTCAAGCTGGTCAACGTCAAAGGTGGCATCAATGGCGTGAAAATCGCCTATGAAGAGTGCGAAACCGCCTACGACACCAGCCGTGGGGTGGAATGCTATGAGCGCCTCAAAGGCAAGGGCAGCGGTGCTGCAGGTTTTGACACCCAGTCCACCGGCATCACCTTTGCCGTGACCGAAAAAGCGCCCATCGACAAAGTCTCCGTGGTCACCCCCGGTTATGGCCTGTCGCAGTCGGTGGATGGCCGTGTGTTTGAGTGGAACTTCCCCCTGCTGGGTACCTACTGGACGGCTGCGGACTCCATCGTTCAAGACATCTTGAAGAAAGAAAAGGGCAGCCTCAAAGGCAAGAAAATTGCCTTGGTCTACCACGACTCTCCCTACGGTAAAGAGCCCATTCCACTGCTGCAAAAGCGTGCCGCCAAAGAAGGCTTCGAGCTGAGCTTGCTGCCTGTGACCGCGCCCGGTGTGGAGCAAAAAGCCACCTGGCTGCAAATTCGCCAAGGTCGCCCCGACTACGTGATTCTGTGGTCTGCCGGTGTGATGACGCCCACGGCCATCCGCGAGGCACAAGCCACCGGTTTCCCGCGCGAGAAGATGTACGCCATCTGGTGGGGCGGCTCTGACCACGACGTCAAGGGCATTGACGGCGCCAAGGGCTACAACACCGTCACCATCCACAACACAGCCGAGCGCGACAAGGTGCACGACGAAGTCAAGGCCATGCTCTATGACAAGGGCCAAGGCGCCGCCAGCGATGCCAAGGAACTGGGCGCACTGGCACACACACGCGGCATGATGATTGCCATGCTGCAAGTCGAAGGCATTCGCGCGGCGCAAGAAAAATATGGCAAGGGCAAGGTCATGACGCCCGAGCAAATCCGCTGGGGCATGGAGAACCTGAACCTGACCCAGGAGCGCCTGAACGAGTTGGGTTTTGGCAAGATGCTGCGCCCCTTCAAAACCAGCTGTGACAACCACCTGGGCACCGACTGGGCCCGCATTGCGCAGTGGAACGGCAGCAAGTGGGTTGTGACATCGGACTGGTACCAGGCCGACAAGACCTTGATCGACCCACTGGTCAAGGAATACGCCGACAAGTACGCCAAGGACAAAAACATCCAAGTGCGTAGCTGCAGCTAATCCCTGCAGCCCCACCCCTGTGTGCAGCACCGGCAGCCGGGCTGCAAACAGGGGGCTAGCTTCACAAAGAAAAATGACCCTAGCGCTTACACAGCAAGCGCTGACAGCTATCTTAATTGATGAATCAGGTGATTGGCATGACCGAAACCCACAACCCCTCTTCCACTCCTGCCGCCACGACACCTTTGGTGGAAGTCAATGGCATTGAGGTCATTTACAACCACGTGATTCTGGTGCTCAAGGGCGTTTCCCTGCAGGTGCCCCACCAAAGCATCGTCGCCCTGCTGGGCGGCAATGGCGCAGGCAAAACCACCACCTTGCGCGCCATCTCCAACCTGCTCAAGGGCGAGCGCGGCGAAGTCACCAAGGGCGGCATTACGCTGGAAGGCGAGCAAATTGCCAACCTCTCACCGGCCGAGCTGGTCAAGCGCGGCGTGGTGCAAGTCATGGAAGGGCGCCACTGCTTTGCCCACCTGACCATCGAAGAAAACCTGATGACAGGCAGCTACACCCGCACCGACAAGGGCGAGATTGCCGCCAATCTGGAGAAGGTCTACAACTACTTTCCGCGCCTGAAAACACGCCGCACCAGCCAGGCGGCCTACACCTCGGGCGGTGAGCAGCAAATGTGTGCCATTGGCCGCGCACTGATGAGCAACCCGCGCATGGTGCTGCTCGATGAGCCCTCCATGGGGCTGGCGCCGCAAATCGTCGACGAGGTGTTTCACATCGTCAAAGACCTCAACAGCAAAGAAAAAGTCACCTTCTTGCTGGCAGAGCAAAACACCAATATGGCCCTGAAGTACGCCGACTACGGCTACATCATGGAAAGCGGCCGCATTGTGATGGATGGCAAAGCCAGCGACTTGGCCAACAACGAAGACGTCAAAGAGTTCTATCTGGGCGTAGGTGGCAGCGAGCGCAAGAGCTTCAAGGACGTCAAGAGCTACAAGCGCCGCAAACGCTGGTTGGCCTGATTGCAAACCGTTTGATATTCACGCACTGCTGCGGGCACCCAGTACCGCAGCCAGAGGGAGCACACCACATGTCCGCGCATTACGACGCACTGGAAACACGTTCACCGCAGGCCCGCGAAGCCGCCTTGATGGCAGCCCTGCCCGTGCAAATTGCGCATGCACAAGCGCATTCGCCTGCGTTCGCCCATATCTTGGCCGGGGTGGACGCCACCCAAATTCACAACCGCGCGGCCCTGGCACAGTTGCCCGTCACGCGCAAATACGAACTGCTGGCGCAGCAGCAGGCACAGCGCGCCAGCACGCCCTTTGGCGGCTTTAACACGCAAGTCTTTGGCCCTCAGATGCCGCGCGTGTTTGCCAGCCCCGGCACCATTTATGAGCCCGAAGGTGCCCGCCCCGATTACTGGCGCATGGCCCGTGCCATTTATGCCGCAGGTTTTCGCGCGGGCGAGCTGGTGCACAACTGCTTTAGCTACCACTTTGTGCCCGCAGGCTCCATGATGGAAACGGGCGCGCACGCCATCGGCTGCACCGTCTTCCCCGGCGGCACCGGCCAGACCGAGCAGCAAGTGCAGGCCATGGCGGAGCTGCGCCCCGCAGGCTATATCGGCACCCCCAGCTTTCTCAAACTGATTGTGGAAAAAGCCCAAAGCCTCGGCGTTGCCCTGCCCAGTGTGCGCAAGGCACTGGTGAGCGGCGAAGCCTTTCCCCCCTCATTGCGTGACTGGCTGCGCACGCGCGGCATTGAAGGCTACCAGTGCTACGCCACCGCCGATCTGGGCCTGATTGCCTACGAAACCGAAGCCCGCGAAGGCCTGGTGCTGGATGAAGGCGTGATCGTCGAGATCGTGCGTCCCGGCACGGGCGACCCCGTCCCGGAAGGCGAGGTGGGCGAGCTGGTAATCACCAGCCTCAACCCCGACTACCCGCTGATTCGTTTTGGCACGGGCGATCTGTCCGCCATCCTGCCCGGCACCTGCCCCACAGGCCGCACCAACCAGCGCATCAAAGGCTGGATGGGCCGTGCCGACCAGACCACCAAGGTGCGCGGCATGTTTGTGCACCCAGGCCAGGTCTCTGAAGTGGCCAAGCGCTTCCCCCAGGTCGGTAAAGCACGTTTGGTGGTCAGTGGCGAGATGGCCAGCGACACCATGACGTTACTGGTGGAAAGTGCAGAGACATCGGAAGGGCTGGCACAGCTCATCAGCGAGGCTGTGCGCGATGTCACCAAATTGCGCGCCGACATTCAACTGGTCGCCCCCGGCAGCCTGCCCAACGATGGCAAGGTGATTGAGGACGCCAGAAGCTACTCTTAATTTCACATCGCAAAAAGTGGGTTGCGCCATACAAAAAATGGCCGCCCCTTGCAAAAAACACCCTTGCAAAAACTTGAAGCGAACCATTGCAGCGCCCCATCTGCAATCACTCAAAACCATAAAAATAAAAACTTTTAGCTGATCTTGCTGCTTTTTGTTACAGACATTGCTAGCAATCACGATTCACCGCTTTTTGACCTACCGCAAGCAATTTCCTTTCTTAGAATTTTTCTCGTGCCAATCAGGGATTGCACGGGGGTGCATCTGCTCGCTGAGTTCCTAGGATCGCATCCCCAACAAACCAACAAGCTACGACAAGCATCAGGAGATTCACCATGACCCCATCCTTCCGTATTGCTGCCATTGCATTGGCTGCTGCAACCGCCTCTTTGGGCGCGGTGGCGCAAGATTTCCCCGGCAGTAAAAACGTCACGATCGTGGTGCCCTTCTCGGCAGGCGGCCCCACCGACCGCGTCGCCCGCGATTTGGCAGAAGCTATGCGCAAGCCTTTGGGCGGCGCTACCGTAGTGATTGAAAACGTTGCCGGCGCAGGCAGCACCATTGGCTCCGCCAAGGTGGCGCGTGCCCCAGCCGACGGCTATACGCTGCTGCTCAATCACATCGGCATGTCCACCATGCCTTCGCTGTACCGCAAGCTGCCGTTCAACGTGCTCAACGACTTTGAGTTCCTGGGCATCGTCAACGATGTGCCCATGACCGTCATTGGCCGCCCCACCCTGGAAGCCAATAACTTCGGCGAACTGCGCACCTGGATCAACAAGGAAAAAGAGAAGGTCAACATTGGCCACTCGGGCCTGGGTTCTGCGGGCCACCTGTGCGGCTTGATGTTCCAAAGCGCGCTGAATGTGCAAATGACCACCGTGCCTTACAAGGGTGCAGCACCTGCCATCACCGACCTGATGGGCGGTACCATCGATCTGATGTGCGACCAGACCACCAATACTTCGTCGCAGATCGAAGCGAAAAAGGTCAAGGCTTACGGCGTGACCACGCTGGAAAAGCTGAAAGCGCCTGCTCTGAAGGATCTGGCAACGCTAGACTCCTCGGGCTTGAAGGGCTTTAACGTGACCGTATGGCACGGCCTGTATGCCCCCAAGGGCACACCTGCTGACGTGCTGGCCAAGCTCAACACCGCACTGAAGGCGGCGGTCAAAGATCCTGACTTCATCAAGAAGCAAGAAGGCCTGGGCGCCGTGGTGGTGGCTGACAACCGGGTAGAGCCCGCTGAGCACAAGAAGTTTGTGGCCAAGGAAATCGAGAGCTGGGGCAAGGTCATCAAGGCTGCAGGCCAGTTCGCGGACTAAGCACACCTCTTTGGCTTGGCTAGGCCACTGAGGGGCCTGGCGCAAAAAAACCGCCCGTGGATGTATCCACGGGCGGTTTTTTTATGCCGACATGCACGCAGCGCCCATACGGCACTGCTGCAACGGGCTTATTTCGGTGCCGCCCACGTCACGGGTTTGCCTTCGGCAGCGCTGCGGCGCAGCATATCGGCCAAGGGGGCCACGCGCTGGCGCAGGCTCACCGGCCCCAGTTTGGCGGAGTCTGCTGCCGCGGCAGACTCTTGTTCCTTGGAGCTTTCGCCCACACCGTCCATCTCCTCTTTGATCGCTTGGCGGCGTGCATCGTCCTCCAGCACTGCCTTTTCCAGCGTCGCCAAGGCAGCGGGAATTTGCTCCACCGTCAAAATGCCAGCTTCATGCAAAGGCTTGTCCAACAGCTTCAATATCTGTTCTGCCGCAGCCTTCAGCATGATCAGGTCTGCAGTTGCACGCGATTGGAAGGTGTATGCCATGTTCTTATCCTTTGTACATGTATTGCCGTTGAAAAGGGTAATTCGATTGTGCGCCACGCAAAGCGCCTTGCACCAAATCCCCACTGGGGTGGATGACCAACATTTGATGCAGCCCCATCCACCCTTGCTCAAACCCCATCGCAGAGCCTGCCAGATACAGCCGGTAGGCACGCAAAGCACGGTCAGAACGCTCGGCGTCGGTCTGGGCCGTCAGGATGTGTTGTGCCTGAGGCAGTTGTGACTCCAGGGCGTCCGACCATGCCCACAGCGTGCGCGCGTAATGCGGGCGCAGGTTTTCAGTATCCACCATCTCCAGCCCCGCCTCGGCCATCGCGTGCAACACAGCGCTGACGTGCACCAGCTCTCCGCCGGGAAAGATATAGCGCTCGATAAACTCCCCCATGCCTGCGCCCAATTCGCGGTTGTGCGTGCCCCCGGCGGTAATACCGTGGATCAAGACCATGCCCCCGGGCTGCAACAAACGCCGCACGGTGCGAAAGTATTCGGCCAAGTTGGCGTGCCCGACATGCTCAAACATGCCGACCGACGCCATTTTTTCAAAAGGCTGGTCTGCCATCTGCCGGTAGTCGCACAGCTCAACCTGCACTTGCGCCTCCAGCCCCAGCTCCTGAATGCGCTGGCTCACATAGTTGTACTGGTTGCGTGACAAGGTAATGCCTTTGGCTTTGACGCCATAGTGCTGCGCCGCCCAAATAATCAAACCACCCCAGCCACAGCCGATATCCAGAAATCGCTCGCCCGCCTGCAGCGCCAGTTTGCGGCAGATGTGATCCAGCTTGGCTTCTTGGGCCTGTGCCAGCGTCATCGCTGCGTCGCGGTAATAGGCACAGGAATACACGCGCCGGGGGTCTAGCCACAGCGCATAAAAGTCATCGGACAGGTCATAGTGAAACTGTACCTGCTGGGCATCGCGCTCCAGCGTGTGCAAGGCCATGGAGCGGGCACGTTGTATGGCCTGCGACCACCAACTGGCATTGCCCCGCAAAGGATCGGTTTGCAGCAGGCCGTTGGCCACCGCCATCACGTTGCGCATGCTGCCTTGCAAGTCCACCCAGCCTTCCACCACCGCCGCGCCCAGCGAGCCGATCTGGCCCTGCGCCAAAGCCATGAATGCGGCTGGCGAGCGCAAGGTCACACGCACCTGAGCGTGCTCGGGGCCAATGCGCTGGCCGCTGGGCAAGTCCACGGTCACGCTGACAGGGAGTGCAGCCAGTCGGCGCTCCAGTGCGGCAAGCATGTTGTTCATGCCAGCTATTTTTGGGACAGCCCATGCGCTGCGTCAATACGCCGTTGCACGCAGGCGTGACAGGAATTTTCCCGATTCGCGTGTTTTGTGGTTTTTAAGAGGCGGCCCGCCGCAGCTTCGCCGCTGTCACCCCTTGCCAATCAAGCGCTGGTAGGCCTGCAAAGTGCTGGGTGCAACCGATTTGAGCACCTGCTCATACGGGGTTTTCTGGCGCGCCATCAGGCGCATGGAGGCAATGGTACGGGTTTTGCAAAACCAGTGGCAAGTGTGCTGCAGCAAGAGCAGCTCAGCCGTCATGGTGAAGGCCATGCGCTTGCGCGTTGCCAGGTCCACATCATCCGGGGCACACGCTGCACGCACGGCTTTGGCGTGCAGACGCAAGGCTTCGCGCATGTCAAAGGTGTGTGATGGCATCAGGCGGTCAAAATAAGGCAGTGCCAGCGGCAAGGTGCTCACCCGCGTGTCTTCGGCTTTTTCTTGGGCAAACGTCTCCGACAGGCGCTGGAGCTGGTCGGCCAGGGTTTTTTCGCTGTTGTCCAAAATGGCCCACACCTGCTTGCTGCGCTCGGCATCTTTTTCATCCAGCGCACGCATATAGCCTTCGATCAAGCCACCCATGAGCTTTTCTACCTGCGTCGGCGCCAGGTGCGCGCCCAGCAAGCGCACACGGCGGCGGTGCTCTATGCCTTGCAGCACATACACCGCCATCGAGCCCACAATAATCCACGTCAAAAAATCCATAGCGCTACGCCTGCCCCGTCAAAACCAAACCCTAAGTGTATTCAGCCCTTGCCCATGCCTGGGCCAAGCGGACTTTTATGATGCACGCCTTTGTCCCCCGTCTTCAGAGATTTGGCCCGTGTCCCACATCACCATTGAACGCCAGCACACG
Source organism: Comamonas jiangduensis (assembly GCF_030162955.1). NCBI lineage: Bacteria > Pseudomonadati > Pseudomonadota > Betaproteobacteria > Burkholderiales > Comamonadaceae > Comamonas > Comamonas jiangduensis. The sequence goes on from NZ_JARXOV010000006.1 coordinate 72,413, forward strand.
CTGGGTCTGCCCGCCGCCCGTCAACATGCCCAGACCTGGGCTGAAAAAGCCCATGCCAAATTCGGTGTGCAATGCCGCTATGAAGCTGGCGCGCAATCCGATGTGCTGCACTTTGACGGCAACGGCATGCAAGGCCAGCTGCACGTGAGCGCCAGCCACCTCAAGCTCGACGCGGAGCTGGGCTTTTTGGCCGCCATGTTCCAAGACAAAATCGAAGCCAAGCTCAACGAACAATTCGATGAGATGGTGCAGCCTGCATAAAAACATAGCTGCTAGCGCATGCATTTAAACAGTTTCAGATAGTTTTATATCCGAAACCATTGTTTTGCTTGCGCGGGCAGCTATTGCTTTTAGCTTTTGATCACCCCCATGCGCCACGAAAAAAAGCAGCCTTGCGGCTGCCTTTTTTGCGTAGAACCTTGTGCCTGCTGGCGCTGTTCGCGCTGCTGACGATCAGCGCAGCGAGTTGATCAACTCAATGTATTGCTGCTTGGCCTCGTCCTGCGTGGTGTCCTTGAGCTTTTCCCACGCGTCCCACTTGGCACGGCCCACCATGTCGGTAAAGCTGGGTTTCTTGGCCTCGTTGTCGCCTTCGGTGGCTTGTTTGTACAGCGCGTAAATCTTCAGCAACGTGGCATTGTCGGGGCGCTCGCTCAGCGCGGTGGAGTTTTTGACAGCTTCTTCAAACGTAGCATTGAGGTCGGACATGCGACGGTCTCCTTATGGTTGGTATCGGCGCAGTGTAGCCAAAATTTGCCAAAAAAGTACGATCGTTCTAAACATTCAAACCACAGCTTTGCGCGCCGTGTTGAGGGCTGCGCAGCGCACTAGCTTCCAACCATCCCACGCCGTACTTGCATCCAAGGCAGCACCGTAGCGGTGATCGGTGACGCGCACTCGGTGGGCGGCTCGCCGAAGGCAGCCTGCGACGGGGCGAACGTGACAAAACCACACCAAGTGCACGCGCTGTGCCACGCAGCGCATGTGGCACATGCTTAAATCTGCATTCTCCAATTCTTGGCTTTGCAACGCACCACCATGACTGCCACCACCGTTCTTGGCGCCTGTCCCCACGACTGCCCTGATACCTGCGCACTCGTCACGACCGTAGAGGGCGGTGTCGCCACCAAAGTGCAGGGCAACGCCAACCACCCCATGACCGGCGGTGTGCTGTGCGCCAAGGTCAGCAAGTACGCCGAACGCACCTACCACCCCGAGCGCGTGCGCACACCCCTCAAGCGCATCGGCCCCAAAGGAAGCGGGCAGTTCACCCCGGTCAGCTGGGACGAAGCCCTGAGCGACATTGCGCAGCGCCTGCATGCGATTGCGCAGCGCCAGCCCGAGGCCATCTTGCCTTACAGCTACGCAGGCACCATGGGACTGGTGCAGGGCGAAAGCATGGACCGGCGCTTTTTTCACCAGCTGGGTGCCAGCCTGCTGGATCGCACCATCTGCGCCAGTGCGGGCAGCGAGGCGCTGCTGCACACCTATGGCGGCAAGCTGGGCATGCATGTGCAGTTTTTTGCCGAAAGCAAGCTGATACTGATCTGGGGCAGCAACAGCATTGGCAGCAATCTGCACTTTTGGCGCATCGCCCAAGAGGCCAAGCGCCACGGTGCCAAGCTGGTGTGCATTGACCCGCGCAAGTCCGAGACCGCTGACAAATGCCATGAGCACCTGCAATTGCTGCCAGGCACCGATGCGGCCCTGGCGCTGGCGCTGATGCACGAGTTGATCGTGCACGACTGGCTGGACCACGACTACATCGCCCAGCACACGCAGGGCTGGGAAGCACTCAAAGCCCGCGCGCTGCAATGGCCGCCCGAGCGTGCCGCCCAGGTCTGCGGTTTGCCCGTGGCGCAAATCACGCAACTGGCGCGCGACTACGGCACCACCCAGCCCGCCGCCATCCGGCTGAACTACGGTGTGCAGCGCACCCGTGGTGGGGGCAATGCCGTGCGTGCCATCGCGTGCCTGCCCGCGCTGGTGGGTGCCTGGCGCCACCGTGCCGGCGGGCTGCTGCTGTCCACATCGTCCAATGCCCCCGTCCAGCGCGCGCGCCTGCACATGCCGCAGCTGTTGGGGGAGCGCCGCCCGCGCACCATCAATATGAGCACGATTGGCAATGCACTGCTGGACACCCAAGCCCCCCGCATTGAGGCACTGGTGGTATACAACAGCAACCCGGTGGCCGTGGCCCCGGAATCTGCCCAAGTGGCCGCAGGCTTTGCCCGCGAAGACCTGTTTACCGTGGTGCTGGAACACTTTCTGACCGACACCGCCGACTACGCGGACTATGTACTGCCCGCCACCACACAGCTGGAGCATTGGGACATCCACACCAGCTACGGCCACACCGACGTGCTGCTCAACCAACCGGCGATTGCTCCGGTGGGGCAGGCCAAGAGCAACACCCAGATCTTTCGTGAACTGGCCGCCCACATGGCGCGCTACGACACAGCCTTTGCCGCCCCCCACTTTCACGACCATGACGAAAACTTGTGCCGCCAGGCCCTGGAGGGTAGCAGCATCGACTTTGAACAGCTGTTGCAGCACGGCTTTGCACAGCAATCTCTGCCCGATGCGCCGTTTGCACAAGGCGGCTTTGCCACCCCTTCGGGCAAGTGCGAGTTTTACAGCCCAGCGCTGGAGAAAATGGGCATCAACCCGCTTCCAGACTACCTGAGCAACTATGAAATGCAGAGTGAGCGCTACCCGCTGGCAATGATTTCGCCACCGGCACGCAACTTTTTGAACTCCACCTTCGTGAACGTCAAAACCCTGCGCCACATCGAAGGCCGGCCGGAGCTGGAAATCCACCCCGCTGACGCGGCGGCACGCGGCATTGCCGATGGCGATCTGGTGCGCGTTTTCAACGCCCGTGGCGCCCACGTCTGCCATGCCGCCGTGAACGGGCGCGCGCGCCAGGGCGTGGTGGTGGGCTTGGGCATCTGGTGGCGCAAGGATGGTGCCAATGGCACGAATGTGAACGAACTCACCCACCAGCAGCTCACCGACATCGGCCGCGCACCGGCGTTCTACGACTGTGCGGTGCAGGTAGAACGCCAGCCCTGAGGGCCGCCGACTGCCCTCTGCTGCGTGACCTTGACCGCTGGCCCATAAGCCCTGCACACACGTTCCTCAGCCCGCACGCTGCGCCCGTCTGCGGGCTGGGTCATGCCTCACTCCGCAGCTCAGCGTGCGCGCTGCTGCGTCACGCAATATAAAATTTAATAGCTACCTGCGCATACTCACATTGCCTCAGAGGCATTTTTGCTCAATATCTGTGTGATCTGCCTGACCATCGGCAGACATATCTGACTCCTGCCCCTGGCTGCGGGCGTAACTATTGCCCCAGTCCCGCAACGCCACCAGCACCGGCTGCAGCGAATGCCCCAGCAGCGTCAGCGCGTAATCCACGCGGGGCGGCACTTGGGCATAGACCGTGCGCAACACAATCCCGGCGTCTTCCAGCTCACGCAGCTGCAAGGTCAGCATGCGCTGCGTGATACCCGGAATCAACCGCCCCAGCTCCCCAAAACGCTTGGGCCCATGCATGAGGTGAAAAAGGATGATGGGCTTCCATGTCCCACCCATGACCGACAGCGTGACCTCTACGGCACAACCGCTTTTGCTACTCAACCGTTTCATAGGGACTCCCGCGCACCCACTCTGTGGTGATGTGCGCTGCACAAGCTAGCGCAACGCCTGCCAAGCAGGCGTTACTTACATTTTTAATACTAGCTGACAAATATGTTGGTACTGGCCTGAAACGCCAGTTCCGCGCACCATGCGCAGCCCACCATGTCTTACCCGCAAGAAAGCACACCATGAAAGCCATGCAACTGTCCGCCCCCGGCGGTTTAGACCACCTGCACCTGACCACCTTGCCCGCAGCGGCAGCACCGCAAGCCGGTGAAATCCAGGTGCGTATCCACGCCAGCTCACTCAACTACCACGACCTGCTGGTTGCCACCCTGCCCAATGCCACGGCGGACGGCCGTATCCCCATGGCCGATGGAGCAGGCGTGGTTACGGCGGTGGGCGCAGGCGTCACCGAATTCGCCGTGGGCGATGCCGTGGTCTCCACGTTTTTTCCGCAATGGCAGGCAGGCAAGCGCATGCCCTCCGACTTCCAACGCGTGCCCGGAGATGGTGTGGATGGCTTTGCACGGGAGTGCGTCACCCTGCCTGCCACGGCATTCACCCATGCGCCCCAAGGCTGGTCACACGCCGAAGCGGCCACACTGACTACGGCAGGCCTGACCGCCTGGCGTGCCCTCGTCGTCGATGGCCGCTTGCAAGCCGGTGATACCGTGCTGGTGCTGGGCACCGGCGGCGTCTCCATTTTTGCGTTGCAAATGGCCAAAAGCATGGGCGCACGCGTCATCGCCACCACATCCAGCGCCGCCAAGGCCGAGCGCTTGAAGGCCTTGGGGGCTGACGTGGTCATCAACTACCAGACCACTCCTGAATGGGGCAATGCCGTGCTAGCTGCCACGGCGGGCCGCGGTGCCGACATCGTGGTGGAAGTGGGTGGCCCCGGCACCTTGGCACAGTCGATCCGCGCCTGCGCCGTAGGTGGCCACATTGCCCTGATTGGCGTGCTCACCGGCTTTGCAGGCAGCATTCCTAGCGCCGAGATGATGGCCAAGCAGCAAACGCTCCAAGGTTTGATCGTGGGCAGCCGTGAGCACCAGCAAGACATGGTGCGTGCACTGGAGCAATTCACCTGGCGGCCGGTGATTGACCGCAGCTATCCACTGGAACAACTGGCCGACGCCTTCCGCCACCAGCACAGTGGGCAGCATTTTGGCAAGATTTGTATCGAATACTGACCCTCTGCCCCTGCACGAGGCCTACCTACCCTGCATGCCGATGCATGCAGGGCCGCATCGCGCAACGATAGCCTGCGCTTCGTCGCAAGTAACCGACACACTGCAGCAACCAAGCGGTCAATAATTACCGCACTGCGCAAGTCCTTCTGTCACCACCGTCAGTCCCTTCGCGCCAAGACCGTTTGCGCCTATCGCCGCAATGCGGAAACCGATAGATCGCTTTGGATGGGTTGACGGCAGGCCTGCGCCGCTGCTGTGTTGCTATGAATTTACGCCGACTGATTTTGGTGCTGACGCTGTGCAGCGCTTTGCTGCCTTTTGCCAATACTTTCTATGCGGGCTACACCGTTCAACGCCAGCAGTTGATCGATACTACCCAGGAGAGCAACGCGGCCTATGCCCGCAAGCTGGCCCAAAGCACCGATGATTTTTTGCAGTCAGCCCTGCAGCAGTTAGGCTACACCGCCCAGCTCCTGGCAGACCACATGGCGGATGAACCCATGCTGACGCAGGAAGCGACACGTTTGCGCTTGCAAACCAAGAGTTTTAACTCGGTGACCATCTACAACCCGCAAGCCATCGTCCTCGCAACGTCACCGGAGGCACTGCAGATCAAAGGCCGTATGCTTGACAGCACAGCCGTGCAAGAGTCCTTGCGCACACGCAGCACCGTCATTAGCCAGGCCTTTATGTCTGCGGCAGGCAACCTGATTGTTTTCATCTCGCACCCTATCTTTTCGCCCAGCGGCGAATACCTGGGCGCCATCGGTGGCAGCATCTATCTGAAGCAAGAAAGCATGCTCAACCGCCTGTTGGGCACGCATTTTTATGCGGATGGCTCCTACCTGTACGTGGTGGACAAGTCCAAACGCATCATCTACCACCCCAACCCCGACCGTGTGGGCCAGATCATCACGGGCAATACCGTGATTGACCGGGTGATCTCCGGCGACTCAGGCTACGCTGCCGTAGTCAACAGCCAAGGCACTGCGATGCTGGCAGGCTTTGCCCAAGTGCCCACCTCTGGCTGGGGCATCGTCGCACAGCGGCCCCAGCAGGCCACATTGGCCCCTCTGGATACGCTGATGCGTACCATGCTCTACAAAACACTGCCGCTGACCTGTGTGCTGCTGCTTGTGATCTGGTGGGGCTCTCGGCGTATTGCCCAGCCTTTGCGGCAATTGGCCAATGGCGCACACACCATGGACCGCGCCGACACGGCCCAAACCATTCAGTCCGTGCAATCGTGGTACTACGAAGCGCAAGAGCTGAAAAAAGCCATGCTGGTTGGCCTGGGCCTGCTGCACCAGAACATGAGCCAGCTGCGCCAAGACGTCTCGACCGATCACTTGACGGGGCTGGGCAACCGCCGCCACATCGATGCGGCTTTGGCCCGCTTTGCAAGCCACGACATTCCGTTTGCGGTGGTGGCGATCGATATCGACCACTTCAAACACGTGAATGACACTTTCGGCCATGACGTGGGCGACATGGTGCTCAAGCAGTTGGCAGCACAAATGCGCGACGTCTGCCGGGCAGACGATGTGCCTTGCCGGGTCGGCGGCGAAGAGTTTCTGCTGCTGTTGCCCAAAGCCTCACTGGCAGATGCCGCGCAAGTGGCAGAGCGTTTGCGCAATCTGGCTGAAATTACCGAGCTTCCTGTGGTCGGCCACATCACGATCTCGGTGGGGGTTTCGCACTGGCCACACTGCAGCCCCAGCCAGACCATCGTGTTCAAACAGGCGGATGACATGCTCTACGCCGCCAAGCATGCCGGGCGCAACCAGGTACAGGTCTATCCCAGCTGATCCACCGCCACCGTGTCACCCACCGCAACCCGCAACACTGCCTCGAAGGGTTTATGCTGGATGGCATTGACCCACGCTGAGAGGCCTATGCTGCATGCCGCCGTTGTTGATGTTCGGGAAGTCGCGGTTGAGCGCTCGATCGCCCGCCGTGGCAACGGCTCCTTGTGCCTGGGTTGCACCATGCGAGCGTGCATGGACGTGGCACGCAAATCCCACATCTCCATGCCTGCCGGTATGGCATGGCGGTTCAAAGCCATGAAGACGGAAGATATTCCCCCAACACTGCGCCTGCTGCTGTCTTGGGCCGTGGGGGCTGGTGCTTTCATTGGAGGCATTGGCCCGAGCTGGTTTGCCTGGAATATGCGCCTCTGGGGCGTTCCGGCATTTTGTGCACTCGGCAGTTGCGGGTCAGCCATCCGCCTGGCGATGGGGGGCCTGGCCCTGCGCAGGCACCAGGCCTTGGATTGATAGCACCATGTCAAAGCGCCTTGTGGTGGGAATGACTGCGCTGGTGGCGGTGGCGCACTGGGCGCTGCTGTTCAGCCCCTGGTTCGGGTCTGCGACACCCCTCCAATCCTCTGCAGACACCCCGAATGTGCTGGAAGCGGTCTGGATTCCACTGCTGCCCCCCCGTCCAGCGGCTGCCCCTGCACCCGTGGTACGCCCTCTGACGTCGACGCCCCCCAAACCAAGGGCCCCAACCGTACAGGCACCCTCGGCGCCCTCCAAAACCCCGATAGTGGATGCCCCCTCGTCAGCCCCCGCCACGGCGCTGACCGCCACTAGCAACGCACCAGATGCGCAGGCGGCGCTGCCGCCACAGGCTGAAGAGCTGCCGCTAGCTGAAGATCCCGCCGCCAGCGCTGTCGCCGCCCACAGCGCAAGCAACGGCCCGCGCCTGCATGTCCAAGATGCAGCAGGCGCGCCCGTCACACTGGCGCTGCCCTCCGATGGCTCTACGCTGGCGCAGCACAAGTTGCTACGCTTTCAGGTGGCAGGTTTTGTCAAAGGCATGCAATACCACGCCCAAGCAGAACTGGAGTGGCACATCGACGGCAACCGCTACCAAGCGCGGCAGCGCATCAGCGCATTCCTCTTAGGCTCCATGGAGCAAACCAGCCAAGGACTGCTGACCCCCCTGGGCTTGCAGCCGATGGAATTTACCGATCGCCGCTTTGCCAAAAAACGCTCCGTCACACTGGACTGGGAGGTGCAGCAAGCGTCGTTCACGCCCCTGCAACCGGCAACGCCGATTGGCCCCGGCACGCAAGACCGCCTGAGTGTTTTCTTGCAGCTGGCTGCAATCTTGCACAGCACGCCAGACCTGCGTGCCGCTGGCACACGCCTGCAAGTTCCCACCCTGGGCTCACGCCGCATGCAGATATGGACCTTTGAAGTACAAGCGCCGGAAATACTAGATTTGCCCGGTGGAGCCACACCAACGCTGCGCCTGCGCCGCATTCCACCCGCTGGTGAGGCAGAGCAAGCGCTGCTGTGGCTGGATGCCACACAAGGCTATGCGCCGGTGCGCATTCACATGGAAGAGCCCAACGGCGACGTGATGGATTTCGTCCTCCAAGACTGAGCGCAGCTGCCCAAGCCCACACGCCACAACACGCATCAGCAGCGACAGCACCCCTGTACACGGGACACAGCCAAGGCATCAATATCAATGCGCGCCAGCAGCGCCCACAGCAGCAACCCTGAAACATCTAAAAAATGAGCTACCAGCGCTTATCCAGAAAGCGCCAGAAGGCATTTTGATGCTTAAGACGCGCTGCTACCCTCGCCCAACGGGGACACAATGGTTTGCTCGATGGCACCAAAAATACTGAGCCCGTCTTTGTTTTTCATTTCAACGCGCACCGTGTCGCCAAACTGCAAATAGCCGGTGCTGGCCACATCGCTTTGTTGCAACTCCATCGCGCGCTTTTCAGCAATGCTGTGATAGCCCTTGGGCCAATCGGTGCGCCGTGAGGAGGCTTTTCCGGTGGTGGCTCCCACATTGCTCACCACCCCTGTTCCCACCATGCTGCCAGCATGCACCGTGCGTGTTTTGGCAGCGTGCGCAATCAGTTGGCCAAAGTGAAACGCCATATCTTCCCCCGCGTCACACATGCCTACCTTGCGCCCATTCCAGCTGGTGTGCAGGGGCAAATGCACCTTGCCACCGCGCCACGCATCGCCCAGTTCATCAACCGTCACGGCCACCGGGCTCAAGCCCACCGCAGGCCAGCTTTGCACATTGCCCCACGCATGGCCGGGTGCGCTGGGCATGAGCTGGCGCAAGCTGAAAGTGTTGCTCAACATCAGCAATCGAATGCCGTATAGAGCCTGTTCTGCGGACGCGCCCATGGGCACATCCGCTGTCACCGCCGCCAAACCCGCGCCAAAGTCGATCCCCATGGCTGCGCTGCCCAAGACCACTTCATCACAGGCTCCCACCAAGCTATCGCCCGCGCCTTGGCGCATCGTCGGCTCGGTCACACTCAGCGGCCATTGTGGCTGCGTCAACGCCAAGTGGGAAGGATAGGCCGCCGCTTCCAGCCATTGATGGCTGCGCGGCAGCGGTGCCATGCACTGCGAGGCATCGAATGCGAAAACATGCTTGGCTCTGCCCGCATTGAGCTGCGTGTACACGTCCTGCAATTGGGGCGCCATAAAACTCCAGTCGTCCAGGACCTGCTGCATCCGTGAAGCAATGCCGGTGGCATAGCAGGCCAGGCGCAGGTCACGCGACACCACGATCAGTTGTCCATCGCGGGAGCCATCTTTGTAAGTAGCAAGTTTCATGGGCTAAGAGTTGTAGGCGCTAGGGCCATACCGCAGCAGCCACAGCGGGCTACTGCCAAAATAGGAGAACTGGGGTGGACGGCATGCACTGGCACACCGTCCACGGTGTAATCCCGCAAATTCTAAGGTTCACCTATGCCATCACGTTTTTTACGGTGGAGCGCTGCACTGCGCAGCGCCCCCAGCGGCCTTGCATTGTCGTTGGCCTTGAGTGCAGGCGCGCTGCAAGCGCAAACCACCGCCGCGCCGATTGAAGTGCGTAACGCGCAAGGCAAGCCGGTGGTGAGCGCACTGGCGTGGAAAGCGCCCGCTGCGGCACGCATGCAATTTACGGTGCAGGGCAAGTTCAAAAACCTGCCCTATCAAACCAAGGCCCAGCTGGACTGGCTGCCGCAAGGCCAGCGCTATGAAGCCTCGCAGGAAGTGCAAATTCCGGTACTGGGCAGCCGCCGTCAGGCCAGTGTGGGCGCGATCAATGCCAACGGATTGCGCCCAGAAATCTTCTTGGACCGCAGCCGCAAAGAAAACAGCGCCACATTTGATGCGCAAGCAGGTCAAATCCGCTTCAGCCGTGGCAGTGAACCCGCCCCCTTGGTGCCCGGCACGCAAGACCGCATGAGTGTGTTTTTTCAGCTAGCGGGCATGCTGGCTGCAGCGCCCAAGGCCTATCCAGCCGGCACGCGCATCACGGTGCAAGCCGCCAGTACCAGCCGCGTCGCCCCTTGGACATTTACGGTCCGCGGCACAGAAAACCTCGCTTTGCCTGCAGGGCGCATGGCGGCCATCAAGCTGGAGCACAACTCCGACAGCAATGATGCCGAGGGCGTGCAATCGGCCTTGTGGATTGCGCCCAGCCTGGGTTACCTGCCGGTACGCATTCGCATGGTGGAAGACGGCGGACGCGATGAGCTGGACCTCAAGCTCACGTCCCACAGCAACCCTTAAGCCCCACTGACGGGGTGCCCGCACACGGTTTGCCTATTCATGGAATACTGGCCTGGCATGCATTTCGTCATGCGGCTTGAAACTGTCGATAACGCCTTCATGTAATGACTTCGCAGGCACTGTCAGGCAGACAAGAAAGGAGGGCCACCATGCAAATGCTTTATGACTCGGATTCTTTTGTGGTGCTCCATCTCAAGCCTGATTTGGGTTTGCCTGCAGAAGTGATGCTGGCTGACGGGGAAACCCCCGCGCCCGCGCTGCCTCGCCACGGTTTTGAAATCGTCGACAAACGCTCGGGCAAAGAGGTCTATCTGGATGGATCTTGGGCTGAACTCTTTCAACAAGTCATTCACGAGTGGCAGCGTAACTCTCCCAGCGAAGAAGAGGTCGAAGACACGCTGGAGCGCTATGCACAGCTGGCACAAAACCCTGTCTTGATTCATTAATCACACTGTGTCTTTCACAAAAAAGAGGCCTACAGGGCCTCTTTTTTTGCACGCGGCAAGGTGCTGCACCCCATCAGATGTCACAAGTACTTGTTGCCTCCAGCGACTTGCTGCTGCCGGTGCTGCTCTCGCTCCAGTAAACGTGTGAACTCCGCACTCGGCAATGGCTTGCTACACAGATAGCCTTGGTAAAGGTTGCAGCCATGCTGGCGCAAAAACTCCAACTGTGCAGCAGTTTCCACGCCTTCGGCCAGCACTTCCATGCCCATGCTTTGGCCCATGGCAATCACAGCATGGCTGATGGCCATGTCGTCGGGGCTGTTGGGAATATCGCGGATAAAGCTCTGGTCAATTTTGAGCAGGTCAATCGGAAAGCGCTTGAGGTGCGCCAGCGATGAATAACCGGTACCAAAATCATCCACTGCCAGGCGCAGACCCAGGCTCTTGAGGTTGCGCAACACATTCAACGCTTCATCGGGGCGCTCTGCCAGTGCGCTTTCGGTGATCTCCAGCTCCAGGCACACCGCTGGGAAGCCCGAGCTCTCCAGCGCCTTGCGCGTGCAGCCAACGATGTCGGTGAGCAAAAACTGGTGCAGCGAGACATTGACTGCCATCGAAATCGCAGGCAGCCCTTGACTGCTCCACGCTTGCGCCTGGCGACAGGCTTCGGTCAGCGCCCATTCGCCCAACGGGCCAATCAGCCCCGAAGTCTCCGCCACAGGGATGAAGCGTGCCGGGGAGATCATGCCCTCCACGGGGTCAAGCCAGCGCATCAAAGCCTCACAGCCCACAATATTGCCGGTCGCAATATCAATTTGGGGCTGGTAGAACATCTGCAAATGCCCTTGCGCCAAGGCGTGGCGCAAGCGCGATTCCAGTGCAATTCGCTCACGCGCAGCCTGCGTCATGTCTTCATTGAAGAAGCACCACAAATTACTGCCGCCCTTGCCTTGCTTGGCGCCATACACTGCGGCATGCGCACCCTGCACCAGCAGTGCCGCCGTCTGCGCGTGCTGCGGATAGCAACAGATTCCGGCGCTCACACTCACCACCACCGCAAAGCCATCGGGCGACTTCCAGGGCTGTGCCGCAGCATGGATCAAGCGCTCCGCAATATCCGAGGCATCTTCGCAAGACGTCAGCTGGTGGGCCAGCACCACGATTTCATCGCCCGCCATGCGCGCGATCAGGTCGCCCGGCCGCAGCGCCGACTGCACCTGGCGCGCGATGTGACGCAACACCTCGTCACCCACGGCGTGGCCGTAGCTGTCGTTCACGTCCTTGAAGCGGTCCAGGTTCAACAGGATGACCGCCATCTTTTCACTGCGCACTTGCGCCGCTTGCACGGAGCGCGCCAGCTCCTGGCTGAACCAGGCGCGATTGGACAGGCCCGTCAACGCGTCGCGGTGTGCCAGAAACTGCAGCTGCTCCTCACGCTGCTTCTCCTGGGAGATGTCGGTGAACATGCATACGTAATGGGTGGTTCTGCCGTGCTCGTCCTTGACGGCGCTCAGCGACATGCGCTCGGGAAAAATCTCGCCGTTCTTGCGCTTGTTCCAGATCTCTCCGCGCCAGTGCCCGGTCAGGTGCAGGCTGGACCACATCTCGTCATAAAACGCTTTGTCGTGCCGCCCCGACTTGAAAGCCGAGGGGCGCTTACCCAGCAACTCAGAAGATTCATAGCCCAAAAGCCGTGAAAATGCCGCATTGGTCGACAAAATATTGCTGTACGCATCCGTCACCACAATGCCTTCGGCCGTGTTGTCCACCACGGTGGCGGCCAAGCGCAAGCGCTCTTCTTCTTGGCGCTGCTGGGTTTTGTCCGAAATAATCCCGGAAAAACGCACCAGCTTGCCACTGTCATCCACGTGGCGCGTGCCGCGTGCCTCATACCAGCGGTATTCCCCATCAAAGCCTTGCAAGCGCGCTGTGACCACAAACGGTGCGCCCGTCCGCAGCGCCATGCGCACCTCGGCACCGACTGCAGCACGGTCTTCGGGGTGCAGGCGGGCACGGAAATGGAAGTCCCGGCCAAAGTCATCGCCTTGGTAACGCAGGATGCTGGCCATGCCTTGCGAGAAGGTATGGCATTTGCGCACCATGTCCCAGTCCCACATCCCGCTGCCGCTGCCATCCAAGGCCAAACGCAGCTGCTCTTCGCTTTTGACCAGTTCCTGGCGCGCAGCCACACGGTACTGCTCCGCACGCATGGTGCGCCGCACCAACCATCCCGCCAGGCAGCCAGAGGCCACCACAAAAATATAGTCTTGTGCCTGTTGCAGCGTGATGTACAGCTCCCGGTCTTCTACCAGCAGCGGCATGATGAAGTCGCCCGCACCAAACCACAGCAAGCCAGTCACCAGATACAGCAGCAATGCACGTAAAGGCGCCAAGCGTGGGACAGCGTCCTCTTGTTGCATGTATTTCCTCAATTCCCTCTAGCCCCCGGCCATGCTGCGACAATCGCTGTGCTATGACCCAAGCCTATATCCTTACTCTTTCTTGCCCTGACCGCCGTGGCCTGGTGCATGCCGTCTCCGGCTTCCTGCTGGAGCAAGGCGCCAATATTGAAGAAGCTTCCCAATACAACGACAGTGCCACCGGCCTGTTCTTCATGCGCGTGCAATTCGCCTGCGAAAGCTCCGACATTGCTGCGCTGAAAGCAGCCACCGCCACGCTGGCTGCAACGTATGACATGAAGTGGAGCCTGCATTCCAATGCCGAGCGCATGAAGACCGTGCTCATGGTCAGCCGCCAGGGCCACTGCCTCAACGACTTGCTGTTCCGCTGGAGCTCAGGCCAGTTGCCGATCGACATCAAGGCCATCATCAGCAACCACCGCGACTTCTACCAACTCGCGGCCAGCCACAACATCCCGTTCCACCACATCCCCGTCACTGCTGCCACCAAAGCACAGGCCGAAGCCAAGCAGTTCGAGATTATCGAGGCGGAAGGCGCAGAGCTAGTGGTACTGGCCCGCTATATGCAAGTACTTTCTAATGACTTGTGTCAAAAACTATCGGGGCGTGCCATCAACATTCACCACAGTTTCCTGCCTAGTTTCAAGGGTGCCAAGCCCTACTACCAAGCGCACGACCGTGGCGTGAAACTGATCGGAGCGACCGCTCACTACGTGACCGCAGACCTGGACGAAGGCCCGATCATTGAGCAGGACGTGGCCCGCGCTGACCACACCGACACCGTGGAAGACCTCACCACCCGCGGCCAGGACACCGAAAGCCAGGTGCTGGCCCGTGCCGTGAAGTGGCACAGTGAGCGCCGCGTGATCTTGAACGGTCACAAAACGGTGGTCTTCCGCTAAATGGCACTGCTCTTTAATTAAAAGCAGCTAGCGCTCGTTGATTCTTGTTTTCGCATTGATTACATACTGAAAATAAGTAATAACAAGCGCTAGAAGCTTCTAAAAACAGAGCATCCTAAGCACCTCCACCCCGCCCGCGGTACCGAACATGTCAACTCCACGCAACAACGGCCAACGCCCCACCCGTTTTTTTGACAGCCGATCGGCGCGGCGCATTCCCCCCATTCAATGTCTGCTGACCTTTGAAGCCCTGGCGCGCCTGCGCAGCGTGACGCTGACGGCCGAAGAGCTCAGCGTCACCCCCAGCGCCGTCAGCCACCGCGTGCGCCAGCTGGAACAGGTGCTGGGCACCCAGCTGTTTGGCCGCACCGATTTCTCCCTCACCACCGACGGGCAAAAGTACCTGCAGCAAGTGCGCGAAGGCCTGGGCGCGCTGCAATGCTTTCCCAATCACCCGGTGGCCAGTGGCCGCACCCGCCTGAAAATTGCCGTCACGCCCACTTTTGCGCGCTGCATGCTGATTCCGCGGCTGGCGCAGTTCACCGAGGCGCACCCCGAAATTGATCTGACGCTGCAAGTCGCCATCCCGCTGCTGGATGTGGTGGCCGAAGATGCCGACCTGATGGTGCGCTACGGCGTGGGCCACTACGCCGACGTGGAGCACCTGGAAATCGCGCGCGATGTGTACACCCCCGTCGCCTCACCCGCCTTTTTGCGCCAGCACGGCCCCATCACCAAACCCGAAAACCTGCAAGAGCTGCCCCTGCTGCGCAGCCCGCTGGAGTCGTGGCGCCCGTGGTTCCTCGCCGCCGGGCTGGACTGGGCCGAACCCACCGAGGGCTCGCAGTTCAACGACGTGGGCCTGCTGTGCGACGCCGCCGCCGCAGGCATGGGCGTGGCCCCCGTGCGCCTGAAACTGGGCGCGCCGTGGCTGGACAACGGCACCCTGGTGCGCCTGTTTGACCTGGAAATCCCCAGCCCCCACGCCCACTACCTGTGCTGGCGTACCGGCACCATGGACCGCTGGGAATGCAAAGCCTTCGCCGAATGGGTGGCGCAAACCATGTAAGCAAAAATAGCTGCTAACGCTTATACCGACTGCGTTAACAGCTATTTTTTTAGTTGCACCCTGCGCCACCAGCGTGGCGCTTTCACACAGGCTTGCAAGAAAAATCACAGCGCACCGCCCAGGCTTGCCCTACAGTCATTGCCCATGACAACCGCCAGCCTTTCCGAACGTGCTGCCCGCCAAGCCGAGGTGGTGCAAGCCCTGTCCCAGCATGTGCCTGACCATGCCCTGCTGTGGAACGCCGAAGACACCACCCCCTATGAGTGCGACGGCCTGACCGCCTACCGCCAGCGCCCGCTGGTGGTCTGCCTGCCCGAAACCTATGCGCAGGTGCAAGCCGTGCTCAAAGCCTGCCACGCCATCAACGTGCCCGTGGTGGCACGCGGCGCGGGCACCGGCCTGTCCGGCGGCGCCATGCCCCACGCCATGGGCGTGACGCTGTCGCTGGCCAAGTTCAACCAGATTCTCAATGTCGACGCCTACAGCCGCACCGCGGTCGTGCAATGCGGCGTGCGCAATCTGGCCATCAGCGAGGCCGCCGCCCCGTTTAACCTGTACTACGCCCCAGACCCCAGCAGCCAGATTGCCTGCACCATCGGCGGCAACGTGGCCGAAAACTCCGGCGGCGTGCACTGCCTGAAATACGGCCTGACGGTGCACAACATCCTCAAGGTCAAAGGCTTCACCATCGAGGGCGACCCGGTCGAATTCGGCTCGGATGCGCTGGACACCCCCGGCTACGACCTGCTGGCCGCCATGATCGGCAGCGAAGGCATGCTCGCCGTGGTGACCGAAGTCACCGTGAAACTCATCCCCAAGCCCCAGCTGGCGCGCTGCATCATGGCCAGCTTTGACGATATGCGCAAAGCCGGCGATGCCGTGGCCGCCGTGATCGCCGCCGGCATCATCCCCGCCGGGCTGGAGATGATGGACAAGCCCATGACCGCCGCCGTGGAAGACTTTGTCAAAGCCGGCTACGACCTCACAGCCGAAGCCATTTTGCTGTGCGAGTCCGACGGCACCCCCGAAGAAGTGGAAGAAGAAATCGGCCGCATGAGCGATGTGCTGCGCGCTGCCGGAGCCACGGCCATCAGCGTGAGCAACAGCGAAGAAGAGCGCATGCGCTTTTGGAGCGGCCGCAAAAACGCCTTCCCGGCGTCGGGCCGCATCAGCCCCGACTACATGTGCATGGACTCCACCATTCCGCGCAAGCGCTTGGCCGACATCCTGCTGGCCATCCAGGAGATGGAAAAGAAGTACCAGCTGCGCTGCGCCAACGTGTTCCACGCGGGCGACGGCAATCTGCACCCCCTGATCTTGTTTGATGCGAATGACCCCGACGAGCTGCACCGCTGTGAGCTGTTTGGCGCCGACATTCTGGAGACCAGCGTGGCCATGGGCGGCACGGTGACGGGCGAGCACGGCGTGGGCATTGAAAAGCTCAACTCCATGTGCACCCAGTTCACCACCGAAGAGAACCTGCAGATGTTTGCGCTCAAAGCAGCGTTTGACCCCGCAGGGCTGCTCAACCCCGGCAAGGTCATTCCCACCCACAACCGCTGTGCCGAATACGGCAAGATGCTGGTGCGCGGCGGGCAAATCAGTCACCCGGATTTGCCGCGTTTCTAAGCGATTACACGCAGCGCCACAGGCTTTGCAGTCCTGCATTCCATGCAGTGCTGCAAAGCCTTTTTTTACGGATAAAAATGGCCCAAACGCCAGTATGAACTTGCGCTGAGCGCTATGTTTTTCAAAATCCATGCAGACGCCAACCGCCCGTCCACAGCATCCATGAAAGCGCGGTAGTGCGCACGCCCTGATTTACACATAATGGTTTGTGGGTGCTGACCCGCTCGCGCACTGCGCGAGTCCTTCATGCCTGCTGCTGGCACGGTGGCAGAGGTTTTCAAGGAGCTATATGGGTGATACCGGCTTAGTACGCCATGTCCCAGGCACAGGCAAGAGGAAGGCCTTCTGGATTGCCGTAAGTGCCGGCCTGCTGGCCGTTGCCCTCCCCATTGTGTTTTCCATCTACTGGGCCTGGAAACTCAATCTCAGCAACCAGATTGATTTCACCGCTTCGGTCGCCAAGGAGGTGTTGCGCAAAAGCAGTGAGGGCATTGAGCAGATGGAGCGCATCACTGCCACCTTGGCTCGCGCTGGCATGTCGGACCCCTGTTCGCTCGAGAGCCTGCGCCTGATGGGTACGCTGAAGCTGCAGTCCGACCAGATCCAAGCGGTGGGCTATGTGCAAGACAACGTGCTGCAGTGCACCGCCT
This sequence comes from Comamonas jiangduensis, assembly GCF_030162955.1. Lineage (NCBI taxonomy): Bacteria > Pseudomonadati > Pseudomonadota > Betaproteobacteria > Burkholderiales > Comamonadaceae > Comamonas > Comamonas jiangduensis. The sequence goes on from NZ_JARXOV010000006.1 coordinate 89,913, forward strand.
TCGGGCGGCACAACATCTATCTGGGAGAGCCCACGTTTGTCACGCCCCTGGGCTCCAAGGTGTGGTCAGCCCATGAACTGCCGACGCTGCCGGGTTCATCGTTTTTGATCCTGGCACCCCGAGCCAGAGGCTATGTCGTCATCATCCTGCCCAAAACCTTTCTGGATGTGTTTACCGATGATGCCCACATGTCGCTGGGGCTGTATTCGCTGTCGGCCCAGCGCGTCATCGTCAGCCGCGGGAAGTGGGAGCCCCAGTGGCTGGAGCGACTGGGCAATGCGCAGCAGGTGCAGTTTGTCGACAAAGACAACTTTGTGGTCATCCGCCGCTCCGGCAAGTTTGAATTTGCCTCCTATGTGGCGGTGCCCGTGGTGAAGGTCGATGAAGGCCTGTACCGCATGGCCGCCATCCTCGTGCCCGTCGGGGTGCTCGCAGGCACCCTGCTGGCGCTGGCCGTGCTGCATCTGGCACGGCAGCAACTGTCCTTGACCGGGGCACTCAAAGTCGCGTTGAAGCGCAAAGAGTTCGTGCTGCACTACCAGCCCATTGTCGATTTGCAGACCGGGCAGTGGGTGGGGGCCGAAGCGCTGATCCGCTGGCTGCGCCCCACCGGCGAGATGGTGCCGCCGGATGTGTTCATCAAGGCCGCCGAGGAAACGGGCATGATCCGCGACATCACCGCGCAGGTTATCGCGATGGTGGGCCACGATGCACCGCACTTTTTTGCGCGCTACCCAGACTTTCACATTGCCATCAATTTGTCGACGGCCGATCTGGAGTCGCACGCCACGGTGGAAAAGCTGGCCCGCCTGCGCCAGAAAATTGGTGCGCGCCCCGGCAATCTGATGGTGGAAGCCACCGAGCGCGGCCTGATGAAGGCGGACATCGTCCAACGCATCCTGAGCGAGATTCGGTCGCTGGACATCTACGTCGCGATTGATGACTTTGGCACCGGCTACTCCAGCCTGTCGTATCTGGAAAAGTTCGATCTGGATTACCTGAAGATCGACAAATCTTTCGTCGACACCATGGGCCAAGACTCCGCCTCCAGCCAGGTGGCGCCGCACATCATAGAAATGGCCAAGTCGCTGAATCTGACCATGATTGCCGAGGGGGTCGAGACCCCCGCACAAGCCCAGTATCTGCGTGAGCGGGGGGTGCAACTGGCACAAGGCTGGCTGTTTGCCAAGCCCATGCCCTTTGCCAAGCTGCTGGAAGGTCTGGCAACATCGCACCGCGCGTGAGTACGGCTGGCACATAAGGGCTGTTGCGGTGGAGCTAAGCCGCCACCACGCCCCCGCGCACTTCACGCGGTATGGCCCAACACCCTGGCATCACCCAGCCTGCAACTGCTGAAGCAGCTGCAGGCAGCCCCTTCCAAACAGATATTTTTTTATCGAGCTAGCGCTTGAGCCGGTGCTGAAAGTCATGCGTACGCAAAGCCATCTAAGCATCAATTAATTGCAAGTGCTCACACTCCAATCAACCCTTGGTAATAAGTTGTTATTTCTAAGTTTTTTTGTTACATTGCAGCAAAATCATCATTAAAAATCACATGGCAATGACAAGCAATAAATCGCTGAATTCACGAAAAATTTATTATAAAAATAATATATCTCGCCGTATTAAAATTACTGCTGCTGCAGCTATTTTACTGACCGCAACAGGCTGCCAAACCACGCAAAGCGGTGGAAATATCATTAAAGATAATTTTGCTAGCGAAGACCCTTGCTCTAATAATTCCAGAAATATTGGTATAGCAGTGGGTGTAGTCGGTGGAACTATTTTAGGAAAAGTATTAGGTGGTGATAAAACAGGTATGGTAGTTGGTGCTGCCGTAGGAGGTTTGTTAGGCGGATTAATTGGAAATGATATTGATCGTCGCCGCTGTGATTTATACAAAATAGCCAAAAAACACCAAATTGATATGCAGGTAGACGATATCAATGAAGTGCAGGCAGATAAAAACAGCAGCAAAAAAGGGATGAGTGTTTCCGTGCGTGATAACAGTGAGCAATTTGCAGTCGGCTCCGCCAAACTCACTTCCAGCGGTACAGAAGCATTCAAAGCGATTGCCCAGAGCTACATGCCGTCACCGGATCCAAAAAATGCAGCGGCCACGCGTGAGCGTACGCAAAAAATGCGCATTTTGTTGGTGGGGCACACCGATGACACGGGTTCATCTGCACAGAACGCGCAACTGTCTGAAGCACGCGCCCGTGCAGTGGCTGAAATTTTTGCCAGCCAAGGGTTTGATCGCAGCCAAATCTTCTACCAAGGTGCCGGAGAGACGCTCCCTATAGCCAACAATATCGATGAAGCTGGCCGTACTCGCAACCGCCGGGTAGAAATTCTGGATTTGAGCGACGACACCGCTTTTGACAACTACCTCTCTGGCGGCCGCCGCACCAACACTGCGTTCTACCGTGAAGCTACGCCAGAGCAGCAAAAAACGGTAAGCACCAGCACGGCCAAACCGCGCGCAGCAGGCAAAGCCCAAGCTGATAAGAACAGCGTCCAAAAGGCGGTCACCGTCCCGTCGCCCACCACCAGCGCCCACCCGCACATCATCGCTCCATCAGCGCATGCTGCGCCCGCAGTGACGCTGGTTACACCCTCAGCGCCTGCACGCACTGCTCCGGCCCCCGAAGCCAGCATAACGCGCACCAATATCAAACCGGGTGCAGTGGACTTTGGCGGTACGCCCGTCAACGGACGCCCGGTCGTGCTAGCACTGGGAGGCGCAGCGCCCAGTAGCACGTTTTCAATCATCTCGACAGCTCAGGCCGATGAGGCCGCAGGCCTGCTTAGTTGCTTGCAAGACCGCCCACGCGTTGCGCGGGGCGTGAAGTCTCTGCGCACCGACAAGCTGCGCACCACGGACTACTTGCCCGGCGTCTATGACAGCAGTTGGGTGGCCAGTGTCAACGGCCACTTACTGGCACTCAACCACGTAGCCGTTTTGCGCGATGGCGCTGTGCCTGCGCGCAATCCTGATTTGCTGGTCTATCGCGACTACCAAGGTGACGCCAAGGCACGAGCAGATTTCACTAGCAAGCCCGAAGTCAACGCCTATATGGGCAAAAATGGGCTGCTTTATCGTGTGTTCTCTGCGGGGCCAGTGCAGTGTATGGACATCTTGATTCCACACCAAAAAGCAACCACTGCCAGCAGCGGAAATCTGATTTACCCCGGCCAAGGTGATTATTTCCAAAAAGATTTTTCGCCACGCCTGGCAAAATAAATAATCAAACATTACAACAGGAATAAAAATGGAAAACATTATAGATTTCATAACAAAAAATATAGTTGCCATAGGTACACTGATGGCAGTGGCACTGGTATTTATGGCTTATATTTCCAACAATCGCTTTAAATTATGGGTAGTAGATTTTTGTGTCACATTCCCAGTCATTGGACATATTGCACGCCTGTCTAAAGATAAAACCCAAGGAACACCCGGCTGGTTGCGCTCTGAAGAAAAACTGTGTGCCAGCTATAAGCCTTTTGTGAATTTGATGACACGCGATATGTTCAATCAGCGTATTGAATACTTGCGCAAGGCTGCTGATTTGGGCCGCTCGCCCACACCATTTTTTGTGTGGACACTGCTGGTTGTGCTGGTGATTGCCGAAGGCTTGGGATTTTCTTACCTGTTGGGCTCTTGGATGGCCCGTGAAGGCAGTGCCAACACCCACACTTTGCTGATGTTTGCCATCGTTTTGGTGTTGTGCGTGATTTTAGTGGCACTGACCCACTTTGCTGGTCACCAGTACTACCGCACTTCCTTGCTGCGTTCGTGCTTCGCCCGTTACAAAGAACGCGGTAGCGATGAATATTCCGTCAGCACCGTGTCTTTGAATATGGACCAATCGGTGGACTCCAAAGATCCAGACTTCAAGCAAACTATTAACCGCGTGGGCAAGCATTCGCACGACGTGGGCAGCTATGCCGGCGGCATTATTGCCATCATCGCGATTGCATTTATCGCTGTGGTGTCCACCTACATGCGCGTGAAAAACATGGAAAGCGAGCTGATCCGTGAAACAACGGGCCATACCGTGCAGGCACAAGCGGCTGCAAGTTCTGGCAACCCCTTTGACACCCTGGTTCTACCCACCGAAGTGCAAGCGTCTCAACAAGATGCGGACAGCAAAGCCCAAAATGAAGCGCTGGATGCCGTCTCCAGCGAAGGATTGGCTGCATTTGCCATGCTGGGCTTCATCTTTGTGATCACACAAATCGTGGGTATGGGGGCAGGCTACAAGTACGAATTTGCAGGTCGCGAATCGCAAAAAGCGTTTAACGGCCTGGGCGGCTTTTCTACCTACGAAGACTATTTAGCTTACTTCCGCCCACTTCGTGACATGGTCAATGGCCGTTTGAAGGATTTGCAACAGCGCATTGAAAGCAAATCGCACACCAAACTGGAATTGCGCAACTCTTTTGACGATTACCTGCGCGAACAACGCCTCAAGGACCGCGAAGACAGCCAAATCAACTTTGACCCAATCGTTGCCGATCGTACCCCTATCGCTGCAACTACGGCCCAAGTGCCACCTGCTGTGCCAGTGCCCGTAGCATCTGTAGCGCCCGCAGCAGTTTCCGTTGCAGCTCAGGCATCGCCAGCACTGACCGTTGCCGATGTACTGGCTGCCATGCAGGCCATGAACAACGACACAGAAGCAGAGAAAGCATATTTCTTGAGTCTGCCCGACAGCATGCGCAAGCACCCCGAACTGCTGTCCTGGCTGAAGGAGCGCAAGGCAGCACGTGAGGCCGCCGCCAACCAAGCTGTCGTCAATGACCTGTTCTAAGGCAAGAGTCATGAATTTGCTGAAAACATGCATTTTCACGGCCCTGTGGGGTGCGGCATCTTGGAGTATGGCCAGCACCATCAACTCGGTGCCCAGTTGCTACGCAGCCAACAAGCTGCCCATGGCCGCGCCAGCGCCTGAGCGTGAAGTGTTCATCTTGCTAGACCAGACTACGCCGCTGGATGCCAGCTTGCAAAAATCCGTCATGGACAACGCAGGCCGCCTCATCCAGCCGGGCACGGCCTATTCGATTGCCACCTTCTCTTCGTTTGGCCAAGGGCGTTATCTGGAACTGCTCTCTGCCGGCACCTTGGAGGTACCCCTGCCTGAAGCAACACGCAGCAGCGTGGGTGTGAAAGTGCTGCGCAGTCTAGATGCTTGTCTGACCGGCCAACAAAACTATGTGCGCAAGGCAGCTGCCACAGCGCTGCAGCAAGCCATGGCCGGCATCAGTGCGGACTATGCCAAGTCCGATGTGATGGCCAGCGTCAAAGAGATGTCTGCGCGCATCAAACAGTCGCCCGCGCCTTCCAAGATTTTGTTCTTGGTCTCTGACATGCTGGAGAACTCTGGCGTCAGCAGCTTCTACGCCAACCGCAACGTGCGTTCACTCAACGCCAACACTGAGCTGCAAAAAGCAGCGTCTGCAGGCATGCTGGCGGACTTGGCTGGCGCACGCGTATTTGTACTAGGTGCTGGTCTGGTGCAAGACGCCAACAGCAAAGGCTCCGCCAAAGACAGCGGCATCTACCGCGACCCAAAGACCATGGCTGCACTGAAAGATTTCTGGTCGCAGTACTTCCAACGCAGCGATGCCAAGCTGCAAGAGTTCGGAATGCCCGCTCTGCTGGTGCCAGTGCAGTAAACATTTAACGCGGTCGATGCGTTCGATGCAGCTCATCACTACTCAGCATCCATCGCATCGCACCCCATTAAAAAGAGAGCAGTTAGCGCATATGCAAAGAGGCTTTCAGCATTTATAGATGCTGAAAGCCTCTTACAAAAAGCGCTAGCTGCTCTCTTTTTTATTTATATGCTGCCGGTGCCGCGAACCCATTGCGCCCCGGGAACTCGGGTGCCAGCGCTCGCGCATTCGGCATCTTCAGCCACAGGCGCAGCAGCTTGCGCCGCTGCTGCGGCGCGTCATGGTCTTCAAACCCATTGCGCGAATGCAGCACCGCGTAGTTGTTGGCAAACTGCATGTCGCCGGGCTCCAGCATCATGTCCAGCCGCAACGCAGGCATGTGCATGGTTTGGTCGAACACATCCAGCGCCTGCACTTCGACGGGGGTGAGCGGCAGATTGCGCATTTCGTGGCCCAGCTCCAGGTACTGGCGCAGGTAACGGCACGTGAGTTTGCCTTGGTGGTAGCTGAAGATGGGGGTCAGGCCCGGCTCGGAACCGGTTTCGCACAGGTTGGCGCAGTACCACTGGCGGTAATACAGGCCCAGCAACTCTGGGTGGGTGCGCAAAATTTCGTTGTAGATGGCGCCCACACTCACCAAGCTGGAGAGCCCCCCCTCTTTGGCTTTGCGCACGCACAGCAGGCCCACCACGTCGGAAGGGTCGGTGTGGTAGGGCAGGTAGCTGTTAGTTTCGTACACGCGGGTGGTTTTTTGAGTTTCGTCGCCCACATTCATCACCAGCCCCAGCAGGTCACCGCGCGGGTTTTGCCGCACAGGCTGGCCCAGGTGCAGGCCAATGCCGTAGTAGATGGCGTTGATCTGCTCATCGCTATAGCGCGCTACGGGCAAACCACGCAGCAGGACAAAACCGCGGCCGTTTTCCAGCGTGTCGGCGTGTTGCGCCAGCTCGGCCCGGAAAAACGCGGGCAGCGGAAAGTCCGCTTGCGTGAAGTTGGGAAACGCCAAGCCCTGCTGCTGCAAATGGGCCAAGGCCGCATCCAGCGCAGCAATGGCTTGCGCGCTGAGGTGGTGAATCCACGTCGTGTCGCCCGCCAAGTCGTCACCGCGCCATGCGGCAGGGCCTGTCACCGGGGTTTGAAGAATGATGCTCACGCTGTACTTTCCGTCTGACTGAAGGCAATTCAGGGTTAACCCGAAAAACAGTCATCCTAGTGCGCAAACCGCCAGGCTGCAGAGCGGTGCAATCGCCATCGAAGACGTGGGGTATCACTGGTTTTTTTGCAGCCTGCAAGGCCGCGCAATGATCGTGATGAAAAGTTCTTTGCAGGCATTTTTCTTTCAGCCGATCGCTTTTGCTGTGCAACCCGTTTTTGCTCACGACCCATTCGGCACAGTTTTTCGCCATGGGACTGCATGGGCAAAAACCCAGTTTTCGCCCCCCAAGGCCCTGCTCTACAGTGAGACATTCGCTATTTGCTAGGAGGCGCCATGGCCAGTGCTGGGGGTGATTGGAAAGACATGTACTACGCCGCAGAGCGCGGCGATGTGGACTGCGTACGCTTTCACTTGCGTGAAGGGGTGGATGTGAACTACCAGCACCCCGAGGCGATGATGTCCGCCTTGGTCATCAGCATCTTGAACGGCCATACCGATGTGGTGCGCGCGCTGCTCGAGCATGGGGCCGACGCCAATCTGCCCGCCGAACTGGGGAGCATCACGCCACTGCAAGCCGCACAGCAGCAACAGCGCGCAGACCTGCAAAGACTTTTGCAGCAGTTTGGCGCCCATGCACCACCGGCGCCCAGTCGCCTCCATTTTTGGCGGCGCTGGCTGCCGCTGTAAAAAGGCCGCCACGCCCCTTTGTTTCCGGCTCCGCGCCACAATGCCGATTTTATGCAGATGGTTGCGCCCACCTTATGACTGAACTGAGCTTTGAAGAACACCTGCAAGCAGGCAACACCTTGGTCGCGCAGGCCCAGCAAGCCGCCACGGTAGATTTTCAGCAAGCGCGCGCCCTGTGGCAGCAGGCGGGCAAGCATTTCTTCCACGCCCACCAGCTCGATGGCGGCGATGCCCAAGCGGCCTTCCGGCTGGCACAGGCCTGGATGGCCGAGGCCTACGCGCTGCAAAAAGAAGAATCCAGCAACGCCCTGGTGATGTGGAGCAACGCCGCCGCGCAATGCGAGCTGGCGTTTGACTTGGCGCCCGAAAATGGCCGCATCGCCATGACAGCAGCCAGCTGCCACCACTTTGCCGGAGAGCACGATGCCGCCAAAGCCTGGAAGCAAATTGGCACGCATTTGCTGGCTGATGAACAAGCCGTCGCCGAGCAAGACAACGCGGATGGCAGCAAGGCCGAAGGCGCAGCGTAAACCGCGACGACTTTCGTCTGCTTCAACACCCAGCACAGGGTACGGTACCGATCAGCCTGCGCTCCACCTGCTGGTCTTGCGCATCGTCTGCTGCGCCACCAGCAGACAATGCGCAAGCTGGGCCAAGGCAAACGGCCATCCCAAAAAACAGGAGCACGCCGCGCAACAGCAGCTTGGCTGCGGTGCACATCATGGCTTGCACTCCAGTTTCGGTATATGTAACGACCGCCCGTCCCCAGCGCACTGGGCGGGTCATCCATGCAAGCTACGCAGTGGCCAGAAAACACAGCCGAAGCAAAACGGTTAGGCACACCCCACAGCAGTTGCGCTCTCCCCCCGGCGCGTTTGTTTTGCGCTACAAATTGCACAGAAGTTTAAGTTAATGAGAATAAGTAGCATTACCAAGTGCAATAATCGGTGCACTTCACGTCCACCCAAAAATTCATAACAAGGACATCGCAGCCCCCATGCCCGCGATACGGCGGCTGCGGCTCTTCACCGTTTTCTAACCTGTCTGAATGCCAGCACTGCTGGCATGTTTTGCCATGTCTAAAAAATCACCTGTGTTCTACATCAAGCCTACGCTGCTCGCAGTGGCTGCTGCAGCTTGCGCATCTGCTGCCGCACAAGAAGCCAGCCAAACACTGTCCGAAGTGGTGGTTTCCGCTTCGGGTTTTGAGCAAGACATCAAGGAAGCGCCTGCGTCTATTACCGTTATCACCCGCAAACAGCTGGAAGAAAAGCGTGTCAGCAACTTGGCGCAGGCACTGGAAGACGTGGAAGGTGTAGATGTCGGAGCGGGAACCGATAAAACCGGTGGCCCGAACATCAGCATTCGCGGTATGGGAGCGGATTACACACTGATCCTGATTGATGGCCGTCGCCAGAATGCCGCTGGCAACGTTACGCCCAACGACTTTGGCGGCACACAAACCAGCTTCATTCCTCCCGTTTCAGCAATTGAGCGTATTGAAGTCATTCGTGGCCCTATGTCCACGCTGTACGGCTCCGATGCCATGGGCGGCGTGATCAACATCATCACCCGCAAGGTCAGCAAGACCTGGGGTGGCTCCATCACGTTGGACGGCTCACTCCAAGAAGAGTCCTCTTTTGGTGATACGTATGGCGGCAAGTTCTACCTCAGCGGCCCTATTAAGCAAGATGTGCTCGGCTTAGCCTTGCGCGGTAGCAATGCCAACCGCGAATCCGCCGACATCACTTACTTAGATGACCTGGGTGCAGAAGTGACGCCCGGAATGGCAGCCAACCCGGTCAAGTCTGAGATCAATACGTTGGGCGTTCGCCTGTCCCTGACACCCAATCGCCAGCACGACATCATTTTGGATGTGGAGTCTGGCCGCCAGCGTTACGACAACTCCAAGGGCCAGATGGGCACGTTGGGTGCTGCGGGCGGTTACACCAAAGAACAGAAGTACAACCGTGACCAATGGTCGCTCTCGCACACTGGCCGCTACGCCTTTGGGGTGTGGGATACCAGCTACATGGAAAACAAAACAGAAACCATTGGCCGAATCAATCCAACGACGCTGACTGGCGCTGGACTGTCGGGCGGTGGCTTGCCGCGTCAACTGGAAACCACTAGCAAAGTGTTGGACTCCAAGGTAGTCATGCCTTTGGGCAATCATTTGACAACCTTAGGTGGCCAGTACATGCAAGTGGAAATGATCGATGGTGTCTCGACCACTGGCAAGTGGAATTTTAAGCAGCACGCATTGTTTGCCGAGGACGAATGGAGCTTGACCGACAGCTTCAAGTTGACCTTGGGTGGCCGTTATGACCACCACAGCGAATTCGGCAGCCACTTCAGCCCACGCATTTACGGTGCATGGAAGGCGAACTCTTTCTGGACGGTTAAAGGTGGTGTCAGCGAAGGCTACAAAACTCCTCGCGTAGAACAGTTGTCGCCAGGTATCAATGGATTCGGAAGACAAGGCGCATTGCCGCTGATCGGCAACCCAGACCTGACGCCAGAAACAAGCCGCAGCACTGAATTGAGTTTCCAATTCGACGATGCGCAGCGCTTCTCCGGCGGTATCACGCTCTTTAACAACGAGTTTAAAGACAAGATCGCTTCAGGCGATCCACGCCCGAACTGTACTTATACAAGCCTGCCCAACCAGCCCAACTGTATCAACGTAGGTAACTGGCCAAGCATTGCAGAGTTCGGCCAGTCGATCAACATTGATGAAGCCGTTACGCGTGGTATTGAGCTGAATGGACGCTATGTCATCAACTCCGCTTGGAGCTCCAGTGCCAACTACACCTACACCGAAAGCGAGCAAAAGAGTGGGGAAAACAAGGGAGAGCCGCTGACTGACACACCCAAGCATGCGTTCAACTTACGTTTTGACTGGAAGCCTTCTACGCAATGGAGTGCATGGGCCCGTGCTGAATACCGCAGCGAGAGATATCGTGGCAACCCAAACTCTTCCGATGCCGCAACTGCGGCTGCGGCACAAGCCTTGGGCGACTACAAAGCCTTTACGCAATTCCACATTGGCGGAAGTTACAAGCCAAGCAAACAACTGACCTTCAACGCAGCCATCTACAACTTGTTTAACAAAAATTTTGTTGACTATGGCTCGTATCAGTACATGAACCGTGGCGCTATGACTACTGCTTACAGCAACCGCTATCGCAACCCACAAGAAGGCCGCCGCCTGTGGGTTTCCGGTACTTACGAGTTCTAACTCTGAACTCAAGCCATTAAAAAGGGAGGCTTCAAGCCTCCCTTTTTGCCCCCGCATCTCCATAAAAATAGCTGCCAGCGCTTATCTAATAAGCATCTCCAATAGTTTTCACATTGAAAGCTATATTTAACCTGCGCTATCTGCTACGTTTTTATGGATTACTTGCCCTTCACACCCAGCAGTTCCACCTCAAAATTCAGCGTAGCATTCGGTGGAATCACGCCACCTGCGCCACGGCTGCCGTAGGCGATGCTGGCGGGGCAAGTCAGTTTGGCTTTGCCGCCAACTTTCATTTTCTGCACTCCTTCGGTCCAGCAGGGAATGACGCCATTCAGGGGAAAGTCGATGGGCTGGCCACGGGCGATGGAGCTGTCAAACTCTTTGCCGCTGTCCGGGAACCAGCCGCGGTAATGCACCCGCACGGTATCGGTGGCCTTGGGCTGCGCGCCGCTGCCCTCCTTGATCGTTTCATAGACCAAACCACTGGCCGTGGTTTCAGGTGCTGCGTGTACGCTGCCCAGTGCCAGCACGCTGGCGGCAGCGAAAACAAACCATTGCTTCATCATCAGAACGCTTTCATTCAATCATAAACAAGGGATTACGCCTTGGCAGGCGCTACCCCGATGGCATCGAGGGCGGCACGCACATGGCCCACCGTGCGATCCACGTTATGCCATTTTTCCAGGCCAAACAGCCCGATGCGGAAGGTCTGGAAGTCCGCACCTTCATCGCACTGCAGGGGCACACCGGACGCGGTCTGCAAGCCCACCTCCAGGAATTTCTTGCCGCTCTGGATGCCGGGATCGGTGGTGTAGCTGACCACCACGCCGGGGGCCTTGAAGCCCTCGGCCGCCACGCTCGGAAAGCCGCGTGTCTCCAGCAGCGCACGCACCTTGGTGCCCAGCTCGATCTGCTCCTGGCGCACCTTGTCGAACCCATAGGCGCGGGTCTCCAGCATCACGTCGCGCAGGCGCACCAGCGCATCGGTCGGCATGGTGGTGTGGTAGGCGTGCTGGCCCTTCTCGTAGCCCTCGGCAATCTGCATCCATTTCTTCAAATCGCAGGAGAAGCTGGAGCTTTGCGTGCCGTCGATGGCCTGGCGGGCGCGCTCGGACAGCATCACCATGGCGCAGCAGGGCGAGCTGCTCCAGCCCTTTTGCGGTGCGCTGATCAGTACGTCCACACCAGTCTTGACCATGTCCACCCACATCGCGCCGGAAGCCACGCAGTCCAGCACCATCAGGGCGCCCACTTCGTGCGCGGCATCGGCAATCGTGCGGATGTAGTCGTCGGGCAGCAAGATGCCGCTGGCGGTTTCCACGTGCGGGGCAAACACCACCTTGGGCTTTTCGGCACGGATGGTGGCGGCCACGTCTTGCGCGGCGCATGGCGCCCACGGGTCCTGGCTGCCGGCCCCCTGCTTGCGCGCCTTGCAGACCACGGCACCACCGCCCAGACCGAAGTTGCCAACCTCAAAAATCTGCGTCCAGCGGTAGCTGAACCAGCCGTTGCGCACGATCAGCACCTTCTGCCCGTTGGCAAACTGGCGCGCCACGGCCTCCATGCCGAAGGTGCCGCTGCCCGGCACCAGCACTGCGGTGTGGGCGTGGTAGACCTCTTTGAGCGTGCCCAGAATGTCTTGCACTACGCCGGTAAAGCGTTTGGACATGTGGTTGAGCGCGCGATCGGTGTAGACCACCGAAAATTCCAGCAGTCCATCAGGATCGATATCGGGCAAAAGTCCAGGCATGGTTTCTCCAAAATTTAATAAGGCCGCGATGCGGCCTGTTTGCTATAAAAATCAGCTTAGCACGGCACTTTTTGCAGCGCGAGCAAGCTCGTGACTTTGGTATACCCCGCATATGCCGATGCGTATGCCACTTGTGCCATATCAAAAACCATCTCGCAGGCTGGACACCTGCAGCCTCAGGCCTGGCTGCTGTAGTCGCGGGCTCCAAAAATACCGCTGCCCACCCGCACCATGGTGCTGCCTGCGGCAATCGCCATCTGCATATCTGCAGTCATGCCCAGGCTCACCGTATCCCACTGCTCCAACCCCACGATCCCCGCAGCGCGAATACGGTCAAACACGGCCACCACCTTGCGGTGGACGGCCAGCATGGCATCGTGTGAGGGTAGCGGATCAGGAATACTCATCACCCCGCGCAGCTGCAGTCTGGGCAGCGCCGCAATGCACTGCGCCAGCGCCAGCGCCTCCTCGGGGGAGCAGCCCGATTTGGTCTCCCCGCCATCCACATTCACCTGAATGCACACTTGCAGCGGCGCCAAATGCTCAGGCCGCTGCGCATCCAGCCGCTGGGCAATTTTTTCGCGATCCACGGTATGCACCCAGTCAAAGTGCTGGGCGACCAGTTTGGTCTTGTTGCTTTGAATCGGGCCAATGCAGTGCCACTGCAAAGGAGGTACATCGGCCATTGCCTGCACGGCGGCGATTTTTTCCACCCCTTCCTGGATGTAGTTTTCGCCAAATGCGCGCTGCCCCGCCAAGGCTGCCTCACGCACCGCCTCTGCGGGAAATGTTTTGGATACCGCCAGCAAAGTCACTTCTGTGGGCTGCCTGCCGCACTTTTGACATGCATCGGTAATCTGAGCGCGAACGCTTTGGAGCTTGCTGGCAATCGTGGTCATAATCTTTCGAAGCGTACCAAACCAACCAGCTACTTCCATCAAGCTGCCCTCAAGAGGCACTGCATTGAGGTGGCATTCGAGAGGGAGATCTGTTGTGGACATCACCACCCTGCTGGCTTTTAGCGTTAAGAACAAGGCGTCCGACCTGCACCTCTCCGCAGGTCTGCCCCCCATGATTCGGGTGCACGGTGATGTGCGCCGCATCAATGTAGAGCCACTGGACCACAAAGCCGTGCACGCCATGGTCTACGACATCATGAACGACGGCCAGCGCAAGGCCTATGAAGAAAACCTGGAGGTCGACTTCTCCTTCGAGATTGCAGGCCTGGCACGTTTTCGTGTAAACGCTTTCAACCAATACCGCGGCGCAGCGGCCGTTTTCCGTACCATTCCCAGCAAAGTTTTGACGCTCGAAGACTTGAACGCGCCCAAAATTTTTGCGGAACTGGCTATGAAACCACGCGGCTTGGTGCTCGTCACCGGCCCCACGGGCTCGGGTAAATCGACCACCCTGGCCGCCATGGTGGACTATCTCAACCACAACGACCATGGCCACATTCTGACGGTGGAAGACCCCATCGAGTTTGTGCACGACTCCAAAAAATGCCTGGTCAACCAGCGCGAAGTGGGGCCCATGACCCATTCATTTGCCGCTGCCTTGCGTTCTGCACTGCGTGAAGACCCCGACTGCATTTTGGTGGGCGAAATGCGTGACCTGGAAACCATACGCCTGGCGATGACCGCGGCAGAAACCGGCCACTTGGTGTTTGGCACGCTGCACACCTCCAGCGCTGCCAAAACCATCGACCGTATCATCGACGTCTTCCCTGCCGAAGAAAAAGAAATGGTGCGCGCCATGCTGTCGGAGTCGCTGCAGGCCGTGATTTCGCAGACCCTGTGCAAAACCAAAGATGGCAATGGCCGCGTTGCAGCGCACGAGATCATGATTGGCACCAGCGCCATCCGCAACCTGATTCGCGAAGGCAAAGTGGCACAGATGTATTCGACCATCCAGACCAGCAGCAATGTGGGCATGCAGACGCTGGACCAGAACCTGACGGATTTGGTGCGCCGCAACCTCATCAGCGCGGCAGAGGCACGCAGCAAGGCCAAATCTCCGGAAAACTTCCCCGGTTGAGCCCCTACAGGTATTTGGAAAGAGCAATATGGAACGCGATCAGGCCAGTAAATTTATCAACGATCTGCTCAAGCTCATGGTCTCCCGCAAGGGCAGTGACTTGTTCATCACCGCCGAATTTCCGCCCGCCATCAAGGTCGACGGCAAGGTCACGCGCCTGATGGAACAGCCCTTGGTGGCAGCGCATACCTTGTCGCTTGCCCGCTCCATCATGAGCGACAAGCAAGTCGCAGAGTTTGAGCGCACCAAGGAATGCAATTTTGCGATTTCGCCTGCAGGGATTGGCCGTTTTCGCGTGAACGCCTTCATTCAGCAAGGCCGTGTTGGCATGGTGCTGCGGACCATTCCGGCCAGCATCCCCACCATCGACGGCATGGGACTGCCCCAGGTGCTCAAAGAAGTGGCCATGACCAAGCGGGGCCTGTGCATCTTTGTGGGCGCCACGGGCTCGGGCAAATCCACGTCGCTGGCAGCCATGGTGGACTGGCGCAACGAACACTCGCAAGGCCACATCGTGACGGTGGAAGACCCGATCGAGTTCGTGCACCCGCACAAAAACTGCATCATCACCCAGCGCGAAGTGGGTCTGGACACCGACAGCTGGGAGGCGGCGCTCAAGAACTCGCTGCGCCAGGCGCCCGACGTAATCCTGATGGGCGAAATCCGCGACCGCGAAACCATGGAACACGCCATCGTGTTCTCCGAAACCGGCCACCTGTGCCTGGCCACGCTGCACGCCAACAATGCCAACCAGGCGCTAGACCGCATCGTCAACTTCTTCCCGGAAGAGCGCCGCGAACAACTGCTGATGGACTTGTCGCTCAACCTGCGCGGCATGATTTCACAGCGTCTCTTGCCCAAAGAAGGCGGCACAGGGCGCGTGGCGGCGCTGGAGGTATTGCTCAACACCCCGCTGATCTCGGACCTGATTGCCAAGGGTGATGTGGTGGAGATCAAGGAGATCATGAAAAAGAGCCGTGAACTGGGCATGCAGACTTTTGACCAGTCGCTGTTTGACCTGTACGAAAGCGGTGCGGTCATGTACGAAGACGCGCTACGCAATGCAGACTCCGTCAACGATTTGCGCCTGCAAATCAAGCTGCACAGCAAGCGTGCGCACAACATCGACCTCGCAGCCGGCACTGAGCACTTCCGCATCATGTAGGGCTTTAGCTGCAGCTTTCGCATAAAAAATCCCGGCCAGTGCCGGGATTTTTTATGCGGTTTGCACACCAAGTGTCATCAATTCTGCGCGGCAGGATCTTGCTCTACAGGCGCCTCGTCTTGGCGTGTGCGGTACGACGCCAGCTCTTCTTCAGAGACGTTTTCAAACACCCGCACCACCTTGCGCACATCGTTCACCCCGCGGGCAATTTCTGCCGCACGCTTGGCTTCACGGGGCGTCACAATCCCCATCAAATACACCACATTCATCTCCGTCACTACCTTGATGGTGTTGGCCTGCAAGTCCTTGGCATCCAAAATGCTAGCCTTGACCTTGCTGGTGATGAACGTATCTTTGCTGCGCTGGGTGATGGAAGAGATAAACGGCACCACCTCCAGCTCGTTGACCACGCTGCGCACATTCTCCACGCCTGCCACCGCGCGCTCAATCTCAGCCTTCACAGCCGCAGAGCGCACTTCGCCCGTGAGCAGCACCAAGCGATTGAAACTGGTCACGCTGACGCGTTCATCCTGCTTCACCACGGAACGGATCTGCGACGCTGCTGCTTGCTCAATGCGTGTGTCTTCCAGGTACATGCCGGAAGTGCGACGGTCCGAGGCCACCAACGCTGTCGTGACTGCGCCCCCACCTACCAGCAACGGCACACACGCTGTCAGGCCCCCCATCAGCGTTGCGGCTGCCACCACGGCCCAACCTGTTCGACGCCATTGCTCTTTCATTACATCTCCTGTTCGCCAAGTAATTGGGTGTCCACGCCGTCGCACAAGCAGTTCAGCACCAAATCGTGCACTTCGCGCACGCGTGCTGGACGCTCATGCGGCACACAAATCAGCACATCCGTCTCGCGCATGCGGCCTGCCAAAGCACCGCCGGTGTGGCCGGTCAGCGCCACCACCATCATGTCGCGTTCATGGGCTGCATCCACCGCCTCCACCATGCTGTTTTCTTGCCCACTGACCGAAATCAGCAGCAGCACATCACTGGCCTGCCCCAAAGCACGCACTTGCCGCGCCACATAATGGTTCGACAAGTTGGCTGCCCCCGATAGCGAGCCCAGGAACCCGCTGTCTGACGTCAGGGCCACAGCCGCCAGCTCAGGGCGATCGCGTTCAAAGCCACTCACACACAGGCTGGCAAACATCTGTGCTTGGCTGGCAGAGGCGCCAGAGCCGCAGGCCAAGATTTTTCCGCCGCCGGTAATACACGCCAGCAAGGCCTGCACCGCCGCAGAAATTGGCAAGCTCAGTGACTGCGCAGACTGGTATTTCAAGTCTGCGCTGTCTATGAAGTGTTGTTGGATTTGTTGCTCAAGCATGGGGTAGGAATGATACCTGCGTGCCTTATCGATTTTTGTAGCGTTCGGTTAACACTGCATAGGTGTGCATCCTGCCCGCAAAGTTCCTGCAACGTGCTGTAACCCATGGCACCAGCCCTCACCCCGCATCAAACGCGGCAGGCAGCCACTCGAGTTGCGCGCCATCCAGCAATACGACATCAAAGCGGCATGCCTGCCCTGCCCCATGCTGCAGCAGCCAATGCTGGGCTGCCAGCACCACACGCTGGCGCTTGGCCGCGCTGATGCTGCCGCCCGCCCCGCCAAAGCCGGTGCTGCTGCGGCTGCGCACCTCCACAAACACCACCGTGCCATTGCTTTCTTGCAGGATTAAGTCGATCTCGCCCCCTCCGCGCCCGGGCGTTCGATAATTGCGGGCAAGCAAACGCAGGCCTCGCGCCTGCAGATAGGCCAAGGCTTGGTCTTCAGCAGCTTGGCCACGTGCCGTGGTCGTGCCGCTGACGCCTGGTTGTGGCTTTTTCCCAAGGAAGAACATTGAGCGCCTCTTTCGCTTCGGCATTGACAGCAGCACGCGACGCGGCTGCCTCCCAAAATTATCCGCAAGGTGTGCTGTATGTGGTGGCAACGCCCATCGGCAATCTGGCTGATATCTCGCTGCGCAGCCTGCATGTGCTGCAAATGGTGGATGCGATTGCCTGCGAGGACACGCGCCACACCCAAGGCATGTTGCGCAGCTATGGGCTGGAGCGCCCCGGCCACCAGCTGCTGGCCGTGCACCAGCACAACGAGGCAGAGGCCGCAGCCGGCATCATTGCCCGCCTGCAACAAGGCCAGCGCATTGCGTATGTGAGCGATGCGGGCACCCCCGGCGTCAGCGACCCCGGCGCACGCCTGTGCGCGGCCTTGGCCGCAGCAGGCCTGCGCGCCATGCCGCTGCCCGGTGCCAGCAGCATCACCAGTGCCATCAGCGTGGCGGGCTGTGTGCCGCCCGGGCACACCGATGGCGGCTTTGTGTTTGCGGGTTTCTTGCCCACCAAGAGCGCCGAGCGCCAAGCTGCCGTGCACAAGCTGGCTGCGGAGCCGCGCTGCACCGTGCTGCTGGAGGCACCCCACCGCATCCAGGAAATGGCCAAAGCCTTGGCCGTGCTGGGTGTGCGCAAGGTCACGCTGGCACGCGAAATCACCAAACAATTTGAACAAATCACCACGCACGCCGCCGTGGATGTGGCGGCCTGGTTGGATGCCGAAGCCAACCGCAGCAAAGGCGAGTTTGTGGTGGTCTTGCACCCGGTGGAGGTGCAGCAAGAAAACGGCGAAGCCGAACGGGTGCTGCGGCTGTTGCTGGCGGAGTTGCCAACCAAGACGGCCGTCAAGCTCACCGCAGAGATTACAGGCGGCAATCGCAACACCTTGTATGACCGGGCGCTGGAGATCAAGCGTGAGGGCGAAGACGCTTAAGCCTTGCGGCTTCCTGGCTTGTGCTTCACCTTGGACTGCAGGGGCCGGGTCTTGCCCGGCGGGGCGACAAACCGGCGCTGCCCACACGCCCACACATCACCCCTCCAAAAAGGCTTGAAACCCACCAAACGGCTTCAAGCCTTTTTAGCCTGTAGCGCTTATCCATCAAGCGCTTGCAGCTATGGTTTTAGGCGTAAGCCAGGCCCGAGGCCACGCCCCCAAACAAGTCCCCCGCCACCTGTGGCGTAGCCGGGAACGCCACCGCCAGCGCATCGCGCAGCGTCTGCAACGCGGACGAGCCCCCCGTCAAATACAGCGTCGTAATCTGCTCCTTGCGCAGCCCCGCGTTCGCCACACATTCCTGCGCACACTGCACCACATCCGCCAATTGCGCTTGCAGGTGCTGCGCCAAACCTTCAGGAGTGATTTGCGCGGCCAAACCAGCTTGAATCCAGCCCAGCTCCAGCCGTGCATCGGCAGCAGTGCTTGATGCCGTGATCTTGCCCTGCTCCACCGCATCGGCCAGGCGGTGCCCGGCCTGCGCTTCCAGCACACGCATCAGGCGGGCGTGCAAGTTGCGGTCGCTAAAGTCGCTGCGCAGGGCTTGCACCTCGCGCATGGATTTGGCGGTGTACAGCCACTGAATCAGGTGCCAGGTGGACAGGTCATAAAACACACGGCTAGGTACCTCACGCCCGCTGGGGCCGTGGTGGCCCAAGCCCAGCAAGGGCTGCACTTCGGCCACGTTCAGCTTGTAGTCAAAGTCGGTGCCGCCAATGTGCACGCCCGTGGTGGCCAGAATGTCTTGCGTGCGGTCACGCTTGCCCGCGTGCTGCGGGCCCAAGCGCACCACGGTGAAGTCGGACGTACCACCGCCAATGTCCACCACCAAAATGCACGCTTCTGCGCTCAGGCGCTGCTCGTAGTCCAGCGCCGCCGCAATCGGCTCCAGCTGAAAAGCCACTTCCTTGAAACCTGCGGTATGCGCCGCCGCTTCCAGCGAAGCCTGCGCCAGCGCGTCGCGCTCGGGGTTGCCGTCGACAAAATGCACGGGGCGGCCCAGCACCACGCGCTCGGGCAGACCGCCCATGTGCTGCTGCGCTTGCGCCGCCAAATGCTGCAAGAACATGGCAATGATGTCTTGGTAGCTCACCAGCTTGCCGTGCACGGCGGTTTTGTCTTGCAGCAAGCTGCTGCCCAGCAGGCTTTTGAGCGAGCGCATCAAACGCCCCTCTTCCCCCGCCAAATACTGCTGCATGGCATCGCGCCCGTAGTGCGTGCTGCGGTCTTCGTAGTGGAAGAACAAGGCCGTGGGCATGGCAGCCGCCTTGCCTTCCAGGGGCACCAACTGCGCAGTCTGCCCGGCTGCGCGCCACGCCATGGCGGAGTTGGACGTGCCAAAGTCAATGCCCAAGGTGGTCTGGGGAAGCATCTGCATTCTGAAAACTCTCTACACTGGCAGCACCAAAAACAAGAGCTGCCAACGCTTGTGAAATAAGCTTTTCAGATACTTATCTATCTCAAAGCCTTCTTTGACTAGCGCTAGCAGCTTCTTTTTTAAAAGCTGCCCTATCAAACAAAGGGGCGCCATTGTGTCAGCTTGGGGATGTCCTTGCAGCGCATCCATCAGCGCCTGAGGTGGTGTGCAACGTGAAGAGTGGACGGCCGCCCATGGCCTGCAGCAGGCTTTCCTAGATTTCAGCGTATGGATGGACAATCCATCACCATGCGTACTCCTTCACCGCCAACGACCCGTCAAAAAGCCAGTGTGCTTGAAGTTCTTCTGGCTTTTTTCCAGCTTGGACTCACCTCTTTTGGCGGCCCTGCAGCCCATTTGGGCTATTTCCGCGAGGAGTTCGTAGGCCGGCGCAAATGGCTCGACGACAAAAGCTACTCTGACCTGGTGGCGCTGTGCCAGTTCCTGCCTGGCCCAGCGAGCAGCCAAGTCGGCATGGCCTTGGGCTTCGGGCAGCGTGGCTGGCTGGGTGCAATCGCTGCGTGGATAGGTTTCACCTTGCCTTCTGCTGTGGCACTGATTCTTTTTGCGCTGGGTATCTCCGAGTGGGCGGCGCTGGCGCAATCAGGCGCAATCCATGGCCTCAAAATTGCCGCAGTTGCCATCGTTGCGCAAGCCGTCTGGGGCATGAGCAAGAGTTTGTGCCCGGACAAAACTCGTGCATGGATTGCGGTGGTCGCCACCCTCATCGCTGTTGCGCTGCCCTCATCGCTCGGCCAAATACTCGCCATTCTCATTGGGGGTGTGGCCGGACTAAAGCTGGTGCGTGTGGATGCCCAGCCCCCAGCCCTGCATCACCCGCATGCAAAGGGGAAGGCTACGGGTGTCTTGCTGCTGGGCGTTTTTAGCGCACTGCTATTTCTCTTGCCGCCAATCAGCTCCATGACGGGCTCACCTGTGGTGCAGGCATTCAGCGATTTTTACCAAGCCGGTGCCTTGGTGTTTGGGGGGGGGCATGTAGTGCTACCGTTGCTACAAGCCAGCGTGGTGCCAACGGGCTTGGTTTCGAATGAAGCGTTTCTTGCAGGCTACGGGGCGACACAAACTGTTCCCGGCCCCTTGTTCACGTTTGCGGCGTATTTAGGCAGCATCATGCCGGCCCCCATGGGCGGCTGGATAGGTGGTTTGACGTTGCTGTTTGCCATCTTCCTGCCCGGCTTCTTGCTCGTCATGGCCGCACTTCCCTACTGGGAGTTTCTGCGCATGCGAGTGAGCGTGCAACAAGCGATGGCTGGGGTGAACGCGGCTGTCGTCGGCATCTTGGCAGCCGCACTCTATGACCCCGTTTGGACCAGCGCGATTCAATCCAAAGCCGACTTTGGTTTGGCGCTCTTCGCGTTTGCACTCCTCGTTCATGCAAGGTTGTCGCCTGTTCTGGTGGTGCTTTTAACCGCCGCTGGAGGTTGGCTGCTGGCGCAATAAGGCAGCAATGTGGATGGCTGCTTGGGCGCAAGACTGGGTGAAATGCGCTGAAGCCTTGCGCCAAGCAGCCGAAAGGTCGCTGGGCACGGCCCCAAGGCAGGTGCTAATAAGCGTCGCACCCCACCTGCGTGGCACAGCTCGCATGTTTGCGGCGGTCTGTTGGAACGCAGCGCTGTAAGCGCGCAGTGCGTTCCGCCGAAGTGCGGCTCCAGCCTCTGCCGCCCCACTCCCATCACAATAAAAATAGCTAGCAACGCTTACCCGACAAGCGTTACATACCAAAAATACCTCTCAAAGAAAAGCCACCCCAGAACACTGCCCGGAGTGGCTTCGATTGCAACACCTGAAAAGAAGTTTTCAGTTCGTCGCAACCATCCCATCACGCGGCAGGCGCTGGCTCCAGCACTCCGCCACCCAAGGCCTTAAACAGCGACACCTGCGCCAGCGCCTGCTGCAAAGCCGTTTGCACCGCCCCCAGCTCGGCACTCAGCAAGCTGCGCTGCGCATCAATCACAGTCAGATAGGCATCCACGCCCGCGTCATAGCGCAGCTGGGCCAGTTCCAAGTACTGAGAAGAAGTTTTCACCAAACGCTGGCTGGCCTCTCGCTGATCGACGTAGGTGGTGCGGGCCGCCAAACCATCGGCCACCTCCTGGAAGGCAGTTTGGATGGCTTTTTCATACTGCGCCACACGCACATCTTTTTGCAGCGTGGCGTAGTCCAAGCTGGCCTGCAGGCGGCCGCCCGCAAACAAGGGAATGTTGATTTGCGGTGCAAAACTCCATGCCCCCGCACCGCCCTTGAACAGGCCCGACAACTCCGTGCTGGCCGCGCCTGCGCTGGCGGTGAGCGAGATGCTGGGGAAAAACGCTGCGCGCGCAGCACCGATGTGGGCGTTGGCGGCTTTGAGCTGCTGCTCTGCCGCCAAGATGTCGGGGCGCTGGGCCAGCACCTGGGCGGGCAAGCCTACCGGCACATCGGCCAACTGCCAATCTTGCGCAGGCAAGGCGGCATCGCGCACATGCGCAGGCAACTCCGTGCCTACCAAGGTTTGCAGCGCGTTCAGGTCTTGCGCCACAGCGCGGGTGAGCTGGGCAAGCTGGGCACGGGCGCTGTCTACGGCGGCTTGCGCCTGGTGGCGCTGCAAGTCGGTGGCAATGCCGTGGTCAACCTGCGCCACGATCAGCTCCAGTGCCTGGTGATTGGCTGCCAGGGTGCGGCTGACCACGTCCAGCATTTGCTGGTCGGCCTGCCAGGTCAGCCATGCGCTGGCGACAGCAGCCACCAAACTCAGCTGCGTGGCCTTGTGCGTGCTGTCCATCGCCAGATATTGCTGCAAGGCTTGCTCATTCAGGCTTTGCACGCGGCCAAACAAGTCCAGCTCGTACGACACCAGCCCCACGCCGCCGGTGTAGGTGCTGGCGGTGACGGCATCGGGGGCCTGGGCCACATCGGCCGGTGTGCGCTGGCGCGAGGCCGCCACTTGCGCACCGATGGTGGGTGCGCTGTCGGCCTTTTGGATGCGGTACAGGGCCTGGTAGGCCTGCACATTCAAGGCGGCAGCGCGCAAATCGCGGTTGTGCTCCAGCGTGAGCGCAATCACTTCACGCAGTGGCGCATTGCCAAAGAAGGCTTGCCATTGCACGGGCGCAACGCCAGTGGCATCGGTGCTGGCAGTTGGAGTGCCTGCAGACACCGTCCAGTTTGCAGCGACAGGGGCCGCGGGGGTTTCATAGGTCGGGGCCATGGAGCAGGCGCTCAACAGCCCCGCCAGCGCCAAGGCGCCAGTCAGGGTGTGCAATTTCATGCGTGGGACTCCTCGCCAGAGGCATGGGTGGCTACGACAGCCGCAGGTGGGCTTTTGCGAAAACGCGCCACTACGCTGGCCACCACATAGAAGAACAAAGGCACAAAGAAGATGGCCAGGAAGGTGCCCGCCAAGGTACCGCCCACCACGCTGGTGCCAATCGAATGCTTGCTGCCGCTGGATGCGCCCGTAGCCAAAGCCAGGGGCACCACGCCCAGCACAAAGGCCATCGAGGTCATGATGATGGGGCGCAGACGCAGGCGGGCGGCTTCTACGGCAGCTTCAAACAATGGCTTGCCTTCTTGCTCATGCAGCTCCCGCGCAAACTCCACAATCAGGATGGCGTTCTTGGCCGCCAAGCCCATGGTGGTAATCATGCCAATCTGAAAGAACACGTCGTTGGTCAACCCGCGGCCCAGCGTTGCCAGCACCGCGCCCAAAATACCCAGGGGTACGACCAGCATCACCGAGAAGGGAATCGACCAGCTCTCGTACAAAGCCGCCAAGCTCAGGAACACAATCAACATGGACAGCGCCATGATCCACGTGCTTTGGTTGCCGGCCTTGATTTCTTCGTACGACAGCCCCGTCCACACCAAGTCCACACCCGGAGGCAATTGCTGGGCCAGGCCTTCCACGATCTTCATGGCCTCCCCCGTGCTCACGCCGGGCGCGGTGCCCCCCACGATTTGCACCGCCGAGACGCCGTTGTAGCGTTCCAGCTTGGCCGGGCCGTACACCCACTTGCCCGTGGCGAAGGTGCTGAAGGGCACCATCTTGCCGTCGCTATTGCGCACAAACCACTTGGCAAAGTCGTCCGGCCCCACGCGCGATGCGGCCTGCCCTTGCAGGAACACCTTCTTCACACGGCCACGGTCAATAAAGTCGTTGATATAGGCCGATCCCCAGGCAATCGACATGGTGGCATTGATGTCACTCAGGCTCAGCTTGAGCGCACGGGCCTTTTCCTCGTCGATTTCGATTTGGTACTGCGGCTCATCCGACAAGCCATTGGGGCGCACCATCGCCAGTTGCGGCGTTTGCGCCGCCATGCCCAGCAGCTGGTTGCGCGCCTGCATCAACACCTCGTGGCCGACACCGCCGTTGTCTTGCAAGAAAAAGTCAAAGCCCGTGGCATTGCCCAGCTCCACAATCGCCGGCGGAATGACGGGGATGACCATCGCATCGTTCAACTGACTGACAAAGCCCCAGGTGCGGCCATGCAATGCCTTCAGGTGCTGGTGTGCACTGGTGCGCTCGGTAAACGGTTTCAGCTCCACAAACAGCAGACCCGAGTTTTGGCCACGGCCCGCAAAGTTAAAGCCGTTCACCGACATGACACTGTGGACCGTGTCTTGCTCGTTCTCCAGCAAATGCTGAGTCACGGCTTGCAGCACCTGATCGGTGCGCGCGGCGGTGGCGTTCGGTGGCAGTTGCACTTGCACAAACATCGTGCCCTGGTCTTCTTCGGGCAAGAAGGCCGTGGGAATGCGGGCAAACAAGGCCACCAGCGCGGCCAGCAGCAGCACATAGATCACCAAGAAGAACTTGCTGCGCTTCAAGATGCCTTCCACGCCAATCGCATAGCCGCTGGCACCTGCGTTGAACACACGGTTGAACCATGCAAAAAACTTGGCGGGCTTTTTGCCCGGCACAGGTGCTTTCAAGATGGTGGCGCACAGCGCGGGCGTAAATACCAACGCCACCAGCACCGACAGCGACATAGCCACCGCAATCGTGATGGCGAACTGGCGGTAAATCACACCGGTGGAGCCATCCATGAACGCCATGGGCACAAAAACGGCGGAAATCACCACACCAATACCGACCAGCGCGCCGGAGATCTGGCCCATGGATTTGAGGGTGGCCTCCTTGGGGGACAAGTGCTCGTCGTGCATCAAGCGTTCGACGTTTTCGACCACCACAATCGCATCGTCCACCAACAGGCCAATTGCCAGCACCATGGCAAACATGGTCAGCAAGTTGATGGTAAAGCCCGCTGCCAGCAGCACGCCGAAAGTGCCCAGCAACACCACGGGCACGGCCAGCGTAGGAATGAGGGTGGCGCGCACGCTCTGCAAAAACAGCAGCATGACCAGGAACACCAGCACAATCGCTTCGACCAGGGTGCTCACCACCGAGTCGATAGACACCTGCACCACCGGCGCAGTGTCATACGGGTAGACCACCTTCACGCCAGGCGGGAAGTTGGGCTCCAGGCTGGCAATCGTGGCACGCACAGCGGTTACGGCCTCCAGCACGTTGGCACCCGTCGCCAAGCGCAATGCCAAAGCTGCAGAGGGCTGGCCGTTGTACTTGCTGGAGATGGCCGTGAACTGGCCTCCCAGCGCTACATCGGCCACGTCTTTGAGGCGCACTTGCGCGCCATTGGGGTTGACCTTGAGCATGATTTCACGGAATTCATCCGCCGTCTTCATGCGCGTTTTGCCCAGCACCGTAGCTTGCAACTGCACCTGGTGATTGAGGGTGGGCAGCCCGCCGAGAGACCCTGCCGAGACCTGCACGTTCTGGGCTTGGACGGCAGCTATCACATCAGTGGGGGTCAGTTGGTAGGCATTGAGCTTGGCCGGGTCCAGCCAGATGCGCATGGCATAGGCCGAGCCGAACAAGGTGAAGTCGCCCACACCCTTGGTGCGCGAGACCGGGTCTTGGATGTTGGAGGCAATGTAGTCCGCCAAGTCTTCGCTGTTCATGGCGCCGTCTTCCGACACCAAGCCGGCCACCAGCATGAAGTTCATCTGGTATTTGGCGACACGAATGCCTTGCTGCTGCACTTCCTGCGGCAGCATGGGGGTGGCCAGATTCAGCTTGTTTTGCACCTGCACCTGGGCAATGTCGGGGTCGGTGCCTTGTTCAAAGGTGACCACGATTTGCATGGAGCCGTCCGACTCACTGGACGAGGTGATGTAGCGCAGGTTATCCAGCCCGTTGAGCTGCTGCTCAATCACCTGCACCACCGTGTCTTGCACGGTTTGGGCGGAAGCACCGGGGTAAGTGACCGAAATGGCAATCGCAGGTGGTGCCACATCGGGGTATTGGCTGACGGGCAAAGCCTTGATGGCCAAGGCACCTGCCAGCATCACCACCATCGCCAGCACCCACGCAAAAATGGGACGGTTGATAAAAAACTTGGACATGGCGTTTCCTTAGGCGCCTTGGCCCGCAGGCGCTACAGCAGGCGCAGGGGCGTACAAGTCCGTCACGATGCCCACATTCTGGGCTGGCACCGGGTTCACAGGCATTTCGCCACGCAGCTTTTGCAGGCCTTCGGTAATCACTTGCTCCCCGGCTTGCAAACCGCCTTCGACCAGCCATGTATTGCCCACGGTTCGCACTGCATTCACAGGGCGTGCCTTGGCGATCTTGTCGTCGCCCACCGCCCACACCATGGCCTGGCCCTGGGTATTG
The DNA here is from genome assembly GCF_030162955.1 of Comamonas jiangduensis. Taxonomy (NCBI): domain Bacteria; kingdom Pseudomonadati; phylum Pseudomonadota; class Betaproteobacteria; order Burkholderiales; family Comamonadaceae; genus Comamonas; species Comamonas jiangduensis. The sequence goes on from NZ_JARXOV010000006.1 coordinate 116,578, forward strand.
CGCCATACGGCTTGCTGGGGCACCAGCAGCGCAGCATCCCGTGTGGAGGTTTGCACCTGTGCACGCACAAACATGCCAGGTCGCAGCAGCCCATCGGGGTTGGCAAACGTCGCGCGCAAGGTGACAGAGCCTGTGCTCTCATCCACCTGCATTTCGCTGAATTGGAGCGTGCCTTGCAGCGGATAAATGCTGCCGTCTTCCAGAACCAGGCGCACCTTGGCATTGCCCTTGGCGCCGCTTTGAGCGTTCTCTGCTTGCAAACGCAGGATGTCGGCCATGGACTGCTGCATATCGATGTGGATCGGGTCCAGCTGCTGTACCGTGGCCATTTCTTGCGACTGTCCCTGGGTGACCAGTGCGCCTTCCGTCACGAGGGAGCGGCCAATTCGCCCTGCAATCGGCGAGAGCACCTTGGCATAGACGGTATCGATACGCGCCAGCTCTACATCCGCCTGCGCATTGCGCCATGCGCTCATGGCATCGTCGTATTGCTGCTGACTGATGGCATTTTTGGCACGCAGCACCTCATAGCGCCGGGCCAAGTTTTCTGCACTCAGCAACTGTGCCTGCGCTTTGGCCAACTGCGCATTCATGGTGGCCGGGTCAATTTGGTAGAGCGCCTGGCCTTGCTTGACCATGCTGCCCTCTTCAAACCAACGCTTTTGCACGATACCGCTGGTCTGCGGACGCACCTGCGCCACGCGCGAAGCCACTGCACGGCCGGGCAGCTCGGTGGTCAATGCCACGGCCTGCGCCTGCACGGTATAGACACCCACGGCTGCTGGCCCTTGCGCGCCCGGTTGCGGCCCCGCAGGATCGCCACAGGCCACCAACATGGCCGCAGCCGCCACGGTCCATGCCGTACGCGCTGCATTGAAAAGCTTCACGCTCATGAAATCACACTCCTTGCCAACGCCAGCTAATTGCTGGCAGATATAGGTTGAGACGACAAAAGGACGGCGTTTTCAGGCAAAAACGCCGTCCTTTGTATTGCATTGCGGTTCAGTGTATCAATATATGGTTAAGAATCGATGCAACTGTCCTCTTTCAACCCTGCTGGCACCGAAGGCGATAAGCTCGGAACTTGACCATTCCTCCGACTTCTGAACAAAGACAGCCCATGACCGATCACCCTGTCGACGACGCGGATGAACGCCAACACGGCGGCATCCAAGTGATTGCGCGCAGCAGCAAAATCATGCGCACCCTCAGCGCGCATGGCCTGCCCTGCGGCATGAGCCTGGCAGCCATTGCTAGCGCGGTGGATTTACCGCGCTCCACCGTGCAGCGCATCATCAATGCGCTGGCGGCAGAGCACCTGGTAGAGCCCGCAGGGGCTTCGGGTTTTCGCTTGGGCCCCGCACTGGGGCAAATGCTCTATCAAAGCAATGCCGATGTGGTGTCCGTCATCAAGCCTTATGCCGAGCAGTTGTCGCTGTCACTGCAGGAAACGGTGTGCCTCGCCAGCCTCAACCTGAACAAGCTGCGCATCATCGAATCCTTTGTGGGAGAGCAGCCTTTGCGCGTGGTGCCGCAAATTGGCATCGCACCGCCGCTGCACGTCACCGCAGCGGGCAAAGCTTTGCTGGCGCGCATGGACGACGCTACCGTATTGGAGTGGCTGGCGCGCGAAGAGCAGCCCCACACCACGACACCCCAAGCACTGCTGCAAGAGCTGGCGCAGGTGCGGGCACAAGGTTTTGCACAAGATATGGATGATGTGGTGCTGGGCGTCAGCGCGATTGCCGTCGCCATCAACACCTACCGCGGCCCTTACGCCCTGATGCTGCTGGTCCCTACCGCACGCCTGCAGCGCGACATTTCCTGCTTTCAACAGGCCATGTTCGGCTTGCGTGATGTGCTGGAGAAGCTGCTGAGCAATGCAAGGCCTTGAGCCAGACGCAGCGAACTTGAATTTTCGTGAGCTACTAGCGCTTGATTTACAAGGTTTTCAATAGGTTTTGGCATTGAAAGCCTTGTGGGGCAAGCGCTAAGCGCTCTATATTTTTATTAAAACAGTTAAAGCAGCATACAAAAAAGCCCTGTCGAATTGCTTCAACAGGGCTTTTAATTTGGTTGCGAGGGCTGGATTTGAACCAACGACCTTTGGGTTATGAGCCCAACGAGCTACCAGACTGCTCCACCTCGCGATATGCATCAATTATAGCGCGCCCTTGGCGTGCAGCGCTGCAAAAGCCAGAAGAAACCCGCATACGGGCCACAGTATTCATTCGCTAGGAGGATGAATGCCAAGCCCAGCTTGAATGATTCAAAAATTCGCCAACAAAAAACCCTGTTGAATTGCTTCAACAGGGTTTTTGATTTGGTTGCGAGGGCTGGATTTGAACCAACGACCTTTGGGTTATGAGCCCAACGAGCTACCAGACTGCTCCACCTCGCGGTATTCAAAAATTATAGCACAGATTTATTCTGCTGCTTGAGTTTCTTCGGTTTGTTCCACCAATTGAACAAACGCCATAGGAGCGTTGTCGCCCACGCGGAAACCCATCTTCAAGATGCGTGTGTAGCCGCCAGGACGCTTTGCGTTGCGGGGGCCCAGCACGTTGAACAACTTGGTGACGCTGTCGCGGTCACGCAGACGGTCGAACGCCAAGCGGCGGTTAGCCACGGTGTCCACCTTGGCCAGAGTGATCATGGGCTCGATCACGCGGCGCAGTTCCTTGGCCTTAGGCACGGTGGTCTTGATCGCTTCGTGTTCGATCAAAGAGTTCATCATGTTCTGCAGCATCGCCTTGCGGTGCGAAGAAGTACGATTCAGTTTACGCAGGCCATTTCCGTGACGCATGGTGCTTTCCTTTTCAGATAGTTTGGTCGAGTGGCCGGATCAGGTACCGCTCGGTGCACTTGTGTAAAAATAACTGGCTCCTAACCTTCTCAGGTCAAGAGCCAGCGATTATAGCTTGGCTAGCGAATTAACGCTTTTCCAAGCCTGCTGGTGGCCAGTTTTCGAGCTTCATGCCCAAGGTCAGACCACGGGAAGCCAAAACTTCCTTGATTTCGTTGAGCGACTTGCGACCCAAGTTAGGCGTCTTCAGCAACTCATTCTCGGTGCGCTGGATCAGATCACCGATGTAGTAAATGTTCTCTGCCTTCAGGCAGTTGGCGGAGCGTACGGTCAGTTCCAGCTCATCCACAGGACGCAGCAAGATCGGATCGAACGTCTGAGCGTTAGCGCGGCTGTTGCTACCACCACCCAAGATGCCACCTTCGCCAAACTCGCCATCCAACTGAGCGAACACAGCCAGTTGCTCCACCAAGATCTTGGCGGATGCGCGCACTGCGTCTTCAGCGTTGATAGCGCCGTTGGTTTCGATTTCGACAACCAGCTTGTCCAAGTCGGTGCGCTGTTCCACACGTGCAGATTCCACGGTGTAGCTCACGCGACGAACGGGCGAGAACGATGCGTCCAACACGATACGGCCGATCGACTTGGTCGACTCGTCACCATAGCGGCGTACGTTACCTGGCACATAGCCACGGCCCTGTTCCACCTTGATTTGCATATCCAGCTTGCCGCCTTGCGACAGGTTGGCGATCACGTGGTCAGGATTGATGATCTCAACGTCGTGGGGAGTCTGGATGTCACGCGCAGTCACTACGCCTTCGCCATCCTTGCGCAGACTCAGAGTCACTTCGTCACGGTTGTGCAGCTTGAACACCACGCCCTTCAGGTTCAGGAGGATGTTCACCACATCTTCTTGCACGCCATCGATGGACGAGTACTCGTGCAGCACGCCAGCAATCGTGACTTCCGTCGCTGCATGACCCACCATGGACGAGAGCAAAACGCGGCGCAGGGCGTTACCCAGCGTATGGCCATAGCCACGCTCAAAAGGCTCCAGCGTCACCTTGGCACGGTTGTGGCCAAGCTGCTCAACATTAATCGTCTTGGGTTTCAGCAGATTTGTTTGCATGCAGACTTCCTCTCAATACCCCCGGCTCGTTACACCGGTAAGGCTGGTGAAGCACCTAAACCGCGATGCCTCGCGGTTTAGGAACGGGATGGTTGATCGCTCAACCGAAACTACGATTAACGCGAGTACAACTCAACGATCAGGGATTCGTTGATGTCGGCTGCGAATTGATCGCGGTCAGGCACTTGCTTGAAGGTGCCTTCAGCCTTGTCCAGGCTCACTTCCACCCAAGCGGGGAAGCCCACTTGCTGAGCCAATTGCAGGGCTTCAACAATACGGGCTTGCTTCTTGGACTTTTCACGCACAGCAATCACGTCACCAGCCTTCACCAGGTAGGAGGGGATGTTCACGGACTGGCCGTTCACAGTGATTGCCTTGTGGGATACCATCTGACGCGCTTCAGCACGTGTAGAGCCAAAGCCCATGCGGTAGACCACGTTGTCCAGACGAGTTTCCAGCAGACCCAGCAGGTTCGCACCGGTGTTGCCCTTCTTCTGGTCAGCAGCTTCGAAGTAACGACGGAATTGCTTTTCCAGCACGCCGTACATGCGCTTGACCTTCTGCTTTTCACGCAGTTGCAGACCGTAGTCAGACGTACGCTGACCGGATGTGCGACCGTGCTGGCCGGGCTTGGTGTCGAACTTGGCCTTGTCCGCGATCGAGCGACGAGCGCTCTTCAGGAACAGGTCGGTGCCTTCACGGCGGGAGAGTTTGGCCTTAGGACCGATATAACGTGCCACTTGAGTTTCCTTTGATTCATCTACCGTGCTTACACACGGGAGCCACCCGGGGTGCCAAAAACAACCCGGGTGGCGGTGGGCTTACAAAAATTAAATACGACGACGCTTTTGAGGGCGGCAGCCGTTATGTGGTACCGGCGTCACGTCCGCGATGGAAGTGATACGGATACCCAGAGCACCCAAGGCGCGAACCGAGGATTCGCGGCCAGGACCGGGACCCTTGATTTCTACGTCCAGGTTCTTGATGCCCTGTTCGATAGCAGCACGACCTGCCACTTCCGATGCAACCTGGGCTGCGAAAGGAGTCGACTTGCGCGAACCCTTGAAGCCCTGGCCACCCGAGGAAGCCCACGACAGAGCATTGCCCTGACGGTCGGTAATGGTGATGATCGTGTTGTTGAACGAAGCGTGCACGTGTGCAATACCGTCAGAAATGTTCTTACGAACTTTCTTACGTACACGCGCAGCAGCGTTGTTTTGTGCCTTAGCCATAGTGATCTCTCAATCCCTTATTTCTTCAGTGCCGCTGCGCCTTTGCGAGGACCCTTGCGAGTACGGGCATTGGTGCGTGTACGTTGACCGCGCATAGGCAGACCACGACGATGACGGAAACCGCGGTAGCAACCAATGTCCATCAAACGCTTGATGTTCATGGTGGTTTCGCGACGCAGATCGCCTTCCAAGGTCATGCCGTTCAACTGGTCACGGATCTTTTCCAGATCAGCATCAGTCAGGTCTTTAACCTTCTTGGAGTACTCGATACCGCAAGCTTCGCAGATCTTGCGAGCAGTCGTACGACCGATGCCGTAAATGGCGGTCAGGCCGATTTCAGCATGCTTGTGGGGCGGGATGTTAATACCAGCAATACGTGCCATATTAGTCCTCTAATACTTTCAATCAGCCCTGGCGCTGCTTATGACGCTGGTCTGTGCAGATCACGCGCACCACACCTTTGCGGCGGATGATCTTGCAGTTGCGGCAGATTTTCTTGACCGAAGCCGAAACTCTCATTTCATTCTCCTAAAACTTTGCATCCGTATTCACTTTTTCGACCTGGGCACTGCCTGTGACCGCGAAAAAATGTAGAGCACTCATACTTGCTGTTGTTGGATTCCTTCTGGTTTTACCCAAAAGGAATGGCCTTCATATCTCAGTGACCTGATGCCTTGAAGTTAGCCTTCTTGAGAAGGGACTCATACTGCTGCGACATCATGTAGTTCTGCACTTGCGCCATGAAGTCCATAGTCACCACCACAATAATTAGTAGCGATGTCCCACCAAAGTAAAACGGAACGTTGTACTTCAGGATCAGAAACTCTGGCAACAAACACACGAATGTGATGTAGACGGCGCCAGCCAGTGTCAAACGCACCAGAATCTTGTCAATGTAGCGGGCAGTCTGGTCACCGGGACGAATGCCTGGGATGAAAGCACCACTTTTCTTCAGATTATCAGCTGTCTCGCGGCTATTGAACACGAGTGCTGTATAGAAGAAACAGAAGAAAATGATTGCGGCGGCGTAGAGCATCACATAAATCGGCTGACCTGGGGTCAGCGTCGCTGCAATGTCCTTCAACCAGCGCATGGATTCCCCTGCACTGAACCAATTCACCACGGTTGCTGGTAGCAAGATGATCGACGAAGCGAAGATGGGAGGGATTACACCCGCCATGTTCAACTTCAGTGGCAAGTGCGAAGACTGACCACCGTACACCTTGTTGCCAACTTGGCGGCGCGCGTAATTCACCAAGATCTTACGTTGACCACGCTCGACAAACACGACGAAATACGTCACGGCTGCCACAACGAGGACAATGAAGATCGCAGCCAGGATGCTCATGGCACCGGTACGAACCAGCTCCAGCAGTCCACCAATCGAGCTGGGCAAGCCTGCGGCAATACCAGCAAAGATCAGGATGGAGATGCCGTTGCCCAGACCACGTTCAGTAATCTGTTCGCCCAGCCACATCAGGAACATGGTGCCAGCAGTCAGGCTCACCACCGCAGTCATGCGGAAGCCGAAACCTGGATCCAGCACCAGTCCTGGAGAGCTTTCCAAAGCCACGGCAATACCCAACGACTGGAAAAGTGCCAAGGCTAAAGTGCCGTAGCGGGTGTATTGGGTAATCTTGCGACGCCCCGCCTCACCTTCCTTCTTCAGTTGTTCAAATGTAGGAACGACATACGTCATTAGCTGCATGATGATCGATGCCGAAATGTACGGCATGATCCCCAGTGCGAACACTGTGAAGCGCGAAAGCGCTCCACCCGAGAACATATTGAACAGGTTGAGAATGCCCTGCTGGCCATTGAACAGCTGCTGCAGCTGCGCTGGGTCGATGCCGGGCACGGGGATATGGGCCCCGATGCGGTATACGACCAGCGCAAGCAACAGAAAAACCAGTCGGCGACGCAAGTCACCAAACTTGCCGGTTTTTGCAATTTGAGCTGCGCTAGTAGCCACGGATGTCTCTTTCAGAACTTAATCAGGCGATGCTGCCACCGGCAGCTTCGATGGCAGCCTTGGCGCCAGCTGTGGCACCAATGCCGTTCAGCTTTACAGCCTTGGTCAACTCACCGCTCTTGATAACCTTCACCACCAGGGCGTTGGAAGCTACCAGACCTGCTTGCTTCAGTGCTGCGACGTCGACTTCCGCCAGACCCAGTTGCTCCAAAGCAGCCAAAGTCACTTCGGCGTTGAACTTCAGAGTCATGGACTTGAAGCCACGCTTAGGCAAGCGACGTTGCAAAGGCATTTGACCGCCTTCGAAGCCTACCTTGTGGTAGCCACCCGAACGCGATTTTTGACCCTTGTGACCACGGCCGGCGGTCTTACCCAGACCAGAACCGATACCACGACCCACGCGACGTGGAGCATGCTTGGCGCCTGCTGCTGGCTTGATGCTATTGAGTTCCATCATCAATCCTTTCACAGAACCTTCACCAAGTAGGCGATTTTGTTGATCATGCCGCGTACTTCAGGTGTGTCCTGCAGTTCGCTGACGCTATTCAGCTTACGCAGACCCAGGCCACGCACAGTCGCACGGTGCGACTCTTTGGTGCCAATGGGGCTACGAACCAGCTGAATTTTGACAGTTTGTTGTGTTGTCATGTGCTGGACTCCGATCAGGCGGTGAAGATGTCTTCAACCGACTTGCCGCGCTTTGCAGCCACTTCCGAAGGGGTTGTGGAATTCTTCAAAGCATCGAGTGTGGCGCGAACCATGTTGTAAGGATTCGAAGAACCGTGGCTCTTGGCCACGATGTCGGTAATACCAACGACTTCGAATACAGCGCGCATGGGGCCGCCGGCGATGATACCGGTACCCTTGGGAGCTGGGTGCAGTTCCACGCGGGCTGCACCATGATGACCCATCACAGAGTGGTGGATGGAGCCGCTCTTGAGCGACACCTTCATCATGTTGCGACGGGACTCTTCCATGCCCTTTTGCACGGCCACAGGTACTTCCTTGGACTTACCTTTGCCCATGCCAATGCGGCCATCACCGTCGCCAACTACGGTCAGTGCTGCGAAGCCGAGAATACGACCACCCTTCACAACCTTGGTGACGCGGTTTACCGCAATCATTTTTTCGCGCAGACCGTCGTCACGACCTTCGTCTTGCACTTTGGGGGAAAACTTTGCCATTTTTGTCCGCTCCGCTTAGAACTGCAGGCCCGCTTCGCGAGCGGCTTCTGCCAAAGCCTTCACGCGGCCGTGGTATGCAAAACCAGCGCGATCGAAAGCCACTTTCTCAACGCCGGCAGCCTTAGCACGCTCGGCAATCAGCTTGCCGATTTGTGTAGCGGCAGCCACGTTGCCACCCTTGCCTGCGGCGCCCAGTTGTGCGCGCACAGCAGCTTCGGCTGTCGAAGCTGTGGCCAACACCTTGGTGCCATCTTCGGAGAAGACGCTGGCGTAGATGTGGAGGTTCGTGCGGTTCACACTCAAACGCGCCACGCCTTGCTGTGCAATGCGGATACGTGTTTGGCGTGCACGACGCAGACGCTGCTCTTTCTTGGTCAACATATTGCAGCTCCTTACTTCTTCTTGGTCTCTTTGATCACGACCTTCTCATCCACATAGCGGATGCCCTTGCCCTTGTAAGGCTCGGGAGGACGAACGGCGCGAATCTCAGCGGCCAGCTGACCTACCACTTGGCGGTCTGCGCCCTTGATCACAACTTCAGTTGGAGTGGGGGTAGTGATGGTGATGCCTTGAGGGGCTTCAAAGTGCACAGGGTGCGAGAAGCCCACGTTCAAGTTCAGCTTAGCGCCCTGCACAGCGGCCTTGTAACCCACGCCAATCAGGCTCAGCTTCTTTTCAAAGCCTTCGGTTACACCCTTCACCATGTTGTTGACGAGCTGGCGGAAAGTACCGGCCAGTGCATCAGCATCACGGGAATCGTTAACAGGTGCGAACGACAGTTTGCCGTCGTTGTTGCTGATTGCTACCAAAGCGTTCAGAGCCAAAGACAGTTCACCGCCCTTGCCCTTCACCTTGATGGTGTCAGCAGTCAAAGACACATCCACGCCAGCGGGGATGGTCACATTTGCTTTTGCTACGCGAGACATTTCAGTATTTCTCCTTAATGTCCGTTAGGCCACATAGCACAGCACTTCGCCACCGACGCCGGTAGCACGTGCTTTGCGATCTGTCATCACACCCTTAGGAGTGGTAACAATGGCCACACCCAAGCCGTTTTGGACTTGAGGAATTGCGTTGCTGCCCTTGTACACGCGCAGGCCAGGACGGCTTACACGTTCGATACGCTCGATCACAGGGCGACCGGCGTAGTACTTCAGGGTAATAACGAGTTCAGACTTGCCGTCTTCGGTCTTGACTTCAAAACCGTCAACATAGCCCTCGTCCTTCAGCACTTGTGCGATGGCAACCTTCACCTTAGAGGAAGGAACCGACACGGTGGCTTTGGACACCATTTGGGCGTTGCGAATACGGGTCAGCAAGTCGGCGATAGGATCACTCATGCTCATCTTGTATCTCTCCTGCTTGCTTACCAGCTAGCCTTGGTGACACCGGGGATGTCACCAGCAAAGGCCAATTCACGGATCTTTGCGCGACCCAGACCGAATTGACGGAATGTGCCACGTGGACGACCTGTGATTTCGCAACGGTTACGTTGGCGAGTGGGGTTGGCATTACGGGGCAGCTTTTGCAGACCCAGACGGGCTGCATCACGCTCTTCGTCGGAACGCTTAGCGTCACCGGCGATTGCCTTCAATTCAGCGTACTTGGCAGCGTACTTCGCAGCCAGTTTTTCGCGCTTCAGTTCGCGCTCGATCAAAGCTTTCTTAGCCATGCGCTACCTCAGTTCTTGAAGGGGAATTTGAACGCTGCGAGCAGTGCCTTGCACTCTTCGTCGTTCTTCGCCGTTGTCGTGATGCTGATGTTCAGACCACGCAGAGCATCCACTTTGTCGTATTCGATTTCAGGGAAGATGATCTGTTCTTTAACGCCAACGTTGTAGTTGCCGCGGCCGTCGAACGAGCGACCCGAAATACCACGGAAGTCACGCACGCGAGGCAGAGCCACGGTGACGAAACGGTCCAGGAATTCGTACATTTGAACGCCACGCAGGGTCACCATGCAGCCAATTGCTTGACCTTCACGGATCTTGAAACCAGCGATAGCCTTCTTGGCCTTGGTCACCACGGGCTTTTGACCAGCAATCTTGGTCAGGTCAGCCACAGCGTTGTCCATCACCTTCTTGTCAGCCACGGCTTCGCTCACACCCATGTTCAGGGTGATCTTGGTCAGACGGGGCACTTCCATAGCGGAGGTGTAGCCGAACTTTTCTTTCAGTTCTGCCGCGATTTTTTCGCGATACAGTTTTTGCAAACGTGCCATGTGTTACTCCTTAGGCGGTGATTTCAGCGCCATTGGACTTGAACACGCGAACACGTGTACCGTCGGCGTTCACCTTGATGCCCACGCGATCAGCCTTGCCAGTCGCTGCATTGAAGATAGCCACGTTGGATTGGTGGATAGGCATAGCCTTTTCCACGATACCGCCGGTGGTGCCCTTCATGGGGTTTGGCTTGACGTGCTTCTTCACCAGGTTCACGCCTTCGATCACCAGGTGCGAATCATCCTTGCGCGAAGCAACTACGCCTTGCTTACCCTTGTCACGGCCGGTCAGCACGATGACTTTGTCGCCCTTGCGAATCTTGTTCATGGTGCTTCCTTAGAGAACTTCAGGTGCCAGGGACACGATCTTCATGAACTTTTCAGTACGCAGTTCACGTGTCACAGGGCCAAAAATACGAGTGCCGATAGGCTCCAGCTTTGCGTTCAGCAGAACGGCAGCGTTGCCATCGAACTTCACCAAAGAGCCGTCGCCACGGCGGATGCCCTTGGCTGTACGAACTACCACTGCGCTGTAAACCTCGCCTTTTTTGACGCGGCCACGGGGAGCGGCTTCTTTGATGCTCACTTTGATGATGTCGCCAACGCTAGCGTAGCGACGATGAGAACCGCCCAGTACCTTAATGCACTGAACAGACTTCGCGCCCGTGTTATCGGCAACCTCTAAACGAGATTCTGTTTGGATCATTTCAATATTCCCAACTTGCTCCAGCAGACACGGACAGCCCCAGAGAACTTCTCAAGGGCCGAACAAGCAGCCGGTCAGTCTTGGGCCCGTCGTCCACCTTCTGGACCATTCCAAAAGGCTTCCCGCTGGGCAGATAGTTCCACGCTTTTACACGTGAAGAGGAAGATTATCGCAAGAATTTCCTTGCGCGTCAACTGCTTAGCCCACAAAAACCACCACACCTCGCAAGGGATGCGTCAAAGCCTTCACGGACATCTAAAAGGATAGCTACTTACGCAGACTGCACCTTGATTTCAAACAATTTTTTATTTAAATGTACTATTAAACAAGCGCTGACAGCTTCTTTTTCCGAAGTGTCTAGCGCTTGTTCGTTGCACCCATGCCCTCGAATTTAGGCGGGAGTCAGCAGATATTGCTGCGCCAGCGCCAAGAAGTCGGGCAGTTTGACATCGACGCCGGGCAGCTCTTGCGCCAGGATTTCTGCCACGCGGGGCGCCACGCTGGCGGCCACGCGCGCATCCAGAAACAGCAGGCGGCTGCGGCGTGCCAGCACATCTTCTACCGTACGTGCATATTCATAGCGCGCTGCAAAGCGCACCATGGCCTCGCTCAAGCCTTCGGCCAGCAACTTGTCGGACCCGGGCAGGCTGTGCACCGCCGCAGCTTCGGTGCCGTAGATGTGCTCGCCTTGCGCGGCGTTCAGGCGATGCTTGACCTGCGCAGGTTTGGGCGCTCCCACCAGCGGCATGTGCACGGTCACACCCCCTGCACGCGCGGGCAGCAGGCGCTGCTCAAAGCACTCTTGCAGCACATCTTCGGCCATGGCGCGGTAAGTGGTCCACTTGCCACCCGTGACGGTGACGAGGCCCGACTTGCTGGTCATCACCGTGTGTTCACGGCTGATTTTCTTGGTGTTCTCGCCATCATCGTCTTGAGGCTTGACCAGGGGACGCATGCCCACCCAGATGCTGCGCACATCGGCGCGCGTGGGGCGGCGGCACAGGTAGTTGCCCGCTTCCTTGAGGATGAATTCAATCTCTTCCTCAAACGCCTGGGGTTCGCGCGCCAGGTCGTGGCGGGGGGTGTCGGTGGTGCCAAGAATGACTTTACCCAGCCATGGCACGGCAAACAGCACGCGGCCATCGGCTGTCTTGGGCACCAGCAGCGCATGGTCAGTGGGCAGAAACTCACGATCCACCACCACGTGCACACCCTGGCTGGGCGCCACCATGGGCTTGACGGGCTTGCCCAGCAGTTGCGCATCTTGCTGGCGGAACAAGTCCACCCAAGGGCCAGTAGCGTTGACGACACACTTGGCATGGACTTCGTAGCGGGTGCCGGTTTCTGCGTCTTCGCAGACCACGCCAGAGACTTTGCCATCGGTATGCAGCAGCTCCTTGGCAGGGCAGTAATTGACCAGCAGCGCGCCCTTGGCCGCTGCGGTGCGCGCCAGCACCAAAGCCAAACGGGCATCGTCAAACTGTCCATCCCAGTACTTCACGCCACCCTTGAGGTGGTCGGTACGCACCGTCGGCAGCAGCCGCAAAGTCTTGTCCTTGCTCAGAAATTCGGTGCGCCCCAGGCCATCTTTGCCGGCCAATGCGTCGTACATCTTCAGGCCCGCGCCATAGAAAGGCGTATCCAGCAGTTTGTACGACGGCATCACAAAAGCCAGCGGCTGCGCCAGGTGCGGCGCGTTGTTCAGCAGCGTAGTGCGCTCATGCAGCGCTTCGCGCACCAGCGCGACGTTGCCCTGCGCCAGATATCGCACACCTCCGTGCACCAGCTTGGTGGCGCGCGAGGAGGTGCCCTTGGCAAAGTCATGCGACTCCAGCACGCACACTTTGAAGCCGCGTGCGGCGGCATCCACTGCGGTGCCCAAACCGGTGGCTCCACCGCCGATAATGAGCAGGTCGTAAGTTTCAGACTGGGACAAACGGGCCAACAACTCGGCGCGATCTGTGGTCAAAGGCGTAGTGGCAATCGTCATAGTGCTTCAGGACAGGGCAAGTGTCTGAGGGTAGTCAATAGTTGGCACAGTGCGCGTCAGCGCAAGGCTATGCCGTGTTGCCAGCAAGCTAATGCCAGCACTAGCATACATTGTCATCTTTTTTGTTCGTTTGTGATTGGTTTTTTTCGATTTCCATTATTTTGATTTCGGTTTTACGATCATTCACCTTCTCTTTTTCACTCTGGGCACTCTGTGAATAGCAACAACAACCCCCGCCAGCTGCAATTACTGGAAGAAGTACGCAATTTGCAATCGGCCACTGTGGAGCAGCTGGCAGACACCTTGGGGGTGACGCTGCAAACCGTGCGCCGCGATGTACAAAAGCTCGCCGCAGCAGGATTGCTGGTGCGTTTTCATGGCGGCGTGCGCGTCCCCAGTGCCACGGTAGAGAATCTCGCGCACACACGCCGCGAAACGCTCAACGCTGACGGCAAAGCGCGCATTGCCAAAGCCGTTGCCCAAGCCATTCCGAATGGCTGCTCGCTGATTTTGAATATTGGCACCACCACCGAGGCCATCGCCAAAGCCCTGCTGCACCACCGAGGCCTGCGCGTTATCACCAACAACCTGAACGTGGCTGCGATTTTGAGCAGCAATGCCGACTGCGAAGTGATTGTGGCGGGCGGCGTGGTGCGCACGCGTGACCGCGGCATCATCGGCGAAGCGGCCGTGGACTTTATGCGCCAGTTCAAGGTTGACATTGCCATCATTGGCATCTCGGCCATTGAGTCCGATGGCACCTTGCGTGACTACGACCTGCGCGAGGTGAAAGTGGCTCAAACCATCATTCAGCAGTCCCGTGAAGTCTGGCTGGCCGCTGACCACAGCAAATTCAGCCGCCAAGCCATGGTGGAGCTGGCCAGTCTTGCGCAGATTGACCGCCTGTTTACGGACACTCCCCCTCCCGAGCCTTTTGCCCATCTGCTGCAAGAGGCCGAAGTGCAGTGCGTGGTGGCCGAGTAAACCGCTGCTGCGCGCCAAGTCACCGACACGCTTTGTCTTGAATTTGTGATTGCACAAGACCTCCTATGACCAACTACCTGCTCGCCTTGGACCAAGGCACCTCCAGCTCCCGCGCCATCGTGTTTGACACGCAAGGCCGCATCGTCGCCTCCGCCCAGCAGGAGCTGCCCCAGATCTACCCTCGCCCCGGCTGGGTAGAGCACAACCCCCACGAAATCTGGCGCACGCAGCTGGGCACGGCGCGCGACGCACTGGCCAAGGCTGGGCTCAAGGCGAGCGACATCCGCAGCGTGGGCATCACCAACCAGCGCGAAACCACCATCGTCTGGAACCGCAAGACGGGCCAGCCCATCCACCACGGCATCGTCTGGCAAGACCGCCGCGCCGAACCCACCTGCCAGCAGCTGCGTGAAGCCGGCCACAGCGACACCATCCTGCAGAAAACCGGCCTGCGCATCGATGCCTACTTCTCAGGCACCAAGCTGCAGTGGCTGCTGGACCACGTGCCCGGCGCGCGCGAAGCCGCCGAGCGTGGCGAGCTGGCCTTTGGCACCGTGGACAGCTGGCTGATCTGGCAGCTCACTGGCGGGCAGCGCCACGTCACCGACGTCAGCAACGCCAGCCGCACCATGCTGTTTAACGTGCACACCAACCAGTGGGATGCCGACCTGCTGGCCCTGCTGCACATTCCCGCCAGCCTGATGCCCGAGGTGCTGCCTTCGGCCGCCGACTTTGGCCGCACGGCCGAGGACGTGCTGGGTGGCCCCATCACCATCGGCGGCGTGGCCGGCGACCAGCAAAGCGCGCTGTTTGGTCAGGCCTGCTTCAAAGCGGGCATGGCCAAGAACACCTATGGCACGGGCTGCTTCATGCTGATGCACACCGGCGGCCAATTCCAGACCTCGGCCAACGGCCTGCTGACCACCAGCGCCGCCCAGCCCAGCGCCACGCCCCAGTTTGCGCTGGAAGGCAGCGTGTTCGTCGGTGGCGCCGTGGTGCAGTGGCTGCGCGACGGCCTGCAGGCGAT
Source organism: Comamonas jiangduensis (assembly GCF_030162955.1). Lineage (NCBI taxonomy): Bacteria > Pseudomonadati > Pseudomonadota > Betaproteobacteria > Burkholderiales > Comamonadaceae > Comamonas > Comamonas jiangduensis. The sequence goes on from NZ_JARXOV010000006.1 coordinate 131,828, forward strand.
TGAACACAGCGGCCAGGTGCAGCAACTGGCCGAGAGCGTGCCTGACAGCGGTGGCGTCATGCTGGTGCCAGCCTTCACCGGTCTGGGCGCGCCGTATTGGGAGCCCGATGCACGTGGCTCCATCACCGGCCTGACGCGCGGCACCACCCTGGCGCACATTGCACGTGCGGCGCTGGAGTCGATCGCCTACCAGAGCGCTGCCCTGCTGCTGGCCATGAGCCGCGATGCGGTCGCCAACGGCGGCGCGGCGGTGAGCGAGTTGCGCGTGGACGGCGGCGCCTGCGTGAACAACCTGCTGATGCAGTTCCAGGCCGATTTGCTGGGCATTCCCGTGGTGCGCCCGGCCTGCGTGGAGACCACCGCCCTGGGCGCGGCCTACTTGGCTGGTTTGTCCAGCGGCGTCTACCAAAGCACGGAAGAGCTGTCGTCGCTGTGGAAGGCAGAGCGACGCTTTGTGCCTACCATGGACAAAGCCCGCGCCGATGAGTTGATGGCGCGCTGGGAGCGTGCCGTGCGCCAGACCACCACGCCATAAGCCCAACCACTCCCCTAAAAAGAGCTGCCAGCGCTGGATTTCAAAGAGTTTTAGATAGAAAACACGTTGAAATCCTTACCAATCAAGCGCTAGCAGCTCTTATTTTTAGAAAGCATTTGTATGAGCCAAGCACCTTCACCCCGCATCGCTTTCATTGGCGGCGGCAATATGGCCAGCGCCATCATCGGCGGCCTGATTGCCAGCGGCCTGCCCTCCGACAGCATCACCGTGGTCGAACCATTCGACGCCGCGCGCGCTGCCCTCCAGGCCAAGTTCGGCATTGACGCCCTGCCCGCCGCCACCGCCGCATTGGCGGGCCACGATCTGGTGGTCTGGGCCGTCAAACCCCAAACCTTCAAAGAAGCGGCGACCGCTGCAGCGCCCCACACCGCCAGCGCCCTGCACCTGAGCGTGGCCGCCGGCATCACCACCGAAAGCATTGCCCAGTGGCTGGGCACGGGCCGCATCGTGCGCGCCATGCCCAACACGCCCGCGCTGGTGGGCAAAGGCATGACGGGGCTGTTTGCCCGCCCCGAGGTGGACGCCGAAGGCCAAGCCCTGATCGAGCGCGTGATTGGCACCACGGGCCAGTTGGTGTGGGTAGATGCTGAAGACAAGCTGGACGCGGTGACCGCGCTGTCAGGCTCTGGCCCGGCCTATGTGTTTTTGTTCCTGGAAGCCATGACGCAAGCCGGTGTCGATATGGGGCTGACCGCTGCGCAGTCCTACCAGCTGGCGATTGCCACCTTCCAGGGCGCCTCGGAGCTGGCGGCCCGCTCGCACGAACCTGCCAGCGTGCTGCGCGAGCGCGTCACCAGCAAGGGCGGCACCACCTACGCGGCCATCACCCACATGCAGCAGGCTGGGCTGCCCCAGCACTTCATCGCCGCGCTGCGCAAGGCCGAAACCCGCGCCAAGGAACTGGCCGCAGAGTTCGGCAAGTAAGCCATCTGCCGCATCACGAAAGCCCTGCCAGCAAACGCTGCAGGGCTTTTTCATGACCGTGGCCGGCACCTTGGTACAGGCCTGCGGGGAATGGGCTCAAGCGCCCCAGAGCATCGAACGCATCGAAATGGCTGCCATCTGAAAGTCAGCGTTGAAATGCTGTGCACGCTCTTCTTTGCCCACCGCGCCTGCGGCATACAGCAGCGGCAAATAATGGTCGTACGTGGGATGGGCCATTTGCGCCACCGCCCCCATCTGCTGAAAGTCGCTCAGCCCCGCCAAGTTCCCCTGGTCCACATGCTCCGCCACCATCTGGTCAAACTCGATGGCCCAGTCATACGCCTGCAACGGTGACTGGGTGCGCTGCAAGGCGCGCAGGTTATGCACCACGTTGCCACTGCCCACAATCAGCACGCCACGCTCGCGCAGCGTGTGCAGCTGCTGCCCCAGCGCAAAGTGTTCGGCAGGCGGGCGGCTGTAGTCGATGCTCAGTTGCACCACGGGGATGCTGGCATCGGGAAACATGGGCTTGAGCACGCTCCAAGTGCCGTGGTCCAGCCCCCACTCGTCGGTGTCCACCCCCAGCGGCTGCTGGTTATGCGGGTGGTGCAGCTCGGCTGCCAGCTGCCGGGCCACGACGGGCGCGCCCGGTGCGGGGTATTGCTGGTCAAACAGCGCATGCGGAAAACCGCCAAAGTCATGGATGGTTCTGGGCTGCGCCATGCCGGTCAGCCATGCGCCCTTGCCTTGCGTGATCCAGTGCGCAGAAATACACAACACCAGTTGCGGGCGCTCCACCTGGGTCAGCAACTTCTGGCCCAACTGCTGCCAGCTTTGGCGGTAAGCGTTGTCCTCTATCGCATTCATGGGGCTGCCATGCCCCACAAACAGCACCGGCATGCGGCTCGAAGGCCTGAGCTCCGTAATACCCGCTTGCGCGGCCGCGCTATCCCATGTCTGACTGATGGTCATGCTGGCTCCTGTGGCCGCCAACGCTGTGGCCCCTGCCGCTGCGCCCAGCCAATGTCTGCGTTGCATCGTCCTGCGTCCCTAAAAAACTGCGCCACTGCGCTCAGGTACCTTTGCTGCAGCGCCTCAGCGCAGGGCAAAACCCAGGGCAATTCCGGCAAAAATCGTCATACCAATGTAGTGACTTTTGCTGAAGGCAACAAAGCAGCCTTCGCGGGTACGCGCCTTGATCAGCGTGAAGTGCCACACCACCTGCGCCGTCGCCAGGGCCATGCCCAGCCAGAAAGGCCAGCCCAGGCCATAGGGCAAGACAGCCAAAATGGTCAGCCCCAGACACAGCACAAAAAAGGCCATGATGCCCAGCACATCAAAACGGCCCAGCGTGATGGCGGAAGTTTTCATGCCAATTTTTAAATCGTCATCGCGGTCCACCATCGCGTATTCGGTGTCATAAGCCAGTACCAAGAACATATTGGCCAGCCACAGCACCCACGCCGTAACCCCGACATCGCCCGTCACTGCGGCAAAAGCAATCACGATGCCAAAGTTAAATGCAATGCCCAAAAAGGCCTGCGGCATGGCAAAAAACCGCTTGGTAAACGGATAGAGGATGGTGAACATCACCGCAGGCACCGACCAGGCCACAGCCTCCCAGCGCGTGGTCAGCACCAGCGCAAACGCCACCAAGGTCAGCACCAGCCCCACCAGTGCAGCTTCTTTCACGCTGATTTGCCCGCTGGTGATGGGCCGCTGCGTGGTGCGCTTGACATGTTTGTCAAAGTCACGGTCTGCAATGTCGTTGATGGTGCAGCCCGCACTGCGCATCAGCACCGTGCCCGACACAAACACCAGCAGCAAATGCCAGCCCGGAAAACCTTCAGCCGCCACCCACAGCGCCGCCAGGGTTGGCCACACCAACACCAGCCAGCCAGCAGGACGATTCCAGCGGATGAGGTCCAGGTAGAGCGCGAGCTTGGAGCGAAGTGCAGCGCTGGCTGCGGAATGGGTGGTCGAAGTGGTCATGGGCAAATTGTCGCGCGAAATGCACAACGCCCGCTGGCGGCGGGCGTTGTGGTGGGTGGCTGAAGCTGCCCGCGCCTTCAGAGCGCGCGGGACAGTCGGGCTGCTTATTCTTCCAGCAGGGAGCGCAGCATCCAGGCGTTTTGCTCGTGCACGGTCAGGCGCTGGGTCAACAGGTCGGCCGTAGGCTGGTCGTTGGCCTTGTCGGCCAGCGGGAACAGCTCACGCGCCGTGCGCGCCACGGCTTCGTTACCTTCGACCAAGATGCGGATCATCTCGTTGGCCTTGGGCGGCGTTGCGGGCACATCGGGCAGGCTGGTCAGCTTGCCGAACTGACCGTACGAGCCGGGCGCAAAGTGGCCCAGCGAGCGAATACGCTCGGCCACAGGATCGACGGCGTTCCACAGTTCGGTGTACTGCCCCATGAACATGGTGTGCAGCGTGTTGAACATGGGGCCGGTCACGTTCCAGTGGAAGTTGTGCGTGGTCAGATAGAGTGTGTACGTGTCTGCCAGCAGACGCGACAGACCTTCCGCAATCAGCTCTCGGTCTTTGGCGCTGATGCCAATTTTGATGGGCATGGCCGCTGCTGCGGGTGCAATTTTGACCGTTTGCTTTTTCGCTTCTTTCGCCATAGTACTTCTCCTCAGTCATACAAACCGATGCAGCCAAACAAGTTGGCGCATCACATGGTTACGCCGTAATAACTAATGTAGCGCATGACCCTGCGTTCAAACTGCAGTCGGCCGCCGCGATGGTTTCAGGGGCTGAGCAACCCAAGGTGCTGAATCAGGTGAGCAACTGCACCCCAGTCAACTCGCAGGCATAGACGGCGTTGCGCAATGCAGCAATCGCTTCATAACGCGTAAAACTGCGACGCCAGGCCAGCACTACCCGGCGGCTGGGTGTGGGTACGCCATCTTCGCTGCGAATTGGCAAATAACGGATGTGCGGGTCATCCGAGGTGCGGCGGCGCTGGGTGGTCAATGCATCCGCAGGCACCGACAGGCGCGGCACCAACGTCACGCCCATGCCCGCAGCCACCATGTGTTTGATGGTTTCCAGCGATGAGCCTTCAAATGTGCGGCGAATGCCTTCGGCGTTGCTCGCGTAACGGGCGAACTCGGGACAGACTTCCAGCACATGGTCGCGGAAGCAATGCCCTGCGCCCAGCAGCAGCATGGTTTCGTTTTTCAGCTCGGTGGTTGTCACCGACTCCTGCTGCGCCAAAGGGTGGGTGTTGGGCACCGCTGCCATGAAGGGCTCGTCGTACAGCGGCGCCATCGCCAATCCCGTATCGGGGAATGGCTCAGCCAGGATGGCGCAGTCAATTTCACCGGTGCGCAGCATTTCGAGCAATTTGACCGTGAAGTTCTCTTGCAGCATCAGCGGCATTTGGGGCGTCATCTTGATGGAGTGGCGCACCAGTTCCGGCAGCAAATAGGGGCCAATGGTGTAGATCACACCCAAGGTCAGCACGCCGGACAACGGGTCCTTGCCACGCTTGGCAATTTCTTTGATTTCCGCGGCCTGCTCCAGCACGCTTTGCGCCTGACGCACAATGGATTCGCCCAAAGGCGTCACCGACACCTCCCCGGCACTGCGCTCAAAAATCTTGACGTCCAGTTCCTCTTCCAGCTTCTTGATAGCCACCGACAGCGTGGGTTGCGAGACATAACAAGCCTCTGCGGCACGCCCAAAGTGCTTTTCGCGCGCGACGGCGACAATGTATTTCAGTTCAGTGAGCGTCATGGATGTTGAATATGTCTACCGGTGAACAACCAGCTATTTTGCATGGGTGTAATCGAATGTACCGAATCCGCTGCATGCACATGCTGGGGCATGGGTCATTTCCGCGCTTGTCCTACGCCTTGAGGAACTCTGCTTTGGTCCCCAGCCAGCGCTGGATGTGCTGCTGCGCCAAATGGGGATAGCGCTGGAGCATGTGGGGCGCCAGCGCTTTGGCCCATTCCAGCAGAGCAATGTCTTTGTCCAAATCCGCAAACCGCAGCAAAGCGTCGCCCGATTGACGCGCTCCCAAAAACTCTCCGGGGCCACGGATTTCCAGGTCACGCCGCGCGATTTCAAAGCCATCGTTGGTCTCAGCCATGGCGCGCAGGCGCTCCTTGCCGGTATCGGACAAGCGCCCGTTGTCGTTGACGGAATACAGCAACACGCAGGCAGATGCAGCAGCCCCACGCCCTACCCGCCCACGCAGCTGGTGCAACTGGCTCAGGCCAAAGCGCTCGGCGTGCTCAATCACCATGAGTGAAGCATTGGGCACATCCACACCCACCTCAATCACCGTGGTTGACACCAGCACGCCCATGATGCCGGCCGTGAACAGTTCCATCACGGCCTTTTTCTCAGCCTGTGGCATGCGTGAGTGCAGCAGGCCCACTGTCACGCCGGGCAGTGCCTCGCTCAGATCGGTGTGCGTGGCCGTGGCATTCGACAAGTCCAGCGTCTCGCTCTCTTCGATCAGCGGACACACCCAATACACCTGCCGACCGGCGGCCACCTGCGCACCGATGCGGGCAATGACTTCGTCTTTGCGGCTGTCGGAGATCACCTTGGTGACGATGGGCGTGCGGCCCGGCGGTAGCTCGTCGATCACCGAGATATCCAGGTCGGCGTAATAGCTCATCGCCAGCGTGCGGGGAATGGGCGTGGCACTCATCATCAGCAAATGCGGCTCCAGCCCCTGGTGCGCCAGCTTCTGGCGCAAGGCCAGGCGCTGCGCCACACCAAAACGGTGCTGCTCATCAATCACGGCCAGCGCCAGGTTGTGAAATCGCACCTGCTCCTGGATAACGGCGTGCGTGCCCACCACCAAGGCAGCTTCACCACTGGCCACCAGCTCCAGCATGGCAGCACGCTCTTTCTTTTTTTGTGCCCCCGACAGCCAGGCCACTTTTTTGCCCAAAGGCTCCAGCAGCGGCTCCAGCCAGCCCACCAGTTTGGCGAAATGCTGCTCCGCCAGAATTTCGGTGGGCGCCATCAAGGCACACTGCCAGCCCGAGGCAATGCACACCATGGCCGACATGGCTGCCACCACGGTTTTGCCCGAGCCCACATCGCCTTGCAGCAAGCGGTGCATGGGCATGGGGCGTGCCATGTCCTGGGCAATTTCACGGCACACACGCTGCTGCGCGCCCGTCAATCCAAACGGCAGTTGCTGCAAAAACTGCTCCACCAGTGTCGAATGCCCCGCCTCTGCCACAGGCACTTGCAACACGGGGGCCCGCAATGCCGCGCGCTCTTGCCGGGCCTGGTATTGCGACAACTGCTGTGCCAGCAGCTCCTCAGCCTTAAGCCGCTGCCACGCGGGGTGGGAATGGTCTTCCAGGGTCGCCAAAGCCACATCGGGTGTTGGGTGGTGCAAGAAAGCGAGCGCCTGGCGCAATCCCATCAAGGGCTGGAGCCCATTTTCACCCCAATAGTTCATCACCGGCGGAGGGGTATCTGGTGGCAAGGTTTCCGGCAACTGCACACGCTGCATGGCGCTGGCAATGGCACGGCGCAAGTACGGCTGCGGCAACCCTGCCGCTGTGGGGTAGACCGGCGTCAAGGCCTGGGGCAGCTCTCCCCCAGCCACTTTGAAGGCCGGGTGCATCATCTGCCGCCCCCAAAAGCCGCCTTTGATTTCGCCACGAATGCGCAGCTGTGTCCCCACCGCCATGGTCTTTTGCTGCGATGGGTAAAAGCTGAAAAACGTCAGCACGCAGGTGCCTGTGCCATCGTCCACGGTCACCTTCAGCATGCGGCGTGGGCGCAACTGCACCTCACACTGCGTCACCGTGGCTTCGATTTGCACCGTGTCGCCATCGCGGGCATTGCGCAGCAAGGTGATCTTGGTTTCGTCCTCATAGCGCAGCGGCAAATGCAGCACCAAGTCGATGTCCCGCACCAGCCCCAGCTTGTGCATGGTTTGCTGAGCGGGACTGGGCGCAGCCTTTTTGGCAGAGGGAGAGGTTGAGGACGGCATGAATCTTTGAGGGTTGCAAAACACCTGTCGGCGGCGAAAAGGCTAACATGCGCCAAGACGTTTCTAAACGTTGCTTTCCCTGTCAAGCGCGCATTTATGCTGAAAAAAATTCCTATAGAGCATCTGCAGATCGGTATGTATGTCCACGACCTGTGTGGATCATGGCTGTCGCATGATTTCTGGCGCACCTCGTTTATCGTCGACAAACCGGTAATTCTGAACAAGCTGCGCGCCGGGGCCGTGCAAGAGGTGTGGATTGACACCAGCCGTGGGCTAGATGTGCCCGACAGCAGCACTGCCAGCACGCCCCCTGCAGCCTTCACATACGACACCACCCCGGCAACGCTGGGGCAGGAGTTGCAGCGTGCCGCCGCCCTGTGCGAGGAGGCGCGCGACGCCGTGCTGCACATGTTCAGCGAAGCACGCATGGGTCAGGCCGTGGACCTGAATACAGCAGACACACTGGTCAGCGCCGTATGCAACTCGGTGGAGCGCCACCCGAATGCCCTCATCAGCGTGGCCCGGCTGAAAACCGCCGACAACTACACCTATATGCACAGCGTGGCCGTGTGCGGCCTGATGGTGGCGCTGGCCCGCAAGATGGGCATGGATGCCGCGCAAGTGCGGCAAGCCGGCATGGCCGGGCTGCTGCATGACATGGGCAAGTCACATTCCCGCCTGGAAATTCTGAACAAACCTGGTGCCTTGACCGACGAAGAGTTCAAGCACATGCAGCAGCACCCGGTCAAAGGCTACGTCATGCTGCAGGGCGTGGTGGAAGACGAAGAGGTGCTGGAAGCCTGCCTGCACCACCATGAGCGCATGGACGGCAAAGGCTATCCCCATGGGCTGTCCGCGCCAGACCTGCGCCCCATTACCCGCATGGCAGCCATTTGCGATGTGTACGACGCCATCACCTCCAACCGCCCGTACAAACAAGGGTGGTCGCCAGGTGTGGCCCTGCAGCGTATGGCGCAGTGGTGCCCCGCCCACCTGGATGCGCACATTTTCGAAACCTTCGTCAAAACCATTGGCCTGTATCCCATCGGCAGTCTGGTGCGCCTGCACTCGGGCTTGCTGGGGGTGGTCTGCGCGCCTGCGGAAAACAGCATCTCCACCCCGCATGTGGTGGCGTTTTATGACATCACCGCGCAGCGCATGCTGCAGCCTGCCAAGCTGCTGGACCTGAACAAACTGCCCCAGGAACGCATCGTGGCAAGCGAAGACCCCACACAATGGCCTTTCACCAATCTGGAAGCCCTGTGGCAAAAAGCCGCAGCCAGCGCGGCCTAACGCCCTCCATCGCCTTGCGGGCATGCGCATACGGCGGCTGTGCACACGCCCACGTCATCAGCACAAGCCCATCATGTCAGGCATGGGGGATTGCAGCGTTGCAGATGGAGCGCAGCGCGAACCGCCTGCCTGCGCAAGCACTCACCAGCCTGGGCAACGCCCCACCGATAGCCCTACCAGCACTGCTCAGGGCGCATAGGCTTCGCCAGCGGCGGCCGTTTCTGCCTGCATGGCGCAGTTGCGCCCGGCACTTTTGGCGCGGTACAGGGCCTCGTCGGCCTCACGCACCAGCAATTTGGCGCCGGCACCCGTGGGCACCTGGCTAAACACCCCCGCGCTGATGGTTACTACCTTCGCGATGGGCGAGCTCTCATGCTCCAGCCCCAGCGCTTGCACCGCATCGACCATGCGCTGTGCGACGGCCATCGCGCCTTCCATGGTGGTGTCCGGCAAAATCACGGCAAACTCTTCCCCGCCATAGCGCGCCACCAGATCGGTCTCGCGGTGGGCGCCGCTTTGAATGGCCTTGGCCACGGCCTGCAAGCAGGCATCACCTTGTAGGTGCCCATAGCGGTCGTTGTAGCGCTTGAAGTAATCCACATCAATCAGCACCATGCCCACCGGTCGGCCACTGCGCCGCGCCATGGCGCAGGTTTGCTCCAGCCGCTCATTGAAGTGCGCGCGGTTGGCAATCCCCAGCAAAGCATCGGTATTGGACAGCGCTTTCAGGCGCGTGTTGGCTGCTTCCAGCTCTTTGGTGCGGCGCGCCACGCGCGCTTCCAGCGTTTGGTTGGCCAGCGCCAGTTGGGCGTTTTGTGATGTCAGCGCCGTATACAGCTTGCCAATCATCTTCAGCAAGGCCTGCGTGCCGTTGTCGTGGTTGCCACGCTCTTTGTCGTAGGCATCTGCGGGCAGCATCCCGTCCTGGATGGATTTGATTTGCCGCGCCATGGACTGATCAATACCCAAAATATGCAGCCCCAGCCAAGAAGTCAAAAAGCCCACCAAGGTGGTGGCGGGGTCGGACATGGTGGTGCGCTGCGCCCACAGCATGATGACCTGCTCCACAAACTGCTGGTGCATGCAGCGATGGCTTTCCACATGGCGGGGATCCACGCCGAATGTCTGCATCAACGCTTCTTCTTCCTGGAAGTGATGCTCGGTGTAGGCCAGCAAGCGGGCATAGGTATCGGCCAGCACCACTTCACGATCGCTGCGCTTGGAGAACAGGCCCCGGCTGAGTTCATTGAACAAGTCCACCAGCGCATGGTGCTGCTCATCCACGGAATCCAGGTCCGTGACGAAATGCTGATCCCATACAAATGCGGTGTCCATGCTCAATGCCTTGGATAAATAAAAAAACGACAGGCCGTGGTATGTAATCAAGTGTAAGAACGCCGATTGCACCCGGTCGTGATGCGCATCAAAGGTTGTCGGCACAGACACTAGGGTTACCCAGTACCAGCAGGGACATTCGCTGCGACTTGCTGCAACCACAGCCACAGATTTGCGAGAATCCTTGCCTTTGGTTTTACCTTGGAACGGGCTTGTCAGGCCCTCAAGAACACGCATGTCTCTCAGCCCCCGCGCTCATACCCTCAGTGATTTTGACTTTGTGCTCCCCGAGCACCTGATTGCCCAACACCCGGCTGCCGAACGCAGCGCCTCCCGCCTGCTGGATGCGCGGGCGCCGGAGTTGGTCGACCGCATCTTCAAAGACTTGCCCGATCTGCTGCATGAAGGCGACCTGCTGGTGTTCAACGACACCAAGGTGGTCAAGGCCCGGGTGTTTGGCGAGAAAGCCAGCGGCGGCAAGCTGGAGTTGCTGATTGAGCGTGTGCTGCAAGACAACGAAGTCGTGGCCCACATGAAGGTCAGCAAAAAACCGCTGCCCGGTGCCAAGGTGCACCTGCACGGCGGTTTGGGTAAGGGTGGTTTTGATGCCACCTTGCTGGGCCGCTGGCCTGATGAGAATGGCCCGCTGTTTCGCTTTGCGCTGCACGGTGCCAACGGTGCAACGCCTTGGGAGCTGATGGACCAGTTTGGCCACCTGCCGCTGCCGCCCTACATCGAGCGCAACCAGAACGCCGAGGTAGACCCCGACGAAGCCGAAGACACCGAACGCTACCAGACCGTGTTTGCCAGCCACCCCGGTGCAGTGGCCGCACCCACGGCTGCGCTGCACTTTGACGACAAGGTGCTGGCCGCGCTGAAAGACAAAGGTGTGGAGACCGCCGCCGTGACGCTGCACGTGGGCGCGGGCACCTTCCAGCCGGTGAAGACCGAGAACCTGGCCGAGCACCAGATGCACAGCGAGTGGTACAACATTCCCCTCGAAACCCTGGCCGCGCTGGAGCGCTGCCGCCAGCGTCGCGGTCGCATCATTGCCGTGGGCACCACCAGCGTACGCACGCTGGAGTCCTGGGCGCGCACCGGCCAGATTTCGGGCGACACCAACATCTTCATCACCCCCGGTTTTGAGTTCCGCGTGGTGGACTGCCTGATCACCAACTTCCACCTGCCCAAGAGCACGCTGATGATGCTAGTGAGTGCGTTTGCGGGCTACAAGCACATCATGGATGTGTACCAGCACGCCATTGCCCACGGGTACCGCTTCTTCAGCTATGGCGACTCCATGCTGCTGGAGCGCCGCCGCTAAGCAATGCTGGCCTCCATGCAGGCCTGCTAAAAAACATAGCCTCCAGCGCTTAACAATCAAGGACTTCAAAGTGTTTTCACCTTGAAGTCCTTTTTACATGAGCGCTAGGCGCTCATTTTTTCAAAAAGCATGCATCCATCCAACGTCACGCAAAGTAGTGGCACAAGCGCTGGCCCCTGACCTCGTGCACGCTCACGTCAATCTCGTACAGGCCACTGAGCACCTCGTCCTGCACCACCTGGGCGGGCGGGCCTTCGTGGGCCACACGCCCCTCTTTCATGGCGATGATGTGGTCGGCGTAGCAACTGGCAAAGTTGATGTCGTGCAGCACCACCACCACGGTTTTGCCGCGCTCGTCCACCATGCGGCGCAGCAGCTGCATCATGCGCACGGCATGCGCCATATCGAGGTTGTTGAGCGGCTCATCCAGCAGGATGTAGGGCGTGTCCTGGCACAGCACCATGGCAATGTAGGCACGCTGGCGCTGGCCCCCCGAGAGCTCGTCCAGATAACGGTCCGCCAGTGCCTGCAGTTGTAGAAACGCCAGTGCCTCATCCACATGGCGCACATCCTGCGCCGTCATGCGGCCTTGGCTGTGCGGAAAGCGGCCAAACCCCACCAGATCACGCACCGTCAGGCGCAGGGCAGACTGGTTGTCCTGCCGCAAGATGGCCATGACCTTGGCCAGTGCATCACTCGCTGTTTTGGCCACATCCTGACCCGCCACGAGGGCGCTGCCGGAGGTGATTACATCCAAACGGCTGACCATCGACAGCAGCGTGCTTTTGCCCGCGCCGTTGGGGCCGATGATGGCCGTGAACTGCCCCTGCGGAATCTGCACCGATACCCCGTGCAACACCGTATGGCGACCGTGGCGCTTGACCACTTGGCGTGTCTCAATCATTGCTTACCCTTGCGCACCAGCAGGTAGATGAACACCAACCCGCCGACAAATTCCACCACCACCGACAGGGCGGAGTTAAAGCCCAGCACCCGCTCCAGCAACACCTGCCCGGCCAGCAGCAGCACACAACCCCACAGCACGGCCGCAGGCAGCACCCACTGGTGGCGGCGCGTACCCATCCACTGGTAAGCCATATTCGCCACCAGCAGCCCAAAAAAAGTCACCGGCCCCACCAGCGCGGTAGAGACGGCCACCATGGCGCACATCAACACCAGCAGGCGCAACACCTGGCGCTGGTAGTTCAGGCCCAAATTCACCGCCGCATCGCGCCCCAGCGCCAGCACATCCAGCACATGGCGGCGTTGCCAGAAATACGCAGCGCCAACAGCCAGCAGCAGCAACGCAGGCCACAGCAGCTGGCTATGGATGGTGTTGAAGTTGGCAAACATGCGGTCTTGCAGCGTGGCGAACTCATTGGGGTCAATCATGCGCATGACAAAGCTGGTCATGCTGCGAAACAAAATACCCATGACCATGCCCACCAGCAGCATCAGGTGCAGGCTGCGGCTGTTGCCTGTGAACAGCCAGCGCATCAGCGCCACGCTGAGCGCCACCATGAGCACAATCTCCAGCCCAAACTTGGGGTACACGCCCAAGCCCACCACCCCGACCGAGCCCAGCACCAACACCAGCACCGCCTGCAAAAACAGGTACAGCGCATCCAGCCCCATCACCGCCGGCGTGAGGATGGTGTTGTGCGTCACCGTCTGGAACACCACGGTCGACATGCCCAGCGCACAGGCCACCATCACCATGGTCAGCACCTTGGTGCCCCGGTGCTGCAGCACAAAGGTCCAGTCGGCCTGCACACCCACCGTCATGAACGCCACCACGGACAAGACGGCCAGCACCACCAGCACCCCCAGGCGCGTGCTGCTGCGTGACCACCATGCGCACGTCTGCACTGGCTGTGCAGACAGCATGGGCAAAGCATTGTCTTGCGCCATCACTTACCCCTGCCGCGCACGGCGGCGCAGCAAAATTACCAAGAACAAGGCGCTGCCCACCACGCCCATCACCGTACCCACGGGAATTTCGTAGGGCGCAATGATCAGGCGCCCCAGCAGATCGCACAGCAGCGTCATGGCAGCCCCGGCTGCAGCCACCCATAGCACGCTGCGCCGGACGTTGTCGCCCAGCACCAGGCGCACCACATTCGGCACAATCAAGCCCACAAAGGGGATGGCACCCACCGTCACCACAATGCAGGCTGTCACCACCGACACCACCACCAACCCTTGCAGCACCAAGCGCTGGTAATTCAAGCCCAGGTTGGTGGCGAACGTTTCACCCAAGCCTGCGACCGTAAAGCGGTCAGCGGCCAGCATGGCCAGCGCCGTCACGCCCAGCGACAGCCAGAGCATTTCATACCGACCTTCCACAATCACAGAAAAATCTCCGTTAGAGAACGCGCGCAGCGACTGGATCATGTCGTACTGGTAGGCAAAGAAGGTGGTAGCGGCCTCGATCACGCCCGCCAAAATCAAGCCAACCAGCGGCACAATCCAGGCAGAGCGCAAACGGATGCGCGAGAGCACCGCCATGAACAGCGCCGTGCCCGCCATGGCGGTGGTGGCCGAGATACCCATCTTGGCAAACACGGGCAAATCGGGGGCGAACAACATGCACACCAGCATGCCCAGCGTGGCCGACTCCACCGTCCCCATGGTGGACGGCTCGACAAAATGGTTGCGTGCCAGCATTTGCATGAGCAAGCCTGCCACCGCCATGGCACTGCCCGCCAGCATCAGCGCCAGGGTGCGTGGCACGCGGGAATACATCAGCACCTGGGCCACCATGGCGTCATCGCTGTCGCTCCACCAGGTGTTCCACGCCACATCGCTCACACCCACCGACAGACTCCACAGCGCCAATGCAAAAAGGGCCACCAGGGCCCCTGTCCACGCCAGCGCAGTGCGCCCGGCGGGCGTGCGATTACTGGGAGAAGGCATCGGACAACTGCTTCAAGTTCTCCTTGAGCGCGGTGGGCCCGGAGTTGGACAGCGTGTACCAGTTGGCGGCATTCAAATACACCACCTGCTGGTTGCGCCAGGCCTTGGTGGCGTGCACCAGCTTGTTGTCCAGCAACCTCTTGGCCGCATCGCCTTCTTTGCCGATGGCGGCATCGCGGTCCAGCACCAGCAGCCAGTCAGGATTGGCCTTGAGCAGGTATTCGAAGGACACGGCCTGCCCGTGCTTGGACACTGCAATCTTGTTCTTGGTGGCTGGCACACCAAATACCGAATACAGCATGTCAAAACGCGAGCCCTGGCCGTAGACGCTCAGCTTGCCGCCATTGGTCATCAGGAACAGCGCGCCACCTTTGCCCGCTGCCTTGGCCTTCACCCCGGCAATGGCTGCATCAATCGACTGGATCTGCTGCTCCCCCTTGTCAGGTACGCCATAGATGGCCGCGATGCTACGAATGTTGCGGTATACATGGGCCATCTGGTTTTGGTTGTCGACGGTCACATCCAACACCGGGGCGAACTTCTTGAGTTCTTCAATTTTGGGCAGGGTGCGGTTGCCTGCAATGATGAGGTCGGGCTTCATGACCTTGACCTTCTCGTAGTCAGGCTCAAACAAGCTGCCAATTGGCGGGTACTTGGCGGTATCGCGGTACTTGGCCAGCGATGCGGGAATGGCTTGGTTGGGCACACCCTGCACATCACCGCCAATCGACTGGATGATGTCCAGCGCACCCAGGTCATACACCAGCACCGTCTTCGGCTGCAGGGGCACTTGCACATCGCCCGTGTTGTCCTGCACCTTGATCGTGCTGGCCGCCTGGGCCGCCGCAAAAGGCAGTGTCACAGCAAGCACCAGTGCGCCCCATGTTTGGCGGCGCGTCCATACAGCAGTCATATTCCCTTTCCTTGGCCGCCTCTGCAGTCAGAGGTTCGGCCCAGCACAATGTCAAAAGATGGCTGCATTGTATGAGAATCATTCTCAATACTTGCCGCATGGTCATGTTCCGTTGCGCCAACTCCGAAGACAGACTTGTCGTTTTGCTCCGGCAAGCGACCGTGCCACTGCCTACAATCCATCGCGCACGCCTTGCATGGTGCAAGCGGGTGCCGGACACCGCGGGGCACCAACCCCTTGCCGCTTCGACTGAGCCGCCAGTGCAGCGGCATGTGTTGGTTGCAGAAAGTGGGTGGACCGCATGTCCAGCGCCACCGGGGTTGTGCCCCAAACCTCTCCCGCGCGCGCCGCGCTCACTGGCATTGCACTGACCATCGGCGCCTGCGCACTCTTTGCCCTGCTGGACAGCGGCACCAAATTTGCCGGGCAGTTTTTGCCCATGCTGATGGTGGTCTGGCTGCGTTTTGTGGCCCAGGCCCTGGTCACCACCGCACTGGTGCTGCCACGCCACGGCCTGCGCGCCTTGCGTACCGAACACCCCAAGTTTCAGATTGGCCGGGCCCTGAGCGGCGTGCTCACCACCGTCTTTGCCTTCTATTGCATCCAGAGCATGCCGCTGGCCAACTTCACGGCCATCTGGTCTGCAGGGCCGCTGCTCATCGTCGTCGCATCCGCCCTGCTGTTTGGCGAAAAAGTGAGCGCGGCACGCTGGACACTGCTAGTCATCGGGCTGTTTGCTGTCATCACCATTGTGCGCCCTGAGCGAGACGGCATGCCCCTGGGCTGGATGGCCCTGGCGCCCGTGGGCGTCCTGCTGTGCGGCACCACCTACCAGTTGCTGGGCAGTCGCTTGGCCCGCCTGGACCCACCCACCACCACGCAGCTGTACACCACCTGGCTACCCGTTCTGGCCAGCGCCCCGCTGGTTCCCTGGGTCTGGCAAAGTGTGCCCCACACGCAGATGTGGCTGGCCGTGGCCCTGATGGGCGCATGCAGCGGCGTGGGACACCTGTTGCTGCTACAGGCCTACACCCATGCCACACCCTCGGTGGTATCGCCGTTTCTGTACAGCCAGATTGGTTTTGCGATGCTGATGGGCTGGCTGTTTTTTGGACAAGTGCCCGACAAACTGTCGCTGACCGGCATTGCCGTGATTTTTGCGTGTGGCATGGTCAGCATTGGGTTGAGCGTGCGCGGCAAGTAAATAGTCTTCTCGCCAGATCAATGATAGATTCCAACCAACTTTTCCCGGCACGTCTATGAATACTCCTGACATAACTCCCAGCTTAGGCAACGACGATGAAATTGATCTCTTAGACCTGCTTGTGGTCCTTGCAGACAACATCAAACTGCTAATAATCACCCCCGTTCTCTGTGGCCTGTTAGGGCTGGCAGCAGCCTATTTGCTCACCCCGACATACGAAAGCAAATCGGTTTATTCCACTAAAACACAAGAAAAAAACATTGCTCCAGACTTGCTCGCCAGCTATTTGCGCTCACCCACAGTGCTACACCAAGCAGGCAAATCACTCCAAATTGACCCTTCAATGAGTGATGGGCGTTTGATCAAAAAATTAGAAAAAATGGTCGCCGTAAGTATTGGCCGACAAGACCAGTTGCTCACACTCACCACGCAAGGAAATTCCGCTGAGGCCGCACAAGCACTCAATCAAGCACTCTGGCAGATTGCCCTTCCGCTCACCATCCCACAGGGCAAAGATATGGAACGCTTGCAGACACGTATGGCTGCAGAGAAAGAGCGCCTGGCCTCTGGCCTGAAGTTGGAGCAAGAAATTGCCGAACGCCTGCAAAATGGCAATAGCAGCGAAAGCAACGCCCGCTTGTACGGCGAACTACTCTCTTCTAACAGTACACGCTTGAGTGTGATTTCAGGCTTGCAAGCGCAGGAGGAGGGATTGACTGAAACAGGTTTTATCCAGCGCCCATCATTACCAGAACAACCGCTCAAACCTAATAAAAGCTTGATTGCAATTGCGGCAGCACTGGCTGGCGGTTTACTCATCTTGATTTTTATATTTGTTCGCCATGCATTGCGTAGCGCCAGCCAGCATCCAGATCAAGCCGTCAAACTCCAAAAAATTCGCCAATCTCTCGGCCTCAAACACTAAGCATGTACCGTCAATAACCTAGCGCCTTCGGGCGCTTTTTTAATGCGGCAATAGAGCCGCAGCCCACGCAAGTGCTTCGCCTGCCAAAAAGGCTCATGCAAAGGTAGCATCGCGCTCAATCCTTGGGGATTGGCGCAGCATGCCACGCCGCTCGTGGTGCCATCTTTTATTTTATGTACAGCCCAATTGGTTTGACCTTGCCCATGGGCCGTCTGTACTTCTTTGGGCAAGCGCCCAATACACCGTTGCTAGCCAGTATTGAGTAAGCGTGGATGTTCAACGCTTAGCCATGGTCAAGACAACCGCACCAGCCTTTGCGTGATGCGCTTGACCACAGGCATCACCAGCATCACGGTCGGAAAGGCCACTGCCCACGCCAGCAGCCATGTGCCGGGCCATGCGTGCAGTGCTTGCTGGCTCAAGCCCAGGCTGCGCACCAAGTTCACCATGCTGATGATGCCGGACATCATGCCCGACATCAGCCATGGCATCACGATGAGCGCAAACTTGGGTGGCAACTTGGGGATGGGGCCCACGATGTAAGCAGATTGGGGTTCAGACATGTTCCACCTCCCACTCAATAGCCATGCTGTGCACGAAACGCCTTGGCCTGCCCAAAGTGTCCATTGCCGATAAAAGGCACCGGCGGGCGCAGCGCGGACAGCGGGGAAGGGTGGTTGCTCATCAGCACCAGATGGCCGCGGTCGGCAGGAATTAGCACGCGCTTGGATTGTGCGTGGCTGCCCCAGAGCATGAACACCGTAGGGCGACCCTGTTCTGCCACCTGGCGAATGATGGCATCCGTGAGCACTTCCCAGCCTTGTTTGCTGTGGCTCGCAGCCTGCCCCTCCTCCACCGTCAGGCAGGTGTTGAGCAGCAGCACGCCGTTCTGCGCCCACTTCGCCAGGGAGCCACCGGGCTGCGGAAAAGGTGGAAACGGCACCCCCAGGTCACGCTGCATTTCCTTGAAGATGTTCTGCAGCGAAGGCGGCAGCCGCACACCGGGCGCGACGGAAAACGCCAGCCCTTCCGCCTGCCCACGGCCGTGGTACGGGTCTTGGCCCAAGATGACGACGCGCACATCTTCCAGCGCGGTCAGCTCCAGCGCGCGCAGCGGCTGCGGGGGGAAAATCACCGCCCCCGCATCCAAGCGCTGCTGCAAATAAGCCAGCAATTGTGCGCCCGTGGCGGAGGCAAAAAAACTGTCGACCGTGGCTTGCCAGCTGGGGGCCACCGGCCAGTCGCTGGGGTTGGCACTCATCAATTGCGTAGCAGTTGGCGCTGATGAATCGGTCATTTCAAAACACTTTCTCTCTCAAAACCAGAAAAGGCGAGCGCTAAGCGCTTCTTTATTGGAAGCACTGCACCCGCCTTGATCGTACTGCGGCTGCCGATGGCACACCCCGACTGGGATTTTGCAAGCTTTACGCAAACAGCTGCGCAAGCGCCTCACCAGGCTCTGGCGCACGCATGAACGCTTCGCCCACCAAGAATGCGTTGATGCCCGCATCGCGCAGGGTCTTCACATCGCCCTGGGTCAAGATGCCGGACTCGGTCACCAGCAAGCGATCGGCCGGCACATCTTTCTTGAGCTGAATCGACGTCTGGATATCCACTTCAAACGTGCGCAGATTGCGGTTGTTGATACCCACCAGCGGCGTCTTCAACTTCAGCGCGCGCTGCAGCTCTTCCCCGTCGTGCACTTCCACCAGCACGGCCATATCCAGGCTGTGGGCGATGTGCTCCATCTCGGCCATTTGTGCATCGTCCAGGCACGCCGCAATCAGCAGCACGCAGTCGGCCCCCATCACGCGCGACTCGTAAATTTGGTAGGGGTCGATCATGAAATCCTTGCGCAGCACCGGCAGCAGCGTGCTGGCACGGGCTTGCTTCAGAAAATCAGGCTCGCCCTGGAAGAACTGACGGTCCGTCAGCACCGACAGGCAGGCCGCGCTGATCTTGCCGTTGCCCACCATGTAGCTCTGGGCAATGTCCACCGGGTCAAAGTCGGCACGGATCACGCCCTTGCTGGGGCTGGCTTTTTTCACCTCGGCAATCACGCCCGCCTGCCCCTTGGCGATCTTGGCGCGGATGGCGCCCACAAAGTCGCGCGTGGAGATACGGCTTTCCGCATCGCGGCGCACATCGGCCAGCGCTGTGGTCTTTTTGGCGGCAGCCACTTCCTGCACTTTGACTTCGCAGATTTTTTTCAGAATGTCAGACATGTGTTTTCCTTGTGTTCGGTGGCAGGCCTGCTACGGCGGCAGACCGCCTTGCAGTCTATTGTCGGCGTTTTGGCGGCAGCAGTCGTGAGCCCGAGCGGCGAATGCCCAGGCGCTGTGCCAGCGTATCAACCAGGGCATCGATGTCCTGCAACACGACGTGTGCCGCCGATGCGCTGTGCAGCACACACAGCGTGGCCACAGGCCCACGGCTGCGATGGCGCAACTCAATGCACCAGGCATAAATAGCCTGCCGCTCCTGTGGAGCCCCCATCAAAACGCCCAGGCTCCAGGCGTCCACTGGCTCCAGGCACAAGGTATCAATCTGCTGCGTCGCTTCAACCTGTGGTGCTCCGATGCGCGACAGCGAACGCTGCGGGATAACGATACGCCAACCATTCCACTCCAGCGGCAGGCCGTGGTCTTGCGCAGGGTCTTTCAAATACCAGCGCCGAAAGACAAGCACCGTCACCACAGCCAGGGCAACGCTCAGCCACCATGCCTGCCAGAATGCCATCACGGCACTCAGACCCATCAGCACATAGAGCCAAAGTTGCACATCCTCTATGTGCTGTACACCTCGCCAGATCCAGCTTGATCGCCCACTTTTTAGCAAAGCGGGTAACCAGATTTCAGCCTCAGTCCGTGCCTGCTGCAGCAAATCTCGCAGAGGGGGATGGGGATGACGCGGCATGGCGCAGGCGTTCAGACGCGGAGCTTGCTGCTGTAAGCCACCAGTTCACCCAACTTCTTCAGGGCTGCACCGCTGTCAATCGCCGCCTGCGCACGCTGCAGGCCATCTTCAATGCTGCTCGCCACATTGGCCGCGTACAGCGCTGCACCGGCGTTCAGGCAGACGATGTCGCGCGCCGGGCCTGGCTCGCCCTGCAGCACGCGCATCAGCATGGCTTTGGACTCTTCCGGTGTCTCCACCTTCAGCCCCCGTGTGCCCGCCATGCGCAGGCCAAAATCTTCGGGGTGGATTTCATACTCGCGCACCACGCCGTCTTTGAGTTCACCCACCAGCGTGCCCGCGCCCAGGCTGATTTCATCCAGGCCATCGCGGCCGTATACCACCAGCGCGTGCTCAGCCCCCAGGCGCTGCAGCGCCCGCACCTGAATGCCCACCAAGTCTTCGTGGAACACGCCCATCAGGATGTTGGGCGCGCCCGCCGGGTTGGTCAGCGGCCCCAGGATGTTGAAGATGGTGCGCACGCCCAGTTCTTTGCGCACAGGGGCCACGTTCTTCATGGCCGGGTGGTGGTTGGGGGCAAACATGAAGCCAATGCCCACATCGCGGATGCAATCAGCGATTTGTTCGGGCTTCAAATTGATGTTGACGCCCAGCGCTTCCATCGCGTCCGCACTGCCGGATTTGCTGCTGACGCTGCGCCCGCCGTGCTTGCTGACTTTGCCGCCGGCCGCCGCAATCACAAAGGTGGCGCAGGTGGAGATATTGAAGGTGTTGGCGCCATCGCCGCCGGTGCCGACGATGTCCACCAGATGGGTCTTGTCGTGCACATGCACCTTGTTGGAAAACTCGCGCATCACCTCGGCGGCGGCGGAGATCTCGCCAATCGTTTCCTTCTTCACGCGCAGGCCGGTGAGGATGGCGGCGGTCATTACGGGCGAGAGCTCGCCGCGCATGATCTGGCGCATCAGCTCCAGCATTTCGTCGTGGAAGATTTCGCGGTGCTCGATGGTGCGCTGCAGCGCTTCTTGGGCGGTGAGTTGGGTCATGACAAATCCTTTGCTACTTTTTCAGAAGCTGCTTGCGCTTGGCAATTAATGGTTTTTGATGTTTATTGCTTAGGAAACCAATAACTGCGAGCGCTTGCAGCTATCAAAAACAAAAGCCGCCTGCTTGAAAAGCAGCGCGGCCTGATCGCTTATTTCTGCTCCAGAAAGTTTTGGAGCATGGCGTGACCGTGCTCGGTCAAGATGCTTTCCGGGTGGAACTGCACCCCCTCCACCGCCAGCGTTTTGTGGCGCACACCTTGGATCTCGCCGTCCTCGCTGGTGGCGGTAATCTCCAGGCAATCGGGCAAGGTGTTTTTGTCGATCACCAGTGAGTGGTAACGGTTCACCGTGAACTGCTGGGGCAAGTCGGCAAACACGCCCTTTTGGTCGGTCGTAATCACACTGGTCTTGCCATGCATTTGCTGGCCCGCACGGATGATGTCGCCACCAAACGCCGCGCCAATGCTCTGGTGCCCCAGGCACACGCCCAGCACGGGCAGCTTGCCCGCAAAGTGCTCAATGGCAGGCACCGAAATACCCGCCTCTTTGGGGGAACTGGGGCCGGGCGAGATCACGATGCGCTCAATGCCTTTGTCGGCCACCAAAGCGATGACTTCGTCCAGCGTGATTTCATCGTTGCGCACCACGGTTACGTCGGCGCCCAACTCGCCAAAGTACTGGACGATGTTGTAGGTAAAGCTGTCGTAGTTGTCGATCATCAAAAGCTTCATGCCTGCTCTCCTTCGCGGCTCCGGGGCTGCAGACCTTCGGCACGCAAACGCGCCAGCTCTTGGTGTTCGTAGTCGATGTAGCACTCCATCATGGCGCGGTAGATGCGCTCCATCAGGTCGGGGTTGCCGCCCTGCGCCTGCGCCATCGGGCGCACGCGGTCGATGATGGTTTGAATGCGGGCTTCATCGCGCACCAGGTTTTCGTCGTTCTTCACCCGGGCAGCCTGGGTCATGTAGCCGCTGCGCTCCACCAGCAGGGGCACCAAAATATCGTCCAGCGCATTCACGCCATCACGCACTTGTTGCATGTTCTGGCAGTGGTTCACTTTGTCTATCGCTCGCATCACTCCAACCCTTCTTCCACCAGTTCTGCCGCGCGCAGCACGGCGCGGGCTTTGTGCTCTGTCTCTCTCCACTCCATCTCGGGAATGGAGTCCGCAACGACCCCCGCCGCAGCTTGCACATACAAGTTGCCATCTTTGATGACGCCGGTGCGGATGGCAATCGCCATGTCCATATGCCCGGCAAAACTCAGGTACCCCACCGCGCCGCCGTAGATACCGCGCTTGGTCGGCTCCAGCTGGTCAATCAGCTCCATGGCATGCACCTTGGGCGCGCCCGAGAGCGTACCGGCCGGGAAGGTGGCTTTGAGCACATCCATGCTGGTCATGCCGTCCTGCAAGATGCCTTCCACGTTGCTCACAATGTGCATGACGTGGCTGTAGCGCTCCACCACAAAGGCTTCGGTCACCTTGACGCTACCGGTTTTGGCAATGCGGCCAATGTCATTGCGCGCCAAGTCAATCAGCATCACGTGCTCGGCACGCTCTTTGGGATCCGCAATCAGCTCCGCCTCGGTGGCCTTGTCCTTGTCGGGCGTTGCACCGCGCGGGCGCGTGCCGGCCAAGGGGCGAATCGTGATCTTCTGCCCTTCTTCCACCTGCTCCTGGCGCACCAGAATTTCGGGGCTGGAGCCCACCACCTGGAAATCACCAAAGTTGTAGAAATACATGTAGGGCGATGGGTTCAATGAACGCAGCGCGCGGTACAAGCTCAGGGGCGATTCGGTATAGCGTTTGTGGATGCGCTGGCCCACCTGCACCTGCATGAATTCGCCCGCCGCAATCAGCTCTTTGGCGTGCTCCACGGCCTTGAGGTAGTCGTCCTTGGCAAAGCTGCGCTCGGCGGGGTGGCTGTCGCCGCCCTTGATCTGCGGCACGCTGACCGAGTAGCGCAGCTGCTCTTTGAGCTGGCGCATGCGTTTTTTGCCCTTGCTGTAAGCCTCAGCCTCCGCGGGGTTCGCGTAGACGATGAAGTACAGCTTGCCCGAGAGGTTGTCGATGACAGCGACCTCTTCGCACAGCAGCAGCAAAATGTCGGGCGTGCCCAGCGTATCGGCCGGGCAGGTGGCTTCGAGCTTTTTCTCGACATAGCGCACCGCGTCATAGCCAAAGTACCCGGCCAGCCCGCCGCAAAAACGTGGCAGGCCCGGCACCAGCGCCACTTGAAAGCGCTTTTGGTACTCGGCAATAAAGTCCAGCGGATTGCCGGCATGGGTTTCCACCACCGTGCCGTCCGTCACGATCTCGGTTTTGGCTTGGGCCCCAAAACCGCTGGCGCGCAAGAAGGTGCGCGCAGGCAGCCCAATAAAACTGTAGCGGCCAAAGCGCTCGCCACCCACAACGGATTCCAGCAAAAAACTGTGCTTGCCATCGCCTTGGGCGTGGGCCAGTTTCAGATAGAGCGAGAGTGGGGTTTCGAGGTCGGCAAACGCCTCGGTCACCAAAGGAATGCGGTTGTAGCCTTGGCTGGCCAGGCTTTTGAATTCAAGTTCTGTAATCACAGAGCAGGGTTCCCGGTTGGGGCAACGCACTGCGCAGGCATCGTGTGGGCAGGCGCTGCGATTCATTCAAACCGTCCGCAGCAGTGGCGGACAAGGGTGCACCCCATCTTGGCGGGCGCGATCAAACGGTCATGGCAATAGGCTTACGCCAGGGCCAGGCTCCCCGGTCTGCGCAACCTGTGATGAACACGTAGTGAATGAACATAGCGCCCAAGTGTAGCGCATGCTTTTGGCACCCCCAACCAGCAGCCACCAAGGCTGGCGATGGCGCCCTTCGTCGCTCGGTGTAAGCCCTAGAGTGGTTTTCCCGCGAAAGCGGGGCGCGGCGGTTGAACTGCACCGGCATAGCTACCACAATGCCCTCACAAAAAGCACGTCCGTGCGCATTACAACCACCCACGAAGACACTCATGCAGACTGCCACCACAGCCCCCGCATTGCGCTGGTTTCGCTCAGGAATTGCAAGCGCGTTCACTGCAGTGCTCGCTTTGGGCAACCTTGCCTGGGCACAAGCTACAGAGCCCGCCGAGCTGGCTGTACACCCCAAAACGGTAGAAATTCAGGGCCACGCACTGCAACGCAATGGCGTGGGTATTCGCACCAAAGCCATTTTCAAGGTGTATTCCGCTGCGCTCTACCTGGAAAAACCAGCCTCCACGCTGGAAGAAATTGCCGCACTCCCGGGCGCCAAGCGCGTCAGTGTCAGCATGCTGCGCAACATCAACGCCAGCGAACTCGGCAAGCTGTTTGCCCACGGCATGGAAGACAACATGGACAAGCAGCAGTTTTCCAAGCTCATCCCCGGTGTGATGCGTATGAGCGATGTCTTCAGCCGACATAAGGAGCTCAAAACCGGCGACAAATTTACGCTGGACTGGATTCCTGGCAAAGGCATGCTTTTGAGCGTGAATGGCACACCCGAGCCGTCTGAATTCACAGAGCCCGCCTTCTACCAAGCGATGCTGGGCATTTGGCTGGGGCCCAAGCCTGCGGATACCAAGCTCAAGCAAGCCCTGCTGGGCGAAGACCGCAACTAGGGCCGCCCCTCACCTCTCACCACCACCCACAACGGGGCTGTGGCTGTTGACTTTTAGAAACGCTCGCCCCGCGTTTTGCGTCTGCGCAAACACAAGGGCACAGAAAAAATACATAGTGCACCCGCACTTTCACCACAAGCTGCCCACCATGCCAAGCAGCCTTGACACACACTGTTCGGAGATTTCATGTCGCTGCTGCATCGCATCACCGTATCCCGCCGGCTGGGAGGGCTGGTTGGATTGGCTGTTTTACTCATTTTGAGCATCTCACTGGGATTGAGCTACTCCGAACGCAACATGCTGACCCAGGAGCGTCAAAGTGCCGTACGCCAAACCGTGGAAGTCGCCCACGGCATCTTGGCCAACTACCACGACCAGGCCGTCCAAGGCGCAATCAGCCAAGAGCAAGCACAGCGCAGCGCGCTGCAGGCCATCTCCAAGCTGCGTTACAGCGGCAGCGAATACTTCTGGATCAACGACATGCACCCGCGCATGGTGATGCATGCCGTACGCCCCCAACTGGACGGGCAAGACGTCACCAGCAATCGCGATCCTTCTGGACGCCAGCTGTTTGTCGACTTTGTGAATATTGTCAAAAAAGACGGCGCTGGCTTCCATCGCTACCTGTGGCCCAAGCCCGGCAGTGACGAGCCTGTCGAAAAAGTCTCTTATGTCATGGGCTTTGAGCCCTGGGGCTGGGTCATCGGCTCCGGCGTGTATATCGACACCGTACATGCCGCATTCGCCAGCCGCCTGAAATGGGTGCTGGGTGGCACGGTATTGGCCACCCTTGTGCTTTTGGGCGCCGGGTTGGCCATTTCTCGCAGCATCCTGCAGCAGCTGGGGGCCGAGCCATCTGCGCTGCTGGCCATCACGCACAAAATGGCACAAGGAGACCTCAGCACCGCGCTGACGGCCACCAGCCACACCCACAGCGTGCTATGGGGTCTGGAGGAGATGCGCACCAACGTGGCCCACATCGTCCAAGGCGTGCGCAGCGGCGCAGAGCGCGTGGCCATGGCCAGCCAAGAAATTGCGCAAGGCAATCACGACCTGTCGCTGCGCACGGAAGAGCAAGCCAGCGCTCTGGAGCAGACTGCGGCGTCCATGGAGCAATTTGGCAGTTCTGTGCGCCAAAACGCTGACAGCGCCCGCCAAGCCAATCAGCTGGCCGTCAATGCCAGCCAGGTGGCCCAGCAAGGCGGCCATGTGGTGCAAGAAGTGGTCAGCACCATGCGCGGCATCAACGAGGCCAGCCAGCGCATTGCCGACATCATTGGCGTGATTGATGGCATCGCTTTCCAGACCAACATCTTGGCACTCAATGCCGCCGTAGAAGCGGCCCGTGCTGGCGAACAAGGCCGTGGGTTTGCCGTTGTGGCCAGCGAAGTGCGCAGCCTGGCGCAGCGCAGCGCCGAAGCCGCCAAGGAGATTAAAACGCTGATCTCCACCAGCGTGGAGCGCGTGGCACAAGGCTCAACCTTGGTGGATCGCGCAGGCGCTACCATGGCAGAGGTCGTGACCTCCATTCGCCACGTCAACGATATCGTGGGAGAAATCAGCGCAGCCAGTGCCGAGCAAAGTGCAGGCGTTCACCAAATGGGTGAGGCCATGACGCAGATGGACCAAAACACCCAACAGAACGCCGCCTTGGTCGAGCAAAGTGCGGCGGCAGCCTCCAGCCTGCAGACCCAGGCAGAGCAGTTGGTACAGGCCGTCTCGGTGTTCCGCCTGGCACATTACGCGGCGTCGTCTTTGGCGTTGCCCGCAGCGGCGGCGCAAGCACCATCACCGGTGTCCGCCTCTGCCCCGCAGCGACGAGCACTTACAGCCCCCGCCAGCAAGGGGCTTGCGCAGCACGCCGACAACTGGGAAAACTTCTAACCATCCGCCACTGCATGGCCCCCTGCCGCAAAGGGGCCATGCGACACCTACCAAGCGGCCTGCGGCCTTTTACGCCGCGCTCACCAGCTGGGCGTAATACGTGGGCAGCGCAAACAGCGCGCCATGTACGGCAGGGTTGTAGTACTGCAAGTCTGCCACCGCGCGCGCTTGCAAACGCTGCTGCACCACCTGCGTGGAAATAGCCTGTGCATCCAAGGTATCGGAGCACACCGCCATCCCCCAGTACGCGCCGTACAAGGGAACATAAACGCCATAACAACGCACATGCTGGAACAGCCCGTGCAGGCACTGGCTCAAGGCCTGCACTTGCTGGGGGTGAAAGACCGGGCTGCCCAGGTGCAGCACCAAGGCCCCACCAGGCGCCAATACCCGCTGCATGCGCTGCAAGGCTGCGGTCTCGTACAAAGAGCCGGCCGGTGTATCTGGGTCAGTCAAATCCAGCATCAGCAAATCAAACTGCTCTGACGTGTGGTCGATGAAGGCCATGCCATCGCCAATCTCCACATGCAGGCGGGGGTCCTCCCACACATTGCGGTGCACCGCTTCCAGCCCTGCTTTGCTGGCGGCAATCACACCCTCATCCAACTCCGCCAGCACCACCCGCTCCAGGGTGCGGTGTTTGAGCAGCTCCTCGGCCAGGCCGCCATCACCGCCGCCAATGATCAACGCCTGCTTGGGGTGCGGGTGCGCAACCGCGGCGGGGTGCGCCATGCACTCATGGTAGAAAAACTCATCGCGCTCACTGGTCATGAAGCAGTTGTCCAAGCGCATCACGCGGCCAAAGCTGGGTGTATCCATCATCTCCAGGGTTTGGTAGCGCGTTTGCTGGCGCTGCACATGGGTGGCCCGAAAACCAAAGGCGGTATCGGGAGTGAGCTGCTCCATCACCCACGGATATTGCCCCACGCCATCGGTCGCAATATCGCCGCGCCACAACTGCTGGCGCACCGCATGCCGGGGGGCATAAGCGGCAATCACCCCATCCAGCAACGCCTGCGCCTTGGGGGCGTTGTCGTCCGAGAAGTTGCACACATACACATCCAGGGTGACGTTGCCCGTCTCTGGCCAAGTGTGAATTGCCAGGTGCGACTCCGCCAGCAAGATCGTGCCCGTTACACCACCTGGGTGGCCCTGCCAGTCCGGGAATTTCACCCACTTGTCCCCCACCGAAGTGAGCCCCGCACGCTCGGTGTGGTGTTGGCACAGTGACGCAATCGCATCGGCATCCAGCATCAATGCGCTATCGCCTGCGCATTGGTACAAATCGGCTGTCAGGTGCAAGCCTTGCATGGTGTTTTCCTCCCGGTAAGGCATGCGCCGGGGCGAAAAGCTTCCCCCACTGGCGCTGTTGTTGGATTAAGTTCCGCTTCATTGAAGAAAGGCAGACATCCTAATCAAAATACCGGGCAACACCCACGAAACCGCATCGTTCCAGCGGCATATACACCGCATCTGCATCGAAATGCGCTATAGCATCAATAGCATCTATCAGCAGTCACCCCCAGAGTGACGTGGCTTGAAGCGCCCTGCTGACACGGTGCGCGCAACAGCTACTGCGCAGCCACCTGCAATTGCACCAGGCTGTCGACCCAGCCATCGGCATCCACCGCCTGCACCGACTGCCCATGGTTGTAGCCATAGGTCACCAGCACCACCGGGCACGCTGCTGCGCGGGCAGCTTGCGCGTCATTGCTGGAGTCACCCACCATCAACGTGCGGGCGGGCGCGACGCCCAGCACCTCGCAGGTTTTCAGCAACGGCATGGGGTCTGGTTTTTTGCGGGGAAAAGAATCGCCGCCAAACACCTGCTCGAACAAGCCGTCCAGCCCTTTGGCCGCCAGCAAGGGGCGCGTAAAAGACATGGGCTTGTTGGTCACGCAGGCCAAGCGCAGCCCTGCATCTTTGAGCGCCTGCAAGCCCTCTTTCACGCCCACATACACGGCAGAGTGCGCGCCGTTGATCGCGATGTAATGGTGCTCGTAGCGCGCCAGTGCCGTCGCAAACAGCGCCTGCACGGCCTCTTCCAAACCCTGCGCGGGGTGGCCAGACTGCGTCAACACATAGGCCAGCACGCTGCGCAACAAATGCTCCGTGCCTTTGCCCACCATGTGTTCGACCTTGCTGGCGGGCAAGTTGAGCAGTTGCAGGTCGGCCAACATGCGGGTGATGGCTTCTGCGAAATCACCAATGGTGTCCACCATGGTGCCATCCAGGTCCACGATGGCTGCATCCACTTCGACGAATTTGCAGGTGGACCCTGCGGGAAATTGCACGCGCATAAACTTCAAATTCCATAGCTTCTAGCGCAGCAATGGAAAGCGCTAGAGGCCAAAAACACTCAAAATCCACCGTACTCTACGGCGGCCTATGGGGGCAGCTTGCCCTTGCCCGGCACATTATCTCTACCGCTAGCGGGCGGCCCCGACAACGGCAGGCGTAAAAAAAGCCTTCCCACACGCGGCGGGAAGGCTTGGCGGCTGGTGCTTGGAAGAAGGGCCTAGGCAGCGCCAGCGCTACTCACGCCCCAGCTCTCACCACCGGCTGGGCTGTCATCCCGCCAAATTGGCACGCATCTGGTCTATCACGGCCTTGTAGTCCGGCTTGCCAAAAATCGCGCTACCGGCGACAAACGTGTCGGCACCAGCATTGGCGACCGCACGGATATTGCCTTCCTTGATGCCGCCGTCCACCTCCAAGCGGATGTCTTTGCCGCAGGCATCAATACGCTTGCGAACGGCTTCCACCTTGCGCAAGGTGCTATCAATAAAGCTTTGCCCGCCAAAGCCGGGGTTCACGCTCATCAGCAAAATCAGATCCAGGTCTTCAATCACCCAGTCCAGCACATCCAGCGGCATGGCAGGGTTGAAAGTCAAGCCGGCTTTGACGCCGTGCGACTTGATGTTCTGGATGCTGCGGTGCACATGGGCCGAGGCATCGGGGTGAAAGCTGATGTAGTCCGCGCCGGCCTTGGCAAACGCGCTGGCCAGTTCATCCACAGGCTGCACCATCAGGTGCACGTCGATGGGCACGGGACGGCCGTCGGGGGTGACAGCATGGGGTTTGAGCGCCTGACACACCATGGGGCCAAAGGTCAAATTTGGCACGTAATGGTTGTCCATCACGTCAAAGTGAATCCAGTCTGCGCCAGCAGCAACAACGTTGCGAACTTCTTCGCCCAAACGGGCAAAGTCAGCTGACAAGATAGAGGGAGCGATGCGGTAGGTGGGGTTCATGAGGGGTAATTGTCGCAGTTACCATAGCCATATGCCGATGTATGAGTTTCTGATCCAAGCGCAAGCGCACTACGACGCCGAGCAATCCATGCCCCACCAGGGGCTGTATCGCTTCGCCTATACGATCACGATCACCAACAGCGGGCGCATGGCTGCCCAAATCATCGCGCGCCATTGGCTCATCACCGATGGCAACCAAACGCAGCAGGAAGTCCATGGCCTGGGCGTGGTGGGCCGTCAGCCGCTGCTGCAGCCCGGCGAGAGTTTTACCTATAGCAGTGCCTGCGAATTGCGCACCCCCCAAGGCCATATGCAAGGGCGCTATGTGTGCGTTAGCGAAGAGGGCGAAACTTTTGATGCCCCTATCGCGCTGTTTGTGCTCGATGCCGACCACACCGGCGATAGTGCCGACGCCATTCCCCAGCCCTCCTCCCCCACATTGCACTGAATGCCAAGAAAAGCCCATGACCTGCCGCGCCTGCTCGCGGAATTGAATCCTGAGGCAGAGCTGGCAGAACGCCATCTCTGGCTGATCCATGTGCTGGAGTGGATCGGCGCTGCAGAACCCTCTGTCGAGGTGGCCGTAGGCCGTGTCGACGCCTTGGTGCAAGCGATTGAGAGCAACAGCGAACTGCGCCAGCGCCTGCACGCGTGGTGGCTGGTTTTTATTGACCGCGTAGACATCACCACCCTGCTGGCCGATTTTGGTTTTGCCCCGCGCACGGCCATGATTACCGAGCTGTCAGAGCGCCTGCGCCACAAATTGCTGCCCGGCACGCCAGAGACCATCGACGCCTCGGAGCTGTTTTCCATTTCCATGCCGCGCGAGTTTGATGCGCGCTGGCTGGTGGCGTTGCCCGATGCTTTGCTGCAGCGCCTGGCCGCACTGCTGGCGCCTGCCGACAGCCAAGGTGCCAGCTTCTGGCAGCATGCCTTGCTCAATGCCATCACCTATTGCGCGGGACAAATTCTGGCCAATGGTTTTGCGCCCGAGTTGCGCCTGCGCATGAGTGATGAAGCCCGCGATCAGCGCGCGTTTCATGACCTGATCCGCGATGTGGAAAGTCTGCGCGTGGAAGTGCTGCACGGGCTGCGCACCACCGAGCGCCTGGACGCCGCCGAAAAGCGCCTGCGCGAGCGCCTGGATGCCTGCCGCGCCGCTATTGGCACGGTGTACAACCACTTTGGCGATGACGGCATCTCCGTGGGACTGGTATTCCGTGTGCGCCAGCTGCGCACGCGGATTGTGCGCATCCGCCAGCTGCTCGACTGCTTAACCTCCACGCACCCCGAGCAAGATGCCATGCGTTTGCTGGCTGGCTTTGTCAGCGTCGGGCGTGAGCGGCGCAGCCTGCGTTCCTTGATTGCCAACAACACCTCGCTGCTGGCCGCCAAAGTGACCGAACGCAGCGCCGAAACCGGTGAGCACTACATCACACGCAACAGCAAGGAATACCTGCAAATGCTGCGCCAAGCTGCGGGCGGTGGCTTGGTGATGTCGGTCACCACCATGGTCAAGTTTGGCCTGGCTGCCTTGGCGTTTTCGGCGTTTTGGGGCGGCTTTTGGGCGGGCATCAACTACGCCATCAGCTTTGTGCTGATTCAGTTGCTGCACTTCACCGTTGCCACCAAACAGCCGGCCATGACGGCGCCCGCCATGGCCGCCAAGCTCAAAGACATCAACGAGCAAGGTGCAGTAGACAGCTTTGTCGACGAAGTGGCCAACCTGACGCGCACGCAAGTGGCGGCCATCCTGGGCAACGTACTCATCGTCTTTCCTGCTGCGCTGGGCTTGGCCTTGCTCTACCGCTACGCGTTTGGCAGCCCGCCGCTGGACACGGCGCATGCCACCCAAGTACTGGACGCTTTGAGTTTGTTGGGCCCATCGCTGCTGTTTGCGGCGTTTACAGGCGTCTTGCTTTTCTTGAGCAGCCTGATTGCCGGCGGGGTGGAAAACTGGTTTGTGCTCAACCGGCTGGACTCTGCCATGCGCTACAACCCCGCCATCACGCGCCTGCTGGGCAACCAGCGCGCCAAGCGCTGGAGCATCTTCTGGCGCAACAATATTTCCGGGTTTGCCGCCAATATTTCGCTCGGTTTGATGCTGGGGCTTGCGCCGGCGATTGCAGGGTTTTTCGGCTTGGGCCTGGAGGTGCGACATGTCACACTGTCCTCCGGCCAATTGGGCGTTGCCGGGGCCACCTTCGGCTGGTCCGTCATCCATGACGACGCCTTCTGGTGGGCCGTAGCCATGCTGCCCTTCAACGGCGCCATCAATGTGATGGTGAGCTTTTATCTGGCATTCCGCATGGCATTGCGTGCGCACAATATCAATGGCGTAGAGCGTTCACGCATCTACGCGGCCATTCGCCACCGTCTGCGCAAACGTCCCTTGAGCTTCTTCAAGCCTTAAGGCACTCAGGCGGTGCCCATCCAGCGCTTGCGCTGCTCCACCGCAAGGAGAGACCCCTAAGGATGAAGGCATGACCGAAGATCCAAACTTCTGGGCCCAATGGCTCAAACCCTCCGCAGGTTTTGACACCTTGCACTGGTCACTGCTGCTGGCAGTGGCCTCGCTGGTCGGCTATTTGCTGCAGCGCCACCTCAACATGCCCAAGGTACTGGGCTATGCCGCCGTAGGCACCCTGGCAGGTTTTCTGGGCTTCAGCGCCACGGCCTGGCCCCTGCAAGGCCCCGCACTTTTTCTGCTGGAGCTGGGGGTTTCCATCGTGCTGTTTGAATGTGGCGGGCGCATTACGCTGCGCTGGTTCCGCCACAACCCGATGGTGCTGGTGCAAAGCCTGGCAGAAGCCGCGCTAACCTATGGCGCGGTGTATTTCACCTTGCGCTGGCTGGACGTGCCAGCCACCACGGCGACCCCGCTGGCGCTGATTGCCATGGCCGCGTCACCCGTGGTGCTGGCACGCGTGATCAATGACACGCGCGCCGTAGGCCCCGTCACCGATCGCGCCATGGTGCTGGCCACCCTTTCCACCCTGTATGCGCTGACCTTGGGCAGCGCCAAAGCCGAGATTTTTGCCCGACCTGCCGCCTCACTGTGGCAAGACATCACGCCAGTGCTGGTGGTACTGGGCGTGTCCGTCGCGGTGGCCGCCTTGCTGTGCCTGGCCATGCGCCTGGCCTTGCAATGGATGAGCCCCACCAGCGAAAACACCTCCATCTTCATGCTGGCCTTGATTGCGGCGGCCACCGTCATCGCCGCACATTTGGGCGGCTCTGCACCGCTGGCGGCTTTGCTGGGCGGCATGCTGCTCAAACAGCTGCACCAGCGCCCCTGGGCGTGGCCGCGCCAGTTGGGTACCGCGTCTTCACTGCTGACCATGCTGATGTTCGTGCTGGTGTCCACCACGGCGGCGCAGGCATCGTGGAGTGGTGCGATTGCCGTGGCCGTCATCGCCTTGGTCGTGGCGCGCTTGCTGGCCAAGTCGGTGGGCGTGGGACTGGGCAACATCGGCTCCGGCGCCAGCTGGCGACAAGCGGTGTGGGTGGCTTGTGCGATGACGCCGATGTCCGCCGTGGCTCTGCTCATCACGTCACAGTTTGCCCAGTCAGCGCCTGAAGCAGCGCAAGCGATTGCAGGCACGGCGCTGCCGGCCATCTTGCTGCTGGAGTTGCTGGGTGCCGTGCTGGCCACGCTGGCCTTGCGCCGCGCTGGTGAAGGCGCGGTGCATGCGGTCAGCACATCTCCCTCTCAAACCACCCACGGAGACTGAAAATGCCTTTGGAAGCCTTTCAACACTCCGAGCCGCTGACGCTGGGCGTTGAGCTGGAGTTGCAACTCGTCAACACCAACGACTACGACCTCGCCCCCTACGCCACCGACATGCTGCGCCTGATGGACAAATACCAGTTGCCCGGCAGCGTGGTGCCGGAGATGACGAGCAGCATGATCGAAATCTCCACCGGCATCTGCCGCAGCGCTGCCGAGGTGCTGGGCCAGCTCAGCCCCATTCGCGATGCGCTGGTCAAAAGCGCCGACAAGCTCAATATTGCCGTGGTGGGCGGCGGCACCCACCCGTTCCAGCAATGGCACCAGCAGCGCATTTATGACAAGGCCCGCTTTCACGAGCTGTCTGCGCTGTACGGCTATCTGACCAAGCAGTTCACCATCTTCGGCCAGCACATCCACATCGGCTGCCCCGACGCCGACGCCGCCTTGCTGATGCTGCACCGCATGAGCCGCTACATCCCGCACTTTATTGCGCTGTCGGCCTCCAGCCCCTATGTGCAGGGGCAGGACACGGCGTTTGACTCTGCCCGGCTGAACTCGGTGTTTGCCTTTCCCCTATCGGGCCGCGCACCCTGCGTGCTGACGTGGAAAGAATTTGAGGCGTACTTCGACAAAATGACCGCCACCGGCGTGGTCAAAAGCATGAAGGATTTTTACTGGGACATCCGCCCCAAGCCAGAATTCGGCACCATTGAAATCCGCGTCTGCGACACCCCGCTGACCATCGAGCGCGCCGCCGCCCTGGCGGGCTATGTGCAAGCGCTGGCCGCGTGGTTTCTGGACACCCAGCCCTTTACCCCCACCGAAGACGACTACCTAGTCTACACCTACAACCGCTTTCAAGCCTGCCGCTTTGGGCTGGATGCGGTGTATGTGGAGCCTGGCAGCGGCCAGCACATGCCGCTGTCCGACCATATTTTGCAAACCATGGAGCACATCACGCCGTACGCCGCACGCTACGGCGCAGCCCCCGCGCTGCAAGCGCTTCGCAATGATGTGGCAAACAGTCACAATGACGCACGTTGGCTGCGCGAACGCCAGGCCAAAGAACAGTTGCTGGGCGAAGTCAGCCGCCAGGCCTCACGGCGCTTCCGTGGAGAAGCCATTTAAACCTTACCAAAAGCATAGCTGCTTGCGCTTGTAGAACAATCACTTCAGCATCATTTGCACCTGAAATGCTTTAAACACAAGCGCTAACAGCTACTTTTTTATCATGGGCGAATTCGAACTCATCCGCAAATTCTTCCAGCGCCCCGTGCACCGCTCGCCCTTGGGCGTGGGCGATGACTGCGCGCTGCTGGCACCCGCCCCTGGCATGCAACTGGCCGTATCCACCGACATGCTGGTCGAAGGGCGCCACTTTTTTGCGGATGTGAACCCCCAGCTGCTGGGCCACAAGGCCTTGGCCGTCAACCTCAGCGACTTGGCCGCCAGCGGCGCCAAGCCCCTGGCATTTACGCTGGCCTTATCGCTGCCGCGCGCAGACGCCGCCTGGTGCCAAGCCTTTGCCGACGGCCTGTTTGCGCTGGCCGAGCAGCACCAGTGCGAACTGGTGGGCGGCGACACCACCCAAGGCCCCCTCACCATCTGCATCACCGTGTTTGGCGAAGTGCCCGCAGGCCAAGCCCTGCTGCGCAGTGGCGCGCAAGTGCATGACGACATCTGGGTCAGCGGCAGCCTGGGTGATGCGCGCATTGCACTGGATGCCCTGCTGCGCCAGCACGCGCTGCCGCCTGCCGTGCTGGCCCAGGCACGCCAGCGGCTGGAGCAACCCACCCCCCGTGTGGCTTTAGGGCTGGCGCTGCGCGGCATTGCCACCAGCTGCCTGGACATCAGCGACGGCCTGCTCGGTGATCTGAACCACATTCTGGAAGCCAGCCAGGTCGGCGCACGCATTGATGCCAACATCACCCGAGGCCTGATGCGCGCGCGCCGCCACCCCATGATGGCGGCCTTGGCCATGAGCCGCATCGACGCCTGTACCTTGGCCGGTGGCGATGACTATGAGCTGTGCTTTACCGCCCCCCCGGACGCACAATCTGCCGTGCGCGAAGCCGCCGCCCAGGCAGGTGTGCCCGTGACCTGCATCGGCCGCATCGAAGCTGAGCGCGGTGTGCGCGTCATGGCGCCCGGCGGCCAGCAACTGCCGCTGCGCTTTGCCGGGTTTGAGCACTTCGCCTGAGGCGCGCAGCACGCACCGCCCCACCCCGCATCTTCTCGACTTCTACAATTCCAGCCATGGAACCCATTACCGATGTGCAGCCCAAGCGCTTCACAGACCGCGCTGGCGCCAGCGACGGCTCCACTGCCTCAGCCACGCCCACCGCGCCCGTGCGCCCCACCGTGCGTTTCATGCTGCAGCACCCCGCCCACCTCATCGCTTTGGGCTTTGGCTCGGGCCTAGGCCGCGTTGCCCCCGGCACCGTGGGCACGCTGTGGGCCTGGCTGGCCTTCTTGGTGCTGCAGCTGTGGCTGACACCCGTACAAATGGGCGGGTTGATTGCCGCCAGCCTGATGGCAGGCTGGTGGGCCTGCACCGTGACAGCCCGCCACCTGCGTGTGGCCGACCCGGGCCACATCGTCTGGGATGAAGTGGTCGCCATGTGGATCGTGCTCTGGCTGACCATGCCGATGGGCTTTTGGGGTCAGCTGGTGGCCTTTGCACTGTTCCGCTTTTTTGATGCAGTCAAACCCGAACCCGTGAAATGGGCCGACCGTCTGTTCAAAGGCTTTGGCCCCCGGGGAGGCTGGGGCATCATGTTCGACGACCTGGTAGCCGCGTTTTGCACCCTTATGGTCATGGCGCTGTGGCGCCACTTCTTTGGCTGACGACAACACTGATGCGATGACGGATACCACCGCCTTGTCCCTGCGTGCAATGACCGCACAACTGGCCGCTGCACTCCAGCAACGCGGCTGGATGCTGGCTACCGCCGAAAGCTGCACCGGCGGCATGCTGGCCGCCGCCTGCACCGATCTGCCCGGCTCCAGCACCTGGTTTGACCGGGGGTTTGTGACGTACTCGAACGCCGCCAAAGCCGAGATGCTGGGCGTGCCTGCCGCATTGATTACAGCGCATGGCGCGGTCAGCCAAGAGGTGGCTCAAGCGATGGCCGCTGGCGCCCTGGCGCATTCACACGCACAGGTCAGCATTGCCACCACAGGGATTGCAGGGCCCGGGGGTGCTACGGCCGGCAAACCGGTGGGAGCGGTGTGGATCGCCTGGAAATATCAGCAGCACTGCTACGCCCAGCTGTTTCATTTCAGCGGTAGCCGCGAGGCAGTCCGCGCACAAGCGGTGTACTGTGGGTTGCAAAAAATAACCGCCTTGCTCACCGCGCAATAAACCCACTGGGGGGCCTGCGCGCCGCCGCTCCATGGCACAGCGCATACGGGCAACCACCTGCCCCTCCAGCCACGAAGGAAGGCTGTCACGGTCCATCAAAGGTGCTGGCAGTCAGAAAGCCAACCGCCTGGTAACAAGTTGTTCAAGCACCGCTCCACCCTTCCCATGCTGCGCACCCGCAGCAATCGGGCTTTAACGCACCCCCACACTCGTAAAAAGCCCCCTGACAGCAGGTGTGCGCACTGATTCCGCATAAAATTTTCAACTTTGGCATCTGGCGCTGACAGGCGAAAATGCCTTTTTCGTACACCCTCGACTGTTCGTTGAAAGTACCTACATGTCTCTCGCGTCCGTGCTTTCCATGCTCGTCCATCGAAACAATCCATTACACCTCGTTCGCCCTGTTACAACCGCAGGAATGATTTGTGCGTTGGCGTTCACTGTGGGCAGCGCATGGGCGCAGCCATCACCGACGGCAGAAGTGGCCAAGCTGCTGGAGCAGGGCAAGCTCTCCGAAGCCGCCCAACGGGCTCAAAACCACCTCAAGCAAAACGCCAACGATGTGCCAATGCGTTTTTTGCAAGGCGTGATTGCCACGGAGCAGCGCAAGTACGATCAAGCCATTCAGATATTCACCGCACTCACCCAGGACTACCCCGGGCTGCCTGAGCCGTATAACAACCTGGCGGTGGTGTACGCGGCCAAGGGCGAAGAGCGCAAAGCTGCCCAAGTGCTTGAGCAGGCCATTCGCACCAACCCCAGCTACGCCACCGCGCATGAGAATTTGGGCGACTTGTATGCCCGCATGGCCAGCGATGCCTATGCCAAGGCGCTGCAACTGGATGGCAGTGGCAAAGCGATGCAGCCCAAGCTGTCGCTGATCAAGCAGATTTTCCCTGCCGCAGCACCTACTGCAACCGCGAAGGCCACGGCGGCTGCTTCTGCAGCACCTGCCGTGGCTGCACCGGTGGCAGCCCCCGCCGCGCCGGCAGGGACGCCCGCCGACAAGCCCGTAGCCGTGTCCACCGCGCCCGCCCCCACACCGGCCGCATCCGCCCCTGTGGTGGTAACCGCAGCAGCGCCGGTGGCAGATGCCAAGCCGGCACCGGTCGCCAAGCCTGCAGAGCCTGCCAAGGACAAAGAAGCTGCCAAACCTGCAGAGCCCGTCAAAGCCAAAGAAACCGCCCAGCCAGACCGCCAGCAACATGCCGTGGCAGCGGTAGAAAAAGCGGTGCTGGCATGGGCCAAAGCGTGGGAGCAGCAAAATATGGCGGCTTACTACGCGGCCTACAGCAACCACTTTGACCCCCAAGGCGGCACGCTGGCTGCGTGGAAGGCAGAGCGCAAAGACCGCATTGTGGGCAAGCCCGCCATCACGGTGGAGGTGCGAGACCTGAAGGTCTCCGTGCATGGCGAACGGGCCACTGCCAACTTCCGCCAGTACTACGCGGCAGGCAGCTACAAGGCGACCACCCGCAAAACCCTGCGGCTGCAGCAAGAAGGGGATAAGTGGCGCATCACCCGAGAGGAAACGGGCCGCTAATGTTTCGCACTACCAACCGCTGCGCTACGGCGCTGCTATCGCTGGCGGTATTCACCAGCAGCCTGACGTGGAGCACGCTCAGCCATGCTGAGACCGAGCAAACGCGCGCCGAAAAACGTCTGGTGGAAATCTTGGCGCAAATTGAGCGCCGGGAAATCAACGAAGCGTTTCGCGCCGTCACTGAGCTGACCGAAGAAGTTCCCAACTTCCGCGCGGCCCAGCTGCTGTATGCCGATATGCTACGCCTGCGCACCGGCGCCACACCAATGGGTGAGCAACTGGCCCACGCCCAGGCCACGCCCAGCAAGCGCAACATGGGCGTCGCCGATCAGGACATTGCCCCGCCGGAGTTTTACAAGGGCCTGAAAAACGAGCTACAGCGCCGCCGCCAAGCGGCGATTGATCTGCCGCCCCCCGGCATGGTGCCCAGCAACCTGATGCACCTGGGCAGCTCGGTGCGCCACGTGATTGCGGTGGACACCAGCAAGTCACGCCTGTATGTGTTCTCCAATGGCCCCAAAGGGCTGGAGGTGGTGAGCAATTTCTACGTCACGGTGGGCCGCAACGGCGTCAACAAACGCGTAGAAGGCGACCAGCGCACCCCACTGGGTGTGTATTTTGTCGGCCGCCAGATCCCCAGCGAAAAGCTGCCCGAGCTGTATGGCAAAGGCGCGCTCACGGTGAACTACCCCAATGACTGGGATCGCTTCCTGGGTCGCACCGGCAGCGGTATCTGGCTGCACGGCGTGCCTTCCGACCAGTTCGCCCGGGTGCCGCAAGCCAGCGATGGCTGCGTGGTGCTGTCCAATCCGGACATTGCGTTTTTGATGGCGTCGATTGACCGCCGCACCCCCGTGCTGATTACCGAGAAGCTGCACTGGGTAACGCCGCAGTGGACCATGAAGCAGCACCAGCAAGACAATTTCAAAAAAGAAATTGACCGCTGGCAAACAGCCTGGCGCCAAGGCGATACGCAGAGCCTGAACCAGCTCTACAGCGCCGAGCTGGCGGCTGCAGATGCGCTGGAAAAACGCCGTGGCCGTTTGGCCAGCGTAGGGCCTCTGTCCAAGCTGTCGGTGGAAGACATGTCGGTCTACAACTGGCAAGAAGACGCCGGAGAGATCCGCATCGTGAATTTGCACGTGGCCAAGAATGCCTCCACCACGGTGCGCCAGTACTGGCGCAAGCAAGGCGGCCACTGGCAAATTTTTGCGGAAGATCTGCTGAGCTAGGCACCGCTGCAGGCAACGCGGCCTGCTCTACGCACCCCACACAACAAAGCCCGCAACTGCGGGCTTTGTTGTACCGGCCTCAGAAAGCCGCACGCCGTGCCACGCGTTGCCTCAGGTCTTCATGCGCTGCACCAGACGCTGGCTTTGCGCATCCATGCCCACCAGCTCCACGGTGCAGCCATGCTGCTGCAGGCGCTGCACCACTTTATCCAGCGCACCAATCGCGGTGATATCCCAAAAGTGTGCGGCACTCACATCGATACGCACGGGCAGCCCCGCAACGGCGCGCACATCAAACTGATCGACCAGGGCATCGGCAGAGGCAAAAAACACCTGGCCGCTGACTCGCCATCTGCGCATGCCCGTGTGCGCATCATCTTCGTAGGTGACGTTCAGCATGTGCGCCACCTTGAAGGTAAAGAACACCCCCGACAGCAGCACCCCAGCAATCACCCCCGCCGCCAGGTTGTGCGTGGCCACGGTGATGACCACGGTGGCCAACATCACGGCACTGGACAAGCGCGGGTAGCGCACCATATTGCCCAGCGATTTCCAGTCAAAGGTCGATGCCGACACCATCACCATGATGGCCACCAGCGCCATCACCGGCACCTGCGACACCCAGTCTTTCAGCGCCACCATCAGCACCAGCAAAAACACCCCGGCAAACAACGTGGACAAGCGCCCGCGCCCGCCGTATTTCACATTGCCCACTGCCTGGCCAATCATGCCGCAGCCGGCAATGCCGCCAAACACGCTGGACGCCATATTGGCCATGCCCAGGCCTGTGCACTCGCGGTTTTTGTCGCTGGGGGTGTTGGTCATCTCGTCGACCACGGCCGCCGTCAGCACCGACTCCAGCAAGCCCACCATGGCAATCGCCAAAGCAGGCAACAAAATGATGCGCAGGGTGTCAATGCTGGCAGGCACCTCGGGCAGGCCAAACAGCGGCAGCGCATCGGGCAGCTTGCCCAAATCCGCCACCGTGGCCACGGGCAGGCCCAGCCACGATGCCAGCACGGTCAGCAGCACCACGCAAATCAGCGGGGATGGGATGGCGGTGAGCGCTTTGAACTGCCAACGCTGCCCCAGCCACGGCAAGCCGTAAATGATGAGCAAGCCTAAACCCAGCATGCCCCATGTGGCGCCGTTGGCATGGTGCAAATGCGGCAGCTGCGCCGCAAAAATCATGATGGCCAGTGCGTTCACAAACCCGGTGCGCACCGAGCTGGAGACAAAGCGCATCAGCACGCCCATCTTGCACAGGCCAAAGACGATTTGCATCGCCCCCGCCAGCAAGCCAGCCGCAAACAGGTACTGAATGCCATGCGAGGCCACCAGGGGCGCGGCCACCAGCGCCACCGAGCCCGCAGCCGCCGACACCATGGCCGGGCGCCCGCCAAACACGGCAATCACGATGCTGATGACGAACGAGGCAAACAGTCCCACCGAAGGGTCCACGCCCGCCACAAAGGAAAAGGCAATCACTTCCGGAATCAGCGCAAACGTGGCGACGGCACCCGCCAGCAATTC
This sequence comes from Comamonas jiangduensis, assembly GCF_030162955.1. Classification (NCBI taxonomy): domain Bacteria; kingdom Pseudomonadati; phylum Pseudomonadota; class Betaproteobacteria; order Burkholderiales; family Comamonadaceae; genus Comamonas; species Comamonas jiangduensis. The sequence goes on from NZ_JARXOV010000006.1 coordinate 173,311, forward strand.
ACGTGGAATGCTAGGCGCCCATTCCGCGCGCAGGCGGGTTAACAAAGGCAAAGACATACAGACAGGCGAGATTCAACGTGCAGGTGCGTGATGGTAGAGCTTTCCTTCACGGCACGCACAACAACAAAAAAGGAGCTGCTTGCGCTGATGAAACAATGTTTTCAGGGCCTTATGACTCTGAAAACAAGGAAACACCAGCGCTAACAGCTCCTGTTTCTGAACAGGCGCAAGCACCGTTTCAGCAGAACTTCGCCACGCAACCGCTCAATGCAGCGAAGCCCTTGTCACTTTTCAGTTACGCGCCGCAGCACTTCTTGAACTTCTTGCCGCTGCCGCAGCTGCAAGGATCGTTGCGGCCAGGCTGTTCGCCCTTGACCATGGCCTCCACGCGGGGGCCCATGCTGCGCCACAGCTGGCGCAGGTCGTACACGGCCCACACGGCTTCGCCAAAGGCGTCCAGGCGCTCTTGGCTGGTGGATGCAGGGCCGTCTTCGTCATACAGGTTCAGCGTGGCTTCACCGTCGTCGTCTTCGGTCAGGTTGACGATGAATTCCATGGCGGCATCCAGCCACTGCGCGGCTTCCTTGTCGCGGGGGGCAGCCCATTCTTCGGCCCAGTTTTCCACCACAAACATAAAGCCCAGTGCCCAGACCTGGCCCAGCGAAGGCACTTCTTCGTCTTCCAGCTCAGCGCGTTCGGCTTCGGGCAGCATCAACAGCGCGCCACGGGTGTCCATCACTTCAGGCTGGAATGCGGCCTGGTCTTCCAGCGACTTGATTTCGGTGTCCAGCTGGGCGCGCACTTCGTCCATGCGCAGCGCCACCAGCTCCAAGAAGCGTGCTTGCTGGGCTTCGCTGTCAAAGGCTTCCAGCTTGGGCAGTGGCTGGCCTTCGGCCACTTCCAGCGCCTCGCCATCGCCCAGCAGCATGGGCAGCCACTCGCCCGTGGGAATGTCGCGGCGTGTGCAGATCAGTGCGGTCAAAAAGCCGTCACAGAACTCCCACTGGGGGATTTCTTCGGCGCGCTCGCGCATGGCTTCAAGCATGTTGTCCAGCTCTTCCAGCATCTCGGTGCTCAGCGCGGTTTCAACTTCGGGGGCGTCAGTTTGGTGGTTTTCCATAGCGTAGGGGTGTGTAAGTTAGCGGGCTGCCAGCCCATGTACGAATTCGGCGGTCTCCTGCATGGCGGTGCTGCCGTCATTCGCACAATTGGTGCAAAGGGGCGGGACTGCATGCTTGGCGCATGCGTGGCCGATAGCAGGCAGTGTAGCCCGCAGGCCAAGCCCGTGTCCGCTACACAGGAGTTGTCTGCATACACCATGGCCCAACCCGCTCCTGGCACCTTTTCCCCGTGGCTACACGGCGCGGGCGCTGGGTATCGCAGGCTGATTGCCGCGCTGGCTTGGGCCTGCTGGATGGGCAATGTACCGGGAGCGTGCCTGTGCGCACAGCATTCCAATCTCTCCTGCGCCACTCAAGCCTTCTGCAGCCGCCGCCAAGGAACAAGGCACAATCGCCGGATTGCCCGCAACACCCCCAGGTCTTGCGGCCCTGCGTGTATTGACTGATGTGCCTGTGCCTGCTTCCAACGCTTCCATTGACTACGCCGCCTTCCTCCACGCCCATGTGCTGAGCCAACCGCACAGCGTGATGCGCTACGACCAGGCTGGCGAAACCTTGTGGGTCAAGCGCGCCGGGGCACTCAACCCCAGCTGGCGTTATCGCGTGCTCGGCGCATTGGCCAAAGCGTTCAAGATGCCCGTGCTCAGCCCCGTGCCCAACCCCGGGGGCAAGGTGGCCGTTGCCACCGAGGTGCGGCGCCTGCAAGACTTTGCCGCGCGCGGCCTGCGCGCCCCCGAGGTGCTGGCGGTGTCCGAAGATGGCTTTGTGATGCGCCACCTGGGTGCGCCCGGCGAGCGCACACCCAGCCTGAGCGACGAGATGGAAGAGGCCATCGCCCGGGGTGCCAACGCCGTGCTGGCGCACTGGAAGCAAGGCCTGCAAGCGATTAGCAAAGTTCACAAAGCAGGCACCACCCTCAGCCAGGCCTTTGCCCGCAATTTGGTGCGCTGCCCCGATGGGGTGATTGGCTATATCGACTTTGAAGACGACCCCACGGCCCACCTGCCCCTGCCGGTGTGCCAGGTGCGCGATGCGCTGTGTTATGCCCATTCCACCGCGTGGATGCTGGAGCGCGCCGGAGCCCTGCCGGAAGCGCGCAAACACTGGAGGGCGTGGGTGCAAACCTTGTCGCCCGAAGCACGCCAGGTGCTGCATGCGTCCATCGTCCGGCTGGCATGGGCCCAACGCTTGCCGATGGACCGCAAGCTGGGGCGCGACGGGCAGCGCATCCGCATGGCGTTTGAGTTGCTGCGCGCCGACCTGTAAGTAAGCACCGCATCATTTCATAGCTGGCAGCGCTTGCTGCATCAGCGTTAGCGCCCTAAAACACCATAAAAAAATGCCCTGCAATGCAGGGCATTTTTTTCAGCTGGGGTCAGCACAGATAGGGCGGCAGGCGCCCCGCAGTCTGCGCCAGCGCTTAGGCCTTCACAGGCTCCAGCGCGGGCAACTCCTGGCCATCCAGCACGGCGTGCAGGCGATCCATATCCACGCCCTTTTCCCAGCGCGACACGACCACCGTGGCCACGGCATTGCCAATGAAATTGGTCAGCGAGCGGCATTCGGACATAAAGCGATCCACACCCAAAATCAGCGCCATACCGGCCACGGGCACTTCCGGCACCACGGCCAGTGTCGCCGCCAGGGTGATGAAGCCTGCGCCGGTCACGCCAGCAGCGCCCTTGGACGACAGCATGGCCACCAGCAGCAGCGCAATTTGGTGCCCCAGTGTCAGCTCGGTGTTGGTGGCCTGGGCAATGAACAGCGCCGCCAGCGTCATGTAGATGTTGGTGCCGTCCAGGTTGAACGAATAACCGGTGGGCACTACCAGGCCAACCACCGACTTCTTGCAGCCTGCATGCTCCATCTTGTGCATCAGCGAAGGCAGGGCCGACTCAGACGACGAAGTACCCAGCACCAGCAGCAGCTCTTCCTTGAGGTAGCGGATCAGCTTGATCACAGAGAAGCCACAGGCACGGGCCACAGCGCCCAGCACCACCAGCACGAAGATGGCGGAGGTAATGTAGAAAGTCATCACCAGCTCGACCAGGTTCAGCAGCGAACCCAGACCAAACTTGCCGATGGTGAAGGCCATGGCACCGAAAGCACCGATGGGGGCGGCCTTCATGACAATGTTCACCAGCTTGAACACGGGCTTTTGCAGCGCTTCAAAGAAGTTCAGGATGGGCTTGCCAGCCTCACCTGTCATGGCCAGCGACACACCAAACAGCACAGCCACCAGCAGCACCTGCAGGATGTTGTCGCCAATGAAGGGGCTGATCAGCGTCTTGGGGATGATGTCCATCACAAAGCCGGTCAGCGTCATATCGTGCGACTTGGCCACATAGCCCTGCACGGCCTTCTGGTCCAGATCGGCCACATTGATGTTCATGCCAGCGCCAGGCTGGAACACATTGGCCACGATCAGGCCCACCACCAGTGCCAGCGTCGAGAAGGTCAGGAAGTACGCCATGGCCTTGCCGAACACGCGGCCCACGGTACTCAGCTGGGTCATGCCCGCAATACCGGTGACGATGGTCAGGAAAATCACCGGCGCGATGATCATCTTGATCAACTTGATGAACGCATCGCCAAAAGGCTTCATGGCTGCGCCGTATTCGGGCTCAAAGTAGCCCAGCAACACGCCGATGATGATGGCAAACACCACTTGGAAATACAGCTGGCGATAGAACGGCAGCTTGAGCTTGGCAATAGCTTCGGCAGGGACGGCTTGCATACAAAATCTTCCGGAGAAATCCAAAGATGAATGCACCACACAGGTGCGACTGCCGGGTTTGTACTGCGCAGCCACCAAACTGCCGATAACCTATTGGTATTAGATGGTGCCGCTCCCTAGGGAAACACGCGGTTTTCTACGTAGAAATACGAATCTTCGCCCCCCTGGCACAAGCCCGGCTGCAGGCAAATTGCCGCGATCGAGGGCACACTGAAGGGATGTTTCCAAACCTTCGCCGCCGCCCCGCCTGGACCGTTGTCATCCTGATTGCAGGCATGCTGCTGAGCATGCTCAGCGTCGGCTGGCTGACGTGGCGCCAGGCACTGCTGAGCGAAAGCGAAGTCTTCCAACGCCAGCTGGCGGTGCGCGCGCAGGCGCTGACCCAGCGCGTCGACCGCTACCGCACCCTGCCCGAGGTCCTGTCGCTCGACCCGGAGCTGCGCGCCGCGTTACAGCGCCCGCTCAACCACTACGACGTGGACTACCTCAACCGCAAGCTGGAGCGCGCCAACGGCGCCAGCCAGTCGTCCACCCTCACGCTCATCAACCGTTCGGGGATTGCCGTGGCCGCCAGCAACTGGCGCGAGGCACGCAACAACGTGGGGGAAGACTACAACTACCGCCCCTACGTGCGAGACGCCCTGGCCACCGGCAAGGGGCGCTTTTATGGGATTGGCACCACCACGGGCTTGCCGGGCTACTTTCTGTCACAAGCGATTTACGACGAAAACGGCGCAACGATTGGCCTGATCGCAATCAAGATTGCCTTGCAGGAGCTGGAGCGCCAGTGGCCCCGCAACACCGACATGGTGGTGGTGTCAGACAAACATGGCGTCATCTTCCTGACCAGCCGCGAGGCCTGGCGCTATCGCCTGCTGTACCCACTCACCCCGCAGGCCGAAGCCGAGCTGGTGGCCACGCGCCAGTACCAATCCGAAACGCTGTCGCCGCTCAATTTCAAGGTCAGCAAGACCCTGGATAACGGCAGCCGACTGGTCAATATTGACGACCCGGAGCTCCCCCGCCGCATGCTGCTGCAAAGCATAGACCTGCCCAACAGCAACTGGAGAATGCACTTGCTGCACGACACCAGCTCCAGCGCCACCACCAGCTGGTGGGCGGCGGCAGCAGCAGCGGGGCTGTGGCTGGCCGGTGGCCTGCTGGTGCTGTTTGTGCGCCAGCGCCAGCGCATTGCACGCTTGCGCCTGCGCAGCCGCCAAGAGCTGGAGACGGTGCTGAAACAACATGCCCAAGAGCTGCGCACGGCCCAGGACGGCATCGTGCAAGCCGCGCAGCAGGCCGACACCGGCCTGTCACGCAGTCTGGAGCACCTGCCCCAAGGCGTGGTCATCATCGATGCCAACCTGAATCTGGTGGCGTGGAACTCACGCTACCTGCAGCTGTTTCGCTACCCTTCGGAGCTGATCTATGTGGGCGCCCCGATTGAGGCCCTGCTGCGCCACAACGCCAAGCGCGGCCTGCTCGGCGATGCGCCCATGGAAGTGGCCATTCAACGCCGTCTGGGCCATCTGCGCAGCGGCAAACCACATTTGCACGAAAGCGAAAAAGGCGACGGCACGGTGCTGGAAATTCGCGGCAACCCGCTGCCGGACGGCGGCTTTGTCACCAGCTATGCCGACATCACCAGCTACAAAAATGCCGCGCGCGAGTTGCGTTCGCTGGCCGATGCGCTGGAGCAGCGTGTGGCCGAGCGCACCCGCGATCTGGAAGCCGCGCGCCAAGAGGCCGAGCAAGCCAACCGCTACAAAACCCGGTTTGTGAACGCTGCCGTGCACGACTTACTGCAGCCGCTGAACGCCGCGCGCATGTACACCAGCTTGCTGCCCAGCCACGTGCACGACGAGGCCGGGCGCCATGTCGCCGAGAGCATTGACGCGGCGCTGGCCTCGCAAGACGCCATCCTCACCAGCATGCTGGACATTGCGCGCATGGAGTCGGGCCAGCTGGAAGTGCATGTGCGTGACTTCGCACTGGATTCTCTGCTGCACGTAGTGCACAACAACTTCTCCATGCTGGCAGACAGCGAAGGCTTGCAGCTGCGCACCCGCTCCAGCCGCTATGTGGTGCGCAGTGACGAGGCTTTGCTGCGCCGCATCCTGCAAAACTTTGTCTCCAACGCCATTCGCTACAGCCGCAAGGGCCGCATCGTGGTGGGCTGCCGCCGCATGGGGGCACAGGTGCGCATTGAGGTACACGACCAAGGCCCGGGCATTGCGCCCAGCCTGCAGCGCGAAATCTTTGAGGAATTTCGCCGCCTGGATGAAGGCCATGCCGATGACCGCGGCACCGGCCTGGGGCTGGCGATTGTAGAGCGGCTGGGCAAGTTGCTGGGCCACGAAATTGGCCTGCGCTCCACGCTGGGCAAAGGCAGCGTGTTTTGGGTGACCGTGCCGCTGGGCGATGCCGCTGCGCTGCAGCCCGCCGTGCGCCCCAGCGCCCCGACGCGGCAGGACGATGCCCCGCTGCAAGGCGGCGTGGCGTGGTACATCGAAGATGACCCGCAAACCTGCGCCGCCACGCGCGCGCTGCTGGAGCGCTGGGGCTGCGCCGTGCCCTTTGCAGGCGGCCCGCATGAGGCACTGCAGCGCGCCCACCCCGGCAACGCACCCCAGCTGGTGCTGCTGGATGTGCACCTGGGCAACCAGCTGTATGGCCCCGACATCTACGCCCAGCTGTGCGAACGCTGGGGGCAGACACCACCGGTAATCTTGCTCACCGCCGAGCGCGATGCATCGCTGCGCCGCCAAGCGGCCGAACGGGGCTGGGGCTTTTTGGCCAAACCGGTACGCCCGCCAGCCCTGCGTGCCTTGCTGAGCCAGACCTTGTTGCGCATTCGCGAAGGCTAGGCTTTGCGTCCGCTTGGCGTGATGTGTGAAGCCCCGGTCATACGACGCAGCCCCGCAAAACTGACGGCAGCGTGGCGGCTGAAGGCCTGAAGACTTTGGCGGCACAGACTGTAGGCTTGGCGAAAAAACGACGTCTTAGGGGTCGTGTTATCAGCGCCCACTGATACAAGCAAAATTGACATCTAGCGCTTATGCAGCAAGCGCTAACAGCTATCTTTTCAGAATTACCTCATCCCACCCCACGGGCCGCTGGCACGATCGTGCGGGCCGCAACCACTTCGCACAGCAGCATCCGCCCAGCGCACAAACCCGGTTGAATGCACCCGCGCTACCGGCCACCCCCACTCCAATTCACCGCCCGTGTCAGCGCCGCAGCACTCTCATCCGTTGAACCACCTAGTTTGTCCCTACGTTGTTCATGACCTCCCGAAACACTGCCCTTGACCAGATCAAGGCCGTGGCATGCCTGCTGATTGTGTGCCACCACCTCGCGTTCTATGGCCCCATGTCCGATGCCCTGCACCCCGCGTTGGGGGGGCTGCTGGCGTGGCTGGATGAATACGCCCGCATGGCGGTGCAGGTGTTTCTGGTGCTGGGCGGCTACTTTGCAGCAGCTGCGCTGGCGCCCCAGGGCGTGGGCAGACACCCGCAGTTCTGGCCTGTGCTGAGCAAGCGCTTTGTGCGCTTGAGCCTGCCCTACAGCGCTGCGCTGGTGGTGGCGATTGTGGTGAACGAAACCGTACGTGGCCTGGGGTTTGAGCACGACTCTGTCTCTGCCACGCCCACCTGGGCCAGCGTGATCGCCCATTTGCTGCTGCTGCACAGCGTGGCAGATTTTGAGTCGATTTCTGCGGGCGTCTGGTATGTGGCCATCGACTTTCAGCTGTATGCGCTGTGCCTGCTATGGCTGTGGCTGTGCAAGCAAGGCAGCCGCTGGGCAGGCTGGGGGCAAGCGGGCATCACCGCCGCCACGGCCGCATCGCTGTGGGTGTGGAACCTGAACCCCGATCTGGATATCTGGGCCGTGTACTTCATGGGTGCCTACGGGCTGGGCATGATGGCTTGGTGGGCCACGCACAGCGAACAGCGTGCGCAGCGCATGCTGTGGGTGGCCCTGATCGCCGCCCTCACGCTGGCCGCACTGGGCATGGAATGGCGTGACCGTATTGCGCTGGCAGGCGGCAGCGCCCTGCTGCTGGCCGTTGGCGGCAATGTGCACTGGCGCGAAGCGGTGCGCACGTGGCAGCTGCCACCCCTGGTGTGGATGGGCCAGCGCTCGTACTCCATCTTCTTGATTCACTTCCCCATGTGTTTGCTGGTGAGTGCCGAAGTCCACACCCATTGGCCAGACAGCATGGTCGCCAACAGCCTGGGCATGGTGGCCGCCGTGCTGCTGTCGATCAGCGCCGGGGCCGTGCTGTATGAGTGGACGGAACGCAGCACCGCCACCTGGCAACGCCTGCGCCACTGGCATGTCGGCGTGCTCTCCACCGGCTTGATGGCCACCCTGTTGCAGTGGATGTAGGGCGTTCGCACATTCCCAAATAGCTAGCTGCCCGCGCTTGCTGGATCAGCGTTAGCCAGCTATTTGACACGCAATCTGGGGAAACGCCACGGGCTACCACGCAGGCTGCAAAGGGCTTTTCAGCCCCTTCGGCGGCACCGTCGCAGCCCCCTGCGCGCCTGCCGTGGCAAGTGCTTTCTGGCGCCCTGGCAATCGCTGCAGCGCAAAGAATTTTTCAACCGGCCAGCGCCACGCTGGGGGGGTCAGAGATCGCTGTCGTTTTCCAGGCTTTTCACCAGCACCGCCGCCTGCGTGCGTGAATAGCACTCCAGCTTTTTCAAAATCGCCGTCACATGCACTTTGACGGTGTTCTCGGCCAGCCCCAGCTCGTGCGCAATTTGCTTGTTCAGCAAACCATCGGCCAGGCACAGCAGCACGCGAAACTGCTGCGGCGTGAGCTGTGCCAGCCGCGCAGCCAAGTCGGCATCGGCCTCGGAGCGCTCCGCCGCCATGGGCGGAAACCAGCTGCCGCCTTCCAGCACCGCCTCAATCGCCCCGGCAATATCTTCTGCCGGTGCGGATTTGGGAATAAAACCTGCAGCACCAAATTGCTGGGCACGGCGAATCACGCGGGGGTGGTCATTGGAAGAGATGATGACCACGGGAATTTCCGGATATTCCCCGCGCACATGCAGCAAGGTGGAAAAGCCCCGCGCACCAGGCATGGTCAGGTCCAGCAGCACCAACTCCACCTCGGGGTGCTCTTGCAAAGTGCTGCTGACCGTGGCAGCACTGGCAGCCTCCAACGTGTGAAACTGTGCAAACCGCTCACGCAGCACGTGCAGCACCGCAGCACGGAACAAAGGGTGGTCGTCGGCAACAAGCAAGGTAGGAGGAGGCATGGTGGACAAGTCTGCCACGCCACCGCACTGAGCGCTTTGCACCCTGGCAAAGTCAATGCGCACCCACCAACAAAAATGCCCTACAGCCATTGCTGGAGGGCACTTCTTACTGCGATTTTTTTACAGCCCGCAGTGGCTGCGATCAGCACCAATTACTGGTTGGCGATTTCCAAATGGGCAGCGCGTGCTTCTTGGATGAATTCGATCAGGGAGTTGATGGCTTGACGCATGACAGTGCTTTCTGTGTACGAGATGCCTAGCAAGGTGTTGCAGGCAGGCATCTCAACTGCACCGCAACTACGCGTTAACCTCTAAGTGATAACCCGTAGACATAAGTATAAACCACATGATTATTTTTTGCACAGTCATTCTTTGCCGACGCTGTGGTTTATGCGTCAATGCCACCCGCTGGGTATGAAACGCTGCCCCAAAGCCTGGCGCTGCACGCCTTGCTGGGATATCTCGCGCGCCACCAAGGCATGCAAATGGATGCTGCGGTCTTGCACCAAATCCGCCAGCGGCAGCACATACGCCGTCTGCTCCGGCGCAAAAGCCACGGCGCGCAAAAAGCCGATGGGCACAAAACTGCGTTGCGTACCGTTGCTCAGCAGGAGATAGGGCTGCAGCACGCCATCGGGCTTCCAGAAGTCCAGCACGCGATAGGCCATATCAGGGGCAAAACGCTGCAACAAGCTTGCAGTGCCGGGAACGACACCGATGGCTTGTACACAGACATACAGGGCAGATTCGATATTGAGCATGCCAACCACTCCTTGGCGCCAGCCACAGACAGAGCAAAGAGTGTGCGACAGGGCGCCCGCGCTGTGTTGGGAGGCTTCACCAAATGCGCCACGGTCTGACACAGCAGCCTACAAAACGCCGATCAGCGGTACCGATCTGCGCGCTGATGCAGCCGGTCAGCCACTGGCCTGCGGCGGATGCCCATCGGGCGGCAAAGGCTGTGGCCCTTTGTCTGGCTCCACGGGTTGGGGACGTGTCGCGTGGCACAGCATGGCATTTCCTCCAAGCTCAAACAGGCATACAGTGTCGCGCGTTCTTTACGCAACGGGAGTGGCAAGCACTGCATTCCAGCCCCGCTCCTACACACAGGGCTGATGCTCCCCAGCACCCTTTCTGCCCAGATTGCATGGACCGCCCCGCGGGCGAGCCCTCCCTTTTCCTACAGTCGTGTGCCTCACGTACTGACCATGCCGCTGCAATGTGCTTGCTACAAACAACGTACCAAGCATCTCTAACGGCACCTGTCTGCCTCTCTTTGCAAAGTGAGCCCCATGCCAACGACTGCACTGCGCCGCACTGCCTCCACCCCCTCTACCCAACGCAGCACCTCCCCCAAAACCACGGCCTCGCAAGCCAAGCGCACGGCGATTGCCAAAGCACAGGCCGTTGCACCGGATATACCCGCGCACATTGGCAGCACACCAGCGACCACGTTTCGCGGTGATCCGGATTTGTTTGGCCAGCTGGTGCAAGACCATGACCGCCACCGGGCACTGCTGGCCATGATCGGAGAGACCGTGGGCGCATCGCCGGAGCGGAAAAAACTCTTCCAAGAGCTGGCGCTGGAGCTCAAAAGCCATGCCGCTGCCGAGGAGCAGGCCCTGTGGTCCACCGTGATGCGCAACCCACAGACCACCGACGACGCGCGCCATGCCGTGAGCGAGCACAAGTCCATCGATGACATGCTGGCCGATCTGGCCGCGCGCGACATGGCCTCTGCGGCGTGGATGCGCCGTTTTGCCGCTTTGCGGGAGGTGTATCTGCACCACATCCGCGAAGAAGAGCAAGAGCAATTCGTGGCCGCGCAAAAGCACCTGTCACCCACCGATGTGCGCTACCTCCACACGGTTTTTAACCGTCGCAAAAAAGCCGAAAAGGCCAGCACAAAGATCGAGAAAAAAATTAAACTCAAAAAGTAAATTCAAAACAATCTCTGGCACAAAAAAGCCGCTTGCGGGATTCACCTGCAAGCGGCTTTTTTATAGGGCCAACTCAGGCTTGGGTGCGGCGCGTGCGCACCGCCGCAGCCAGCTGCTGCAGCACCGGAATGGTCTGCGCGATGCTGATGCAGGCATCGGTCAGCGACACGCCATAGGCCAAGTCCTGGCCTTCCACAATGTCTTGGCGGCCTTCGCTCAAATGGCTTTCAATCATCACCCCGGTAATGCGCTGGTCACCAGCGGCAATCTGCTGCGCCACATCGGCTGCCACATCGATTTGGCGGCGGTGTTGTTTGCTGCTGTTGGCGTGTGACATGTCCACCATCACCTGCGGGCGCAGGCCCGACTTTGCCAGCAGCTCGCAGGCCGCTTGCACATCGGCAGCGCTGTAGTTGGGCTGTTTGCCGCCACGCAAAATCACGTGACAGTCTTGGTTGCCACGGGTTTCAAAAATCGCGCTTTGGCCCATCTTGGTCATGCCCATGAAGGCATGGCTCGATTGCGCGGCCACGATCGCATCGCTGGCCACCTTCACGCCGCCATCCGTGCCATTTTTAAAGCCCACCGGGCAGCTCAGGCCGCTGGCCAACTGGCGGTGACTCTGGCTTTCGGTGGTGCGCGCACCAATCGCGCCCCAGCTGACCAAATCGCTGATGAATTGGGGCGAGAGCAGATCCAAAAACTCCGTGCCCGTGGGCAGGCCCAGCTCCAGCACCTCCAGCAGCAGCTGGCGCGCCAGCTTCAGGCCTTCGTTGACGTTGAAGCTGCCATCGCGGTACGGGTCGTTGATGTACCCCTTCCAGCCCACGGTGGTGCGTGGCTTTTCAAAGTACACGCGCATCACGATCAGCAGATCGTCCTGCAGCGCATCGGCCTGCGCCTTGAGCTGGCGCGCGTATTCCATGGCCTGCGCATGATCGTGGATGGAGCAAGGCCCCACCACCACAACCAGACGGTCATCTTCCCCATGCAGCACGCGCGAGATGGCGCGGCGACTGCTTTCCACCAGCGCCAGGGCCTGCTCCGTGGCAGGCAGCCACTCCTCCAGCAAAGCGGGGGTGAGCAGCGGGCGCACGGTCTTGATGCGGGTGTCGTCAATGCGGGTCTTGTCCAGCGTGGACAAGGCCGCAGGCTTGGTCAGAGAGGGCGAAGAAGTCATCCCGCCATTGTCGCTGTCTGGCCACAAAGCTGCCAGTTCCAGGGTTGGGCGCCGCCCACGCCTGTCTCCAAATCCCAAAACAATAGCTATCAGCGCTTGACAGCTAAGCGCTAGCGGCCAATTTAAGCCATACCTACTGGGGGTGCTGCCACCGTTTCCTGCAGCACGATATTGCCCACCGTTGCGCCATAGGTCTGCGCCACGCGCTTGCGTTGTTTGAGCACGGCTTTGTCTTTGCTCACCAGCAGAGCCTGGTGCTGGCCGGCCAGATCCAGAAAGTGCTGGTCATCGGGGTCGGTGCAGGTAAAGCGGATTTTGGGCGCTTCGGCCACGTATTCCACAGTAGCATCGAATGCCGCCATCACGCCCTCGGGCGTCTTGCCGTAGAACGAGACACGCGGTGCAATCTGGCTGTAGTGCAGCACGCGCTCCAGTTCAATGCGCTGGGTCTGGTCGGCAATCCAGCGCACCTGGCCCTGGGCGATGAGCTCCCGGATCGGCGGAATGTGCGGATCGTCAAAGATCAGCATGTCCAGCACCACATTGGTATCCAGCACCATCGGGCGTGGCCACGGCCCGGTGTAGCCCGCGTTGCAAGCGGGCCATTTCAGGACTATTTTCATGCTCAGCCCTTATCAGACGGGCGCTGATCGCTCTCATCTTTACGAAGTTTGACCGCACCCTTGATCATCTCGAAGCAGAACAGGCGGCACTCGATGGGGCCGTTCCACATGGGGGTGCGGCGCGATTCTTTAAGGCGCATCTTGCCGGGCAGCTTCAAATCGGGCGTGAGCATCCAGCCACTCCAGCCGCTGTAGTGCTTCTTCCAGTGAGTGGCCAGCTGGCTGAAGAACTCGCCACCGTCTTCGGTTTGCGCTGTTTCGCGGCCCACGCGCTCGACCGCGTCCATGCGCTCTGCGGCATTGCGGCCAAAGCTGCCGGCAGCGGCAATACGCTCGCCGTACGGGGGGTTGAGCAGCATCATGCCCGGCTGCTCGCACGGGGGCATACGCTGCAGGGCGTCACCACCACGCAGGTTCACAGTCTCGGCCACGCCGGCACGCTCGGCATTGCGCTGGGCAAAGTCCACCATGCGGTGCGAGACATCGGAGCCAAAAATCGGCACGGGGCTTTCATCCAAAATTTGGGCCTCGGCCTCATCCAGGATTTGCTCCCACACATGGCGCTGGAACGGCACCAGCTTTTCAAACGCAAAGCGGCGCAAGATGCCAGCGGGAATCTTGCGGGCGATTTGTGCGGCCTCAATCACCACCGTGCCCGAGCCGCAGCAGGGGTCGTACAGCGGCTGTGGATTGGGGCCATGCGGGTTCCAGCCCGTGGCGGCAATCATGGCGGCGGCCAGGGTTTCCTTGAGCGGTGCATCGCCCTTGTCTTCGCGCCAGCCGCGCTTGAACAGCGCTTCGCCCGTGGTGTCCATGTACAGCGTGCAGGTGTCGGTGGTCAGGTGCATGTGCACGCGTACGTCAGGGTGGTGGGTTTCCACGCTGGGGCGCACGCCGTTGCGCTTGGCGCGGAAGCGATCGGCAATCGCATCCTTGACCTTGAGGGCCGCAAAATTCAGGCTGGTCAGCGGGCTGTGCTGGGCCGTCACCTCGATCTTGAACGTTTCTTTGGGCGTGAACCAAATTTCCCAAGCCACCTCGCTGGCAGCGCGGTACAGATCGTTCTCGCTGCGGTACTCGGTGAACGACAGCTCCACCAGCACCCGCTGGGCCAGACGGCTGTGCAGATTGAGCAGCATGGCGTCGCGCCACATGGCGCGCACCATGACACCGCCCCGGCCGGTGAGCACGTCGTCCTTGCCCACGCCCGTAATAGCGCGCACTTCGTCGGCCAGAAAACCCTCAACGCCAGCGGCGCAGGGCAAAAACAAATGCAATTGGTTCATAGCAGGGGTCCAGCATACGCGAGCCGCCTCGCCGTGGTGTGGCTGCCGGCAGACTCCCGCTGAAAGCAAAAACGCAGCGTCAGCCGCTGCGTTCTCGATGATGTTCTAGGAGGTAATTTTAAAGGGCCGTGCCGACCTGCGCTACTGCACAGGTATCAACCCGGCGCTGCGCGTGCTTAGAGCGCCTTGCGCAGGTTCGCTGGTGCAATTTTGAGCGCTTCGCGGTACTTGGCCACGGTGCGGCGCGCGCATTCAATGCCTTGTTCCTTGAGCATCTCGGCAATCTGGCTGTCCGACAGCGGCTTTTTGGTGTTTTCGGCCGCCACAAACTGTTTGATCAAGGCCCGCACCGCGGTGCTGGAGGCATTGCCGCCCGTCTCCGTGCCCAGCCCGGAGCCAAAGAAGAATTTCAGCTCATAGGTGCCGTGCGGCGTGGCCATGTACTTGGCCGTGGTCACGCGGCTGATGGTGGATTCGTGCAGGCCCAGCTCATCGGCAATGTCGCGCAGCACCAGCGGGCGCATGGCCAGCTCGCCATGCACGAAGAAGTTCTTTTGCCGGTCAACGATGGCCTTGGACACGCGCAAGATGGTGTCAAAGCGCTGCTGCACGTTCTTGATGAACCAGCGCGCCTCCTGCAGCCGCTGCTGCAGGCCGGCGTGCCCGTCGCTGCCCTTGTGGCTGCGCAGGGCGTTGGCATACACATCGTGCACGCGCAGGCGCGGCATGACATCCGGGTTCAGCTGCACGCTGAACTGCGCCAGGCCATCGCCCCCCTTGCGCGACGTTTTCTTGACGATGACATCGGGCACGATGATGTGGCGCTCCACATCGGCAAAGCGCCGCCCCGGTTTGGGCTCCAACCGCGCAATCACACCCAGCGCGGCGCGCACCTTGGCTTCGGGCAGGCCACAGGCCTGCATCAGTTTGCGCACATCGCGCCGCGCCAGCATGTCCAGCGGCTGCGCGCAGACCTGCAGCGCCACCTCCAGCAGCTCGTCCTGCGGGTCCTCGCGGTGCAGGTGCAACAGCTGCAGGCGCAGGCATTCGGCCAGATCGCGAGCGCCCACACCCACCGGCTCCAGCGACTGCAGCAGGCGCAGGGCCACCGTGAAGCGGTGCACCAGCTCGTCCAACTGCTCCAGATCGTCGGTGCCAGCCAGCCCCTCGGCCAGCTCCTGCAGCGAATCTTCCAGGTAGCCGTCGTCGTTGAGGTTTTCGATCAGAAACCTCAGGGCGTAGCGGTCGAGTTCGGACAGGCGCAGCGACAGCGCCTGCTGGTGCAGAAAATCGGTCAGCGACTCGTGGCTGCCCGCCAAGTCCAAGGCGGTGGGCGCGTCGTCATCGTCGTTGCGCTGGCCGCGTGCGGAGGCCTCACCGCCCCATTCACCCTCATCGAAGGACGACATGTCCACGCTGCCGTCGCCTTCCCAGTCATTGGGCACATCGCTTTCCGGCGCTGAAAATTCTTGGTCTTTTGAGCCTTCAGCGCTTGCTGCGCCTGCGCTGTCAGCTATGGAATATGGAGAGTCGTCCGCCGTATCCGCATCCCCCTGCGGGGCGGTATTGGCACTGTCGAGGCCAAATTCTTCACGCGGCGCATCCTCGGTCGCGATCTCGAGGAAAGGGTTGTCGTCGAGCATCTGCTCAACTTCTTGGGACAGCTCCAGCGTCGATAGCTGTAAGAGGCGAATGGATTGCTGCAGTTGCGGCGTAAGTGCTAAATGCTGTGAGACCCGCAGTGACAAACCTGGCTTCAACGCTGTACTCCCTCTTTGTGCTCTCTCGACCCTTGTTGTTTTTGATAACGCTGCTGAGGAAGGTTACATGCGGAAGTGTTCGCCGAGGTAGACCCGGCGCACATCCGGATTTTCGACAATCTCCTGCGGCGTTCCCTGTGCTAGCACCGTGCCATCGCTGATGATGAACGCGTGGTCACAAATGCCCAAGGTTTCGCGCACGTTGTGGTCGGTAATCAGCACGCCGATGCCGCGCTCCTTGAGAAAGCCGATGATGCGCTGGATCTCGATCACCGCGATCGGGTCGATACCGGCAAAAGGCTCGTCCAGCAAGATAAAGCGCGGGTTGGTCGCCAGCGCCCGCGCGATCTCGACACGGCGGCGCTCACCGCCGGACAACGCCAGCGAGGGCGACATGCGCAAATGCTCGACGCGCAGCTCTTGCAGCAACTTGCTCAGCTGCACCTCAATCTCTGCCGACGACAGCGGCTTGCCCGCTGCGTCTTTTTGCAGCTCCAGCACGGCACGCACGTTGTCTTCCACATTCAGCTTGCGAAAGATCGACGCTTCTTGCGGCAGGTACGACAGCCCCAGGCGCGAGCGCTGGTGGATGGGCATATTGCCCACCGAGTGGCCGTCGATGAGCACATCCCCGCCGTCGCTGCGCACCAGGCCCACAATCATGTAAAACGATGTGGTTTTGCCAGCGCCGTTGGGCCCCAGCAAGCCCACCACCTCACCTTTTTGCACCGTGATGGAGACGTCTTTGACCACCTTGCGGCTGCCGTACGACTTGGCCAGATGGCGGGCCTCCAGCTTGCTGGTGCCTGCGATGTCTTGGGTCTGCTCAGCCATTACTTTCCTTGCAAATTCAGGGTGCCGGAAGGCTGCAAGGGCTGCGCTGGGGCGGTCGAGGGTGATGGGGCAGCGGTGGCCTTGGGCGCCAAAATAGCGCGCACGCGGCCCCCGGAGCCTGCGGGTGCCGACGAGGGCTCATTGCTGCGCTTTTCACCATCTACGGTAAACACGTCGGTCAGATTGTTATAGGTGATGACGCTGCCCATGATGTCGTCGCTGAGCTTGCCACCGGTATAGCGGCGCAACTGTCCACGGCGAATCAGCTTCACGTCATCGGTCTGGCCGTTGTACTCAATGACCTCGCCCTCGCCTTCGACAAACTCTTCAGGAGCGCCAGGCGCCGTATCACGCTTTTGCCGGAAAAACGCACGCTTGCCGGGTTCTGCCTTGACCACGCCATGCTGGTAACCCTGTGCATCTTGGCGCACATCCAGCTGCGCACCGCGCAACACGATCGAGCCCTTGGTCATCACCACATTGCCGGTGAACACACTGGTTTGCTTGAGCTCGTCATGGCGCAAGGCATCCGCTTCAATGTTCATGGGCTTGTCACGGTCAGCACGCTCGGCGTGCGCAATACCGGAAACGCCGACAAAGGCGGTCAACAAGAGGCAGGTGAGGAGTTTGGGTGTCATGTGGGCAGGGCACGTTTCTTGCAGCACATTGTAGTCATGCATGCTCGTTTTCCATGAAAAAAGCCCGCACAAGGCGGGCTTTGTGGCTGTGCAAGGGCTGGCAACCCTGTCTGCATCACGCGTTGGCGCTTTGTGCAACCAAATGCTGCACCACATTCAGCACGTTGGTCATGCTGCCTGCGCGCGGGCCATCGGTGTAATAGCGGCCGGCCACGCCCATGGAAGGCACACCTTCCACGTCGTAGGCTTGCTGCAGCGCGGTGGCCTTGCGCACTTGGCTGGACACGTTGAACGAGTTGTAGATTTCCTTGAACTTGTTCACATCCACGCCTTGCTTGGCCACCCAGTTGAAGATGTCCTCATCCTTGGCCAGCTTGTTGCGCTCTACGTGAATGGCGCGGAATACCTTGACGTGCATGGCATCAAAGTTGTCCATGGCCTGCAGCGCAAAGTACAGCTTTTGCTGGGGCACGAAGCTGGCGTTGAACGCCACCGGCACGCGGCGCACGACCACGTTGGCCGGGGCTTTTTGCTTCCAGGCCGCAAAAGTGGGCTCAAAGTCGTTGCAGTGCGGGCAGCTGTACCAGAAGAACTCCACCACTTCCACTTTGCCTGCGGGGGCTTCGGTGGGTGCAGGCTTGGAAAGGCGCACATAGTCCTTGCCTTCCTTGGGGGCCGCTTGCTGCGCGAATGCAGTGTTGGCACCCCAAGCCAGGGAAGTTGCAGCAGTGGCTGCGGCCAAAGAGAACTGGCGGCGTTGCATCAAAGAGACTCCTTCACGAGATATGGTTGGTATTGAGCATAGGTCGCTCAAAAAGTTCATTGCTGCACGCGCACCAAGGCCGAATCCACCCCAGCGCCGTCCAATTTTTGCTTCAGCTGCTCCGCATCACCACGTTTGGCGAAAGGGCCCACGCGCACGCGGAACACCGGGCGTCCATTTTGCTCACGCTCACTGATGCGCGCTTCCCAGCCCAGCATCGCGAGTTTGGCACGCTGGGCATCCGCATCACCTTGGGTGCGGAACGCGCCAGCCTGGACAAAATAGCTAAATCCGTCCGAGCCAGCGTTGGCGGTGCTGGCGGCCGCCTTGGCTTCTGCCGCAGCTTTGGCATCGGAGGCTTTGACCTGCGCCTTGGCCAAATCACCCAGCGGGTCTGCCGTAGCCGCTGGCGGCTTGGCAACCGGATCAACCGGGGGAGTGGCTACCGAAGTGCCAGGCGCTTCTGGCGCTGCCGCAGCAGGCGCCTGGGGCGCGCGTGAAGGCGAGCTGCCGTAGAGCGGCGAATTGGGGTCCCAACTGCGGTTGCGCTCCTGTTCGGTTTTCTCGATGTCGCGGTGCTCGCCCTTGTTGAGGAAAGGCACTGGCACTTTGGTGACGTACACCGCCACGCCCAGCGCAATGCCCAAGCCCAAGATCAAACCAATGATGAGCCCCAAGATGGTGCCACCACGCTGCTGCTTACCCATAAAACCGCCTGTCACGTTGCTTGTTGTTTCGCTTACATGCGCTCGGGTGCACTCACACCCAGCACAGCCAAGCCATTGTGCAGCACTTGCGCAGTCGCAGCGACCAGTGCCAGACGCGCCAGTTTCACGGCCTCGTCGTCCACCAAGATACGCTCTGCGTCGTAGTAGCTGTGGTAGGCGGAAGCCAAATCTCGCAAGTAGAAAGTGACGTCATGCGGGGCGTTGCCAGCGGCGGCGGCCGTCAGCATTTCGGGGTACTTGGCCAGCAGCAGCATCAGCGCCTGGGCCTGAGGCCCCTCCAGTGCAGACAGATCCACATCCTTGAGCGCAGCCACACCCGCGCCACCAGCTTCTTGCCAGGCACGCAGCACGGACTGGATGCGCGCATGCGCGTACTGCACGTAGTACACGGGGTTGTCGTTGTTCTGCGCCACGGCCAGGTCCACGTCGAAGGTGTACTCGGTATCGGGCTTGCGGCTGAGCAGGAAGAAGCGCACAGCGTCTTTGCTGGTCCACTCGATCAGGTCGCGCAGCGTCACGTAAGATCCGGCGCGCTTGCTGATCTTCACTTCTTCACCGTTGCGCACCACACGCACCATGGTGTGCAACACGTAGTCGGGGTAGCCCTTGGGAATACCCACATTGGCCGCCTGCAAGCCCGCGCGCACGCGGGCGATGGTGCCGTGGTGGTCCGTGCCCTGGATGTTCACCACCTTGCCGTAGCCACGCTGGAACTTCTGGATGTGGTAGGCCACATCGGGCAGGAAGTAGGTGTAGTGGCCGTCGGACTTGCGCATCACGCGGTCTTTGTCGTCACCAAACTCAGTGGACTTGAGCCACAGCGCGCCGTCTTGCTCATAGGTGTAGCCGCTGGCGATCAGGCGCTGCACCGTGTCGGCCACGTGGCCATTGGTGTAGAGGCTGGACTCGAGGTAGTACTCGTCGAACTTCAGGTTGAACGCCTGCAAGTCCTTGTCCTGCTCGTTGCGCAGATAGGCCACGGCAAAGTTACGGATGTTTTCGTAGTCCTCGACATCCCCGTTGGCGGTGAACTCGCGGTCATCGGCCTTCACGGTTTCCTTGGCCAGGAAAGCAGCCGCGATGTCGGCGATGTAGTCGCCGTTGTAGAAGTTCTTGGCCAGCGGGTTGTCGCTGTCGGTCGGCCAGCAATCGTCACCGGGCTTGAAGCCCTTGGCGCGCAACTGGGTGGACTTGGTCAGGGTATCAATCTGCACGCCCGCGTCGTTGTAATAAAACTCGCGGTGCACCTTCCAGCCCTGGGTGGCATACAGGTTGCTGATGGCGTCGCCAATGGCCGCCTGGCGGCCGTGGCCTACGTGCAGCGGGCCAGTGGGGTTGGCAGACACAAACTCCACCAGGATGTTTTCGCCGCGGTCGGCCTGATAGCCAAACTGCTCGGCCTGGCCCAGCACTTCACGGATGATTTCTTGCTTGGCGGCGGGCTTGAGGCGAATGTTCAAAAAGCCGGGGCCTGCGATCTCAATCGCGTCTACCCACTGCTGGAAAGGTGCTGTGGCCATCAGAGCGGCTTGCAGCTGCTCGCCCAGTGCCCGGGGATTGGCCTTCAGGGGCTTGGCCAGTTGCATGGCTGCCGTACAAGCGAAATCGCCATGGGCTGCCACTTTGGGGTTTTCAAACGCAGCGCGTGCGCCGGCGCCTAGCGAAAGGGTTTCGAGCTCAGCCGCCAGCGCGGCGAGCAATTCTTGTTTGACAGAAAGCATCGGGCGATTTTACGTGCGCAGGGCACAATCTGCCCAAGCCTTGAAAACACGCATACAGGGCATCCGATAAACGTCAGGGAGATGGTTGTGCAAACTTCACGCTGTGCGCTGGCCTGCTTGCTGCTGGGCGTGGCCTTCCAGAGCTACGGCGCCAACACCCCATGCTCAGGGCGCAAAGGGGGCATCGACCATTGCATGGGCAGCCAGTTTGTCTGTAAAGACGGCTCCCTCAGCGCATCACGCAAAATTTGTAGCGATACCCGCGCCCCTGCTGCGGCGCGGGCTTTCCAGGCCCCGGCCGCTACCGACACCAGCTGCAGCTGCAGCTGCCGCAGCGGTGCGGTATGTACCGGCCCACGCGGCGGGCGCTATTGCCTCTCAGACAGTGGGCGCAAAAGTTATGTGCGCCGCTAAAGGTACCTGCCCACACTGGGCTACATGCCCCGCGCCCAGAACACGGCAATCACCGCGATCACGGGAATGATGTGGGCTTGCACCATGATCCACGTGCGCACCGCGCGCACCGCCTCGGGCTGGGGCAAGGTGCCCGCCCCATCCAGCGCTTTGAGCCACTTGCGGATGGTGAAGGTGGGGCGCAGCGACAAGATGGCCGCCACAAAAAACAGCAGCATCTTCAGGTGAAACAGCGGCTGGCTGACGTACCACGTCATGCCCTTGGCACCCCAGACGATGCGGGCAATACCCGTCAGCAGCAGGGCCAGTGCGGCCAGGCCGTAAATCATGTCCAGCCTGGCCAAACGGCGCACCACTGCAGCATTCATCCACTCCGCACGGCACAGCGCCGCCTCACTGGAGAGAAACACCACCGCCGTCAGAATGGCCACCAGGTGCAGGCTGGCCAAAATTGCTTCCCAAGTCATCGCGCTATCCCCTTGCTCCAAAACTCAGGGCGTTCATATTGCCCCTTGAGGTAGTCCATCCACAGGCGCAAGCGCAGCGTCATGTGCTTGCGCTGTGGAAACACCACGTAAATCCCGTTGGGTGGCGCGGCAAATTCCGCCAGCACCTCCTGCAAACGACCCGCTGCAATTTCTGACTCTACCTCCCAGGTGCTGCGCCATGCAACGCCCCAGCCTCCCAGGCACCAGTCATGCAGCACCTGGCCGTCGGAGCAATCCAGCGGCCCTGTGGGCTTGAAGTGCACCACCTCGGTGCCGCCATCGCGGCTGGGCAGGCGAAAGGCCCAGCCCCGGGTTTGCGAGGCGTCACTCGACAGCGTCAGGCAGCGGTGCTGCGCCAGCTCGGACGGGTGGTGGGGCGTGCCATAGGCCTGCAGGTAAGCCGGTGTGGCCACGCACAGGCGGCGGTTGTCCGCCATGCGCACGCTGATCAGCGAGGAATCGGGCAAATCCCCCACCCGCACCGCGCAGTCATAGCCTTCCCCGGCCAAATCAACCACGCGGTCGCTCAGGTTCAAAGAGATGGTGACATCGGGGTGCAGGTCGTGGAACAGCGGCACCAGCGGTGCCACATGGCGGCGGCCAAACCCTGCCGGGGCGGTGATGCGCAAATGCCCGGTGGCCTTGACGCCGCCTGCAGAAACGCTGGCCTCGGCATTGGCCACATCGCTCAGCAGACGCTGGCAGTCTTCCAAAAAAGCGCTGCCCTCGTGCGTGAGGCTGATGCGGCGCGTGGTGCGCACCATGAGCTTGACGCCCAGGTGCGCCTCCAGCGCATCCAGCCTGCGCCCCATGATGGCCGGCGCCACCCCTTCGGCCTTGGCGGCGGCCGTCAAACTGCCTTTGGTCGCAACCGAGACAAAGGACTCGAAGGCTTTGAGTTTGTCCATGGCACAAATAATTTATGAACCAAATTGGCCTCTAACGCTTATAAATCAAGCGCTAGCAGCTATGTTTTCTGCACATTCTTCCGTACAGCAGATGCCTGAAGTGTTGCCCACTTTTGCATAAAAGTCATCAGTTATAAGCTTTTTGCCCAATTTATTAACTCCAAACTTTGCAATACAGTGGGAGTAAGGCTCCAAATACTGGGGCTCTGGTTTTCTACTGATCCAAGGGGGTTACCACCATGACTGCACGCACCCAAGTTCACGGCTTGCAAGTTGCCAACGAACTGCACACTTTCATCAACGAGCAGGTTCTGCCCGGTACCGGCGTCGATGCTGCCGCCTTCTGGAAAGGCTTTGATGCACTGGTGGCCGATCTGGCCCCCAAGAATGCTGCCTTGCTGGCCGAGCGCGACCGCCTGCAAGCCGAGCTGGACACCTGGCACAAGGCCAACCCCGGCCCCATCACCGACATGGCGGCCTACCAAAAATTTCTGACACAGATTGGTTATCTGGTCGAGTCGCCCAAGGACGCCAAGGCCACCACCGAAAACGTGGACGCCGAGCTGGCCACCATGGCTGGCCCCCAACTGGTGGTGCCCATCCTGAACGCGCGCTACGCTCTGAACGCCGCCAACGCGCGCTGGGGCAGCCTGTATGACGCGCTGTATGGCACCGACGCCATCAGCGAAGAAGGCGGCGCCGAAAAGGGCAAGGGCTACAACCCCGTGCGCGGCGCCAAGGTCATTGAATTTGCACGCAACTTCCTGGACCAGGCCGTGCCCCTGGCTGCGGGCTCGCACAAAGATGCGGCGGCTTACCAGGTCGAAGGCGGCAAGCTGGTCGTGACTTTGAAGAACGGCAACACCACGGGCTTGAAGGATGCGGACAAGTTCGTCGGCTACCAAGGCGATGCGGCTGCGCCCACTTCGGTGCTGCTGAAGAACCACGGCCTGCACATCGACATCATCATCAACAAGTCCACCCCCATCGGCCAGACCGACGCTGCGGGCGTGGCCGACGTGGTGGTGGAAGCCGCCGTCTCCACCATCTTGGACCTGGAAGACTCCGTGGCTGCGGTGGATGCCGAAGACAAGGTACTGGGTTACAGCAACTGGCTGGGCATTTTGAAGGGCACGCTGACCGAGTCCTTTGAAAAAGGCGGCAAGACCATGACCCGTGGCCTGAACGGCGACCGCATCTACACCGGTGCAGACGGTCAGCCCGTCAAGCTGCACGGCCGCTCGCTGATGTTCCTGCGCAATGTGGGCCATTTGATGACCAACCCCGCCATCCTGTGGGGCTCAGAAGGCAAAGAAATTCCGGAAGGCATCCTGGACGCCGTGGTCACCACCGCCATCGCCATGCACGACCTGCAGGGCCACGGTGCCAACGGCATTCGCAACAGCCGCACCGGCAGCGTCTACATCGTCAAGCCCAAAATGCACGGCCCCGCCGAAGTGGCGTTTGCCGACACCCTGTTTGGCCGTGTGGAGCAACTGCTGGGCCTCAAGCCCAACACCGTGAAGCTGGGCATCATGGACGAAGAGCGCCGCACCAGCGCCAACCTGAAGGCCTCGATTGCCGCAGCCCCTGCACGCGTGGCGTTCATCAACACTGGCTTCCTGGATCGCACGGGCGATGAAATGCACACCGCCATGCACGCTGGCCCCATGGTGCGCAAGGCCGACATGAAGGCCAGCGCCTGGCTGCCTGCGTACGAGCGCAACAACGTGCTGGTGGGCCTGACCATGGGCCTGCGCGGCCGTGCCCAGATCGGCAAGGGCATGTGGGCCATGCCTGACCTGATGAAGGCCATGCTGGAGCAAAAGATTGGCCACCCCAAGTCGGGTGCCAACACCGCCTGGGTGCCCTCGCCCACCGGCGCGACGCTGCATGCGCTGCACTACCACCAGGTGAACGTGGCAGAGGTGCAAAAGGAGCTGGAAAAAACCAGTGCCGACACCGAGCGCGCCAACATCCTGGCGGACCTGCTGCAAATTCCCGTGGCCAAAGACCCCAAGTGGACGGACGCCGAAAAGCAGCAAGAAGTCGACAACAACGTGCAAGGCATTTTGGGCTATGTGGTGCGCTGGGTGGACCAGGGCGTGGGCTGCTCCAAGGTGCTGGACATCCACAACGTGGGTCTGATGGAAGACCGCGCCACGCTGCGCATCTCCAGCCAGCACATTGCCAACTGGCTGCTGCACGGCGTGGTCTCCGAGCAAATGGTGCGCGACAGCTTTGCCCGCATGGCCAAGGTGGTCGACCAGCAAAACGCCGGTGACCCCGCCTACAAGAGCTTGGTGGCCAACCCCAACGGTGCCGCCATGCAAGCCGCGTTGGACCTGGTGTTCAAGGGCGTGGCCCAGCCTTCTGGCTACACCGAGCCTCTGCTGCACGCCTGGCGCCTGAAGGTCAAGGCCGGCGCGTAAGCCATCCACAAACCATAGCTGCTGGCGCTTGATACATCAGCGCTAGCAGCGGTTTTGATGCACATTCTTTCAGGCAGCTTCGGCTGCCTTTTTTTTGATACAAAAAATCCACCTCTACACAGGCCTGCAGCGGCCCGGTGGCGGCGCGATGCTCTAGCATGCGGGCATGCGATCCCATGACTTTCTGCGCTGCAGCCTGGCCGCTGGTTTGGCACTGCTGCTCAGCGCCTGCAACACCATGCCCCCGGCCTCTACCGTGGAACCAGCCCACAGCGCCCCTTCTTCCACCACCACACCCACCCTGACCCCTGCACAGTGGCAGGCCCAGTTACAGGCCATGCCGCTGCCCAGCGTGCTGCTGCTGGGCGAGCAACACGATGCGGCGGCCCACCAGCGCTGGCAACTGGCCACCGTACAAAAGCTGATAGCACGCAAGCAACTGGCAGCCCTGGTCTTGGAAATGGCAGAGCAAGGGCACAGCACCGCAGGCTTGCAGCCTTCCGCCAGTGAGGCCACCGTGCGCAAAGCCCTGCGCTGGGACGACAAGGGCTGGCCATGGAAGGCCTACGGCCCCAGCGTGATGGCCGCCGTGCGCGCAAACATTCCCGTCGTTGGCGGCAATGTGCCTCGCGACAAAATGCGTGACGTGATGCAACAGCCCGAGTGGGACAGCCACCTGAGCCCCGCTGCCTGGGAGCAGCAGCGCCATGCCATTCGCAGCGGGCATTGCGACCTATTGCCCGAGGCCCAGATCACCCCCATGGCCCGCGTGCAGTTGGCCAAAGATGCCCTGATGGCACACACCGCCCAGTCGGCCATCCAGCCTGGAAAAACCGTGGTGCTGATTGCCGGGCGTGGCCATGTGCTGCGCAGCGTGGGCATTCCCACCTGGCTGGCACCGTCTTCCAGCCATGTGATTGCGATGGCGCAGGCGGGCCCCAAGGCGCAAGCCGAAGCCTCTGAGCACGACTTTGTCATTCAAACGCCCGCCGTGCCGGACAAAGACCATTGCGCCAAGCTGCGCGCCCAGTGGGCCCCTTCAGACCCACAAAATCCATAGCTGCTTGCGCTGCTAGGGCAAGGGTTTAAGCACTTTTTATCCATATTTTTATGTATGCCCAGCGTGCACCTGGCTCGTCGCAGCCAGCCTGGTGCCACTGCGTCTACACTTGCGTCCATGACGTCCCCTCTCGACCCGCTGACCTGCCCCTTGTGCGGCCAAGCCAACCAGTGCGCCGTGGCCGCAGGCTTGCCTGCGCAAAGCTGCTGGTGCATGCAACAACGCATTGCGCCCGAGGTGCTTGCACGCCTAGCTGCCGAACAACGCTATCAAACCTGTATCTGCCCCGCATGCGGCCAGAGCCAGCCCCTGTCACCCACAGGCACGTCCAGCTAACGCAGATGGCGTAGGCTGGAGCCTTTCGCATCGCCCTTGGACAACCCATGCCCTTGCTGTCCCCCTCTCCCGCTGCTGCGCTCAAAGCCCGCTATGGCGAGCACTATCGCTGGCTGCTGCTGATGGCTGTGATGGTGGGCACTATTGCCTCTATCATTCCCTCCACCAGCGTGAATGTGGCCATTCCCGCCATGAGCGCTTTTTTCCAGCTGGGGCAAGAGCGGGCGCAATGGATCACCTCCACGTTCATGGTGGCTTCCACCGTGGCCATGCTGGTCACGCCGTGGCTGCTAGGGCGTTTTGGCTATCGCGCCACCTATGCATGGGCGATTGGTTTGCTCATGCTGGGGGGTATCAGCGGCGGTTTTGCCCAACATTTCGAGTTGCTGCTGTTCTCACGCGTGGCCGAAGGCCTAGCAGCCGGCATCATTCAGCCCATACCAGCGGTCATCATCCTGTATGCGTTTCAGCCCAATGAGCAAGGCCGCGCGGGCGGTATTTTTGGCATGGGCGTGGTGCTGGCACCTGCGCTGGCGCCTGCACTAGGCGGTCTGCTGACCGACTGGATGGGCTGGCGCAGCACCTTCTTCATGGTGGTGCCCCCCTGCCTGCTGTCGCTGTGGCTGGCATGGAAATACGTACCCTCCAGCGCGCCCGGGGACAGTACCAGCGGTGAAGGCAGCGGCAAACTGGATGTGCTGGGGCTGGGCCTGGTCAGCGCCGGTACGCTGGGCGTATTGAATGCCTTGGTGGCGTTTCACCACAGCCACTTGAAAGCGGCACTGTTGGCAGGCATGGCCGCGGTGTGCTGGCTGGCTTTCATCCTGTGGCAGCAGCGCCTGCTGCGTACACAGCGCAAGCCGTTGATGGATCTGCGCCTGTTTGCCACCCGCCCCTTCGTCATGGGCTGTATCGTGGCATTTATTTACGGCACCGCCATGTTTGGCTCCACCTACCTGCTCCCCGTTTTCATCCAAATGGGCCTGGGGCTATCGGCCAGCTACGCAGGCAACCTGCTGCTGCCTGCGGGCTTGATCCTCGCCATCACCATCCCTTGGGTAGGGCGCATGGCCGACACCCAGCCCACCCACTGGCTCACCAGCATCGGCATGTTGCTGCTGGCCTTGTCTTTTGGACTGATGCTGTGGGCCGGGCCAGGCATGGCGCTGTGGCTGCTGGCGGGCTTCATCATCGTCGGGCGCATCGGCTTGGGTTTTATCTTGCCCAGCCTGAACCTGGGTGCCTTGCGACCGATTGACCGCGCGCTGATTGCCCAAGGCTCCAGCACCATCAGCTTTATTCGCATGCTGGGGGGTGCCATCGGCGTGGGGCTGTGCGGCATTGTGCTGGAGTGGCGCTTGGCCGTGTACGCCGCCAACCCAGCGATGGATGCGGCACAAGGGCGGATACAGGCATTCCATGAAAGCTTTGTGATGCTGACGGTACTGTGCTTGCTGGCTTTTGCTGCAGCCACCCAGTTGCGCTCCCCGGCACGTAAATCCGCGCCCTGAGCTGTGCGATTGCTGCACGGCGTGGTCTGAACCGTTAGGCTTATGCCTTTGTTTTGTGACCGATTGGAACGCGCCCCATGTGCCAGCTTTTAGGAATGAACTGCAACACCCCCACGGACGTGCGCTTTAGCTTCAGTGGTTTTGCACAGCGCGCGGGCAACACGGGTGATCACACCGACGGCTGGGGCATCGCATTTTTTGAAGACAAAGGGCTGCGACATTTTGTGGACCATGAACGCGCCATCGACTCTCCCATCGCGGAGTTGATTCGCCGCTACCCCATCAAAAGCCGCAACGTCATCGCCCACATCCGCAAAGCCACCCAAGGCGTGGTCAGCCTGCAAAACTGCCACCCCTTTGAGCGTGAGCTGTGGGGGCGCCACTGGGTCTTTGCCCACAATGGCGACCTGAAAAACTTCGCCCCCAAGCTGCACACCCACTTTCGCCCCGTGGGCAGCACCGACAGCGAACTGGCCTTTTGCTGGATCATGCAGGAGCTGTGGAAATCCCACGCCGGCGTGCCCA
This sequence comes from Comamonas jiangduensis, assembly GCF_030162955.1. NCBI lineage: Bacteria > Pseudomonadati > Pseudomonadota > Betaproteobacteria > Burkholderiales > Comamonadaceae > Comamonas > Comamonas jiangduensis. The sequence continues at coordinate 201,589 of NZ_JARXOV010000006.1, forward strand.
GCATCGAAGAGTTGACCCTCACCCTGCAAGAACTGGCCCAACGCATCGCCCCCCACGGCACCTTCAACTTTCTGCTCTCCAACGGCGAGGCGCTGTGGAGCCATGCGACAACCAACCTGTTCTTCACCGAACGCCAGCACCCCTTTGCGGCAGCCCAGCTGTCCGATGAAGACCTGAGTGTCGACTTTGCTACCGAAACCACGCCCAATGACAAAGTTGCCGTCGTCGTCACCGCCCCACTGACCAGCAATGAAACTTGGACCCAGTTCGAACCAGGTGTCGTGAATGTCTTTGTGGATGGACGCCTCTACCTCGGCCAATCTGCTGCCAGCAAATAAAAAAGGAGCGCGTAGCGCTCCTTGTGCTTGGGTTTCAAAGAGGTTCAGCCCTCAACTTCAACAAGAGCGCACGCAGTGCGCTCTTGTTTTTTGTCTTTCGGCTTTCTAGCGCCCATAAAACAAAACCCCTGTCTCTTGCGGAGATCAGGGGTTTGTCACTGTAAGAGCCTGACGATGACCTACTTTCACACGGGAGCCCGCACTATCATCGGCGCAAAGTCGTTTCACGGTCCTGTTCGGGATGGGAAGGCC
>NZ_JARXOV010000060.1:0-415 GCF_030162955.1 Comamonas jiangduensis
TAGGCTGCTGCAAATTGCCCCATCGGGCTACAGGCGCAAGGTTCAACAAAGAAACTGCCCGTGGCTGCGCAGCAAGCGCAGCCAATCAGATGAAGAACGTTGCAGTCATATTCAACGGGTGTGGCACGCCAATTGGCAGGTGTATGGCGTCGTCAAAGTCTGGAAGCAGATGCACCGAGAGGGCTTGCCGATTGCCCGCTGCACAGTGCAACGCTTGATGCGCCAGCTGGGCCTGGAAGGCGCAAGGCGTGGCAAGAAGGTGCGCACAACCCGTCCAGACACAACCAGGCCATGCCCGCTAGACCTGGTCAACCGCCAGTTCACAGCCCAGCGCCCTGACCAACTTTGGGTTGCAGACTTCACCTATGTATCAACATGGCAAGGGCAAATGTTTGTGGCCTTTGTGATTGATGTG
>NZ_JARXOV010000061.1:0-394 GCF_030162955.1 Comamonas jiangduensis
GATCCTTGCGCTAACAGATGCCTTGGGCAATTTGGTGCGCTTTGTTTTACTGCCAGGCCAGCGTCATGATCTCAAAGGTGTTGACGAACTTTTGCAAGACATTGATTTACAAGCGTTACTTGCCGATAAAGCGTTTGATGCCACCTGGCTGGTTCAGCGATTGCAGTCTACGAACTGCCAAGTTGTGATTGCTCAGAAGGCCAATCGAAGAGCGCCCTTGCTTATCGATAGGGAGATGTACAAGTGGCGGCACTTGATAGAAAACTACTTTTGCAAGCTGAAAGAATTCAAGCGTATTGCTCTGCGTAGCGACAAAACTGACAGCAGCTTCGCTGCTGTCATCACCTTGGCATCTGCGGTGATCAATTCCCGCTAATTCTCAACAGACCCTAGT
>NZ_JARXOV010000062.1:0-369 GCF_030162955.1 Comamonas jiangduensis
ATACGTTTTGACAGATCAACAATGGGCTCGTATGAGCCCATTTTGCTTAGGCAAGGTCGGAGACCGTGGCCGAAGCGGGACAGATAACCGATTGTTTGTAGAGGCAGTTTTGTGGATTGTTCGCACGGGCAGTCCATGGCGAGACTTGCCAGAACACTTCGGTAAATGGAACACCGTATTCAAACGCTTTCGCGATTGGGTGAAGGCCGATGTTTTTGTACGCCTGTTCGAAGCAGTCAGTGGCGAGCCTGACATGGAATACGCCATGGTGGATGCAACCATCGTACGTGTGCATCGACACGGCCAAGGTGCAAAAGGGGGACTTCGAGCCAGGCCATAGGTCGAAGTCGAGGCGGATTGACGACCAAC
>NZ_JARXOV010000063.1:0-348 GCF_030162955.1 Comamonas jiangduensis
CCGGTCGTTTCTGTATCCGCAATGTTGTTCAGGCCCGATTCGTAGACCTTGCCTGCATCGCTGCCTGCGCCTGCATCAATCGTCACTTCGCCCGTGTCGTCTGCACCGTGGATGGTGAAGCTCACGGTCGCATTGGCTGTGTCGCTGTCCTTGTCTGTCAAGGTGTAGCCCAGCGTGACGCTGATGCTCTCGCCGCCCTTGAGCGCCTGGGTCGCCGCCTTGCTGTTGTCCAGCACAAAGCTCCAATTGCCGCCGGAGGGGCTTTGCGTCAGCGTGCCGTAGTTGGCCAAGTTGACTGTCGTCGTACCCAGCATGGCTGTCACTGTGCCCCAGCTCACGCCTCCTCCT
>NZ_JARXOV010000064.1:0-282 GCF_030162955.1 Comamonas jiangduensis
GACCCCTCTGAAGACGCACGAGAGCCCCAACGGGGATTCGTACATCCCCATTGGGTTCGATTAAACATAGACAGCCGTCTAACGACGGTTGCACCAAGTGGAAGTGGGCACGCTTTCGCGTCAGGGCACAGGCCCCTATGCCACCCGTTACAGGCAGCCATTCGCTTTTTCCACCATCCCATACCCCCTCATCCAACAGGTCGCCTTACGGCTTCCCTGCCTATGCGCTTGCGCGCATAGGCGGACGATGGGGCTTACCACGTTCCCTGATCTACCGACATG
>NZ_JARXOV010000065.1:0-227 GCF_030162955.1 Comamonas jiangduensis
TGGGTGCAGCGCAAAGAAATAGATGCAGGCCAACGCCCAGGATTGACCACGGATGAACGTGAGCGGCTCAAGCAACTGGAGCGAGAGAACAAGGAACTGCGCCGAGCCAATGACATCCTCAAGGCTGCGAGCGCTTTTTTTGCGCAGGCGGAGCTGGACCGTCGCATCAAGAGTTAATTGACTTTGTAGACCAGTATCGTGATGCCTATGGGGTCGAGCCAATTTGG
>NZ_JARXOV010000066.1:0-202 GCF_030162955.1 Comamonas jiangduensis
CCCACCGAAGGCATCAGGCCAGCTTCCTCCAAACGCTCTGTGTAGCAAATAGACACATACTGGCTCCCCCTATCGGAGTGGTGAATCAGTTTCGTATCGCTTGAAGGTTGTCTGGCATACAGCGCCTGCTCCAGCGCATCCACCACAAAGTCCGTACGCATGTGGCTGCTGACCCGCCAGCCCACTATGCGGCGGGCATAGA
>NZ_JARXOV010000067.1:0-202 GCF_030162955.1 Comamonas jiangduensis
GTATGCCCGCCGCATATTGGGCTGGCGGGTCAGTAGCCACATGCGCACGGACTTTGTGGTTGATGCGTTGGAGCAGGCGCTGTATGCAAGGCGGCCTTCAAGTGACACGGAGCTCATTCATCACTCCGACAGGGGCAGTCAGTACGTTTCCATTCGCTACACAGAACGTTTAGAGGAAGCTGGCCTGATGCCTTCGGTGGGA
>NZ_JARXOV010000007.1:0-148749 GCF_030162955.1 Comamonas jiangduensis
CGTGCACCACTTCCATCGGTAAGGCTGCTATGTCCATGGCTTTTTGCACCATGGAGGCATTGATGCCAATCAGAGTGGCCAGTTTGCGCATCGACAGCTCTGTACTGGCTTGGGCTTTGATGTGCGCAAGTTGCTGCCCCAACTCCCAAGGACTGAGTGCCTCACGCAGATGGTTTTCTATCAAGCGATCGACCAGAGCTTGCTCGGCTGAAACATCAACTACTAAAGCTCGCACGGGCAAGGTGTGACGCATACACGCATGCAGCCTTCGTGCCCCTGCAATCAACTCGTATTGATAGTTACCTTGCACATCAGGGAGCTTGCGTACATGGATGGGCTGCTGATTGCCTTTGCCCAGCAGGATGCTCAGCGACAGTGCTTCCATCGCTTCATCGTCCATTGACTCTGCTGTGCGATTGGGGGCACTGCCTGGGTCAATCACCCGAGGATCAAGGAGGAGAACGAATTCAGGAGGTGTTTCGTGGGTGGTTGCGAGGGGAACAGCCTTGTTGGGATGATTCGGGGTATCGGAAGCTGCTTCCGAACTGGGGGATGAGGGTTTTGCGGCCATAAGTCTCTCCTTGGGTTGACTGAATAAAGCAGCAACACACAGGAGATACTGAGCATGGTCAGCGCTGTGACTGGACGAAAAATTGCCTCGGTGCTGCACCCCTCAAAAATTGAGAAGCACATGAAATACTAGGCATTTTTTGACAAAAAAACCAAGGACATGGATTTTAAGAAGTAGTTTATTTCGAGCATTTTTTGTTTGCTTTGCAGCGTTTGCAACCTATCAACCAAGCAGCACGAAGGACTGTTCTTCACCAATGAGCCGTCACATGCGTCAAGCAAGGAAAGGGCACTATCCAGGAAATGCGGGCCGATTCAGTGTGACAGACGCTCTTAATAGACAGTGAGAACTTGGAATAAAGCCTGACCTGAGTCGACCATCTTGAACCCGGCGTCCCTCCATTAGCCTACTGAAGGCTATATACCAACGTCCTATGTACTTTTTTCCTGAGACGCTGCCAAAATTCCTGAAAAAAGGAGACAAAGGGGATGATTGAGGACGACAAGGACCTTTGTGGCAGCAAGGGGGCGAACGTTGCGCAAAAAGATAGCCCGATGCGATGGGCCTTAGGTCCCGATGGCATCGCAACGCACATCTTCAGCATCCCACCGGAGAAAACAGGCTCTGCATGTGAATGCACATGCCCAGGTTGCCAAGAGCCACTTCAAGCTGTAAACGCTCGCCTGAATGTTCCTGGTACTCCCGTGTGGAGTGCTAGTCGGACCGGACGAACCATGAGTCAGTTCTTTCGACACCCATCAGGCCATTCCCGAACATCCTGCCTACAGAAAGCATCACAGCTCGCAACGCTGACGCTCTTTACGACGTTTGGACTCATTGAAGTTCCAGCTCCGATTTCAAGCCAACGCTTTGTAGGCGTATCCGGAAAGGTATACGAATCCGAGGTGCGCGGGCGGCAGCAAAGCCTGCTTGTGCGCCGTAGCGCGTGGATTGACCATCAGCGTGCTAGTCTTACTCTGGAAAGCGGTCGCGAGATCTTAGTTGTTCTTGAAAGTAGCCATCCGGATAGCAGTGGCCCAGACTTCGATGGCGTTATAAGTGTCAGATGCGACGATCCCGAAATTGCAGGGCTGACAATGGAAGAAATCCTCGCACGTGTAGTACTCAGTGACCAGTACACGTGCTGGGTGCGCCACTGGGAAGATGAAGAACTGAAGGAAAAGGCGTTCGAGCAAGCCAAGGCCGATGCCATTGATGCGCTTGACTGGATCTCTGATGAAGCTGCGATAGATCTAGGAGGCGATGTCAAACTCACAAGAGAAAGCCTGCTGCACTTAGTTATCAAGCACATCATTGCCCAAGCGGGATACATCATCACTCCAGACTTTGTAGAGCACATTTCATACGGACATCATTTCATGCGCGACGAAGTGGTGCGACTTCCCGGTGCGCACCATACGCTGCAGAACGTGCGGCTAGAACATGCCTTGCCCGGTATGGTCCCAGATGTCTACTGCGACATCGCTGAGAACAGCAAAACCTATCCACTGGCCATAGAAGTATTTGTCACCCACGGAATTTCCGCGCAAAAGCTCAGCACCATCAAAGCCATGAGTCTGCGTTGCCTAGAGGTCGATGTGGCCCGTTTCAAGGAGCATGGCCAGCTCTCTATTGAAAAACTGCGCGAACTAGTACTCAACGACCCCAGCTCAAAAGTATGGAAGCATCACCCAGACATTGATTCAGCTCTAGATGCAGCACGTGCACGGATCAAAGAGCATGATGCTAGGGTTGAGATAGAAAGGGTTAAACACCAAGAGTATCAACGCAAAATTCAAGCGCAAGAAGCAAGGCGGCTTCAGGAAATAGCCAGCGCGAAGGCACAGTACAAGCTAAAGATAAGCAGTGCTCCCGTCGAAGTTCTGCCTGAGATTTTCAAAGATGCCGTCGTGCATTACCTAACCGAAGTCAAGCGCGGGAATACTGAGGAATGCTTCGTAGTACCCTCTGAGCTTGCTGTGGAAATGCGTAGAGCTGGGTACGACAATGCCGGAGACCGATTCTTTTGGAACTTGGACGGCACCATGATGCTTCTTATGTCGCTGGCTTGGGGGGCAAAGCTACCCCCACCGAAGCGAGACAGGCTCGTTGACCAAGTCTTTCATCTCTACAACAAAGAACCCTCATTCTTTCCATTGGTGCTACGTGCCATTAAGCGATTCGGCGTCCAACTCACAGCTACACAAGAACAGAAGTTAGGCATAGCCAGAAGGTACGCTTGGGAGTCCATCAAGAAAGGAGAGTCCAAATTTGCCCGCCATAACCAGTACGACTCGCTCATAGGGGTGATCCTCCCAGTTTTGCTACCCGACTTGGCCGAGCCAGAAGGAACTCTTAATGATGTACATCGCAGGCAGACTGTGTTGAAACACGAGTTGGACCGCGAAAGAGCACAAAAGCAGGCGCAGGCATTGGAACATGCTCGAAATGAAGTAGATCTCATCGAGTGGATAAGCCCACCATTGAGTGCGGCCAACGCATACAGGATCTTCACCTCATGGGAGGTTGAGAGTTATTGCACTCACTCGATAGGTTTTAGCTCAGCACGAAGTAAAGAAGTGATCGACATGGCCTATGAGGAAAGCAAGCTTGGCGGCCCCATACGCAGTTGGGTTGAATGGGTCGGTATCAACTCAGCAACCGACGTGCTCAAAATTGTTGAGCTTGCCCGCAAGCTCAAGCTCATCTGACAAGTGAAACTGCTTCTTCACTTGATATAGATAACTCATCGGTTGGAAAAGCCAAGAATATGCACCTTTTCCGTGTCGTTCACCTCCCGTGAGCATGATTTGTGCCTGCTGCAACGGCTTCAAGGCCGCTCCTAATTACTGCAATCGCAGTAATACGATCGGAGACTCTCAACCTAAAACCGGCTGTGGTAGCTACTTCCACTTTGCAGCGATTGCCGCCGGTCGACTCTGGTAATGTGAATGACTGCTCTTTGCCAAGCAACAGTCATTCAATAAAGGTGAGAAAGCCGTTAGATAAGGCGGAAACTATCTAGGCAACATAGGTCAATCGGTGTGATTCTTCCGAACAAGTTGACCAATTGACCGTTCACCCCGCCGATATATTTAAAGCTTTTCCAACCCGGCCGATTCGGCGGTTTTTTCCCACATCTCTTTTTCGTTAATCACAAAACGTCGAAACGCATCGTTGGTCAATGGAAGAACGGTTTGGCCAGAAGATTCGAGTGATTTTTTAAATTCAGGTGTAGACAACACCTTTTCCATGGCCTTGCCAATTTTTTGTGTGGCCACGGTGGGCGTGCCCTTCAACGACACAATCCCACTCCATGCTTTGACATCTAGCATTTCAAGTTTAGGAAACTTGCTCGCGTAGGGTCCAGACAGCTCGCCAGTCACACCAATTGCTTTGACACGACCGTTTTCGATCATGGGAATCGCAACACTTGGAGACAAAAAAGCGAAATCCAAAATTCCGCCAGCAATGTCTGTGATGGCATGTGAGTCACCGCGGTAGGGCACGCCTTGCGCAACGATGCCTGTCTTGTGTTTGAAGAGTGCAAGCGTTAATTCTTGCGTGTTGCTCACTGTACCTGCGCTGAGTCCTTCTTTGGCTTGTTTGGAAGCACTGATCAGTTCTTGTACGTTATTGAACTTGGAGTTGACGTTGGTCACCAGCACCGATGGATAGGCAGCAACGGAGCCGATGTAGTCAAAGTCGTTGTTCACATCAAAGGGCAGTTTTTTAAAGCGTGCAGGAGCAACGCTCAAACTTCCGCTGGTAATAAACAGCAAGTTATAGCCATCGGCTTTGCCGCGTTTGAGTTCAGCAATAGCGTTTTGGCCATTTGCACCAGGCTTGTTCTCGATGATGACGGAGGTCCCTAACTCTTTGCTAATTCCATCGGCAACAAAGCGCGCTGCAGAGTCTGTGGGGCCACCTGCGGCAAAGCCAACAATCATGCGGATTGGCTTGTTAGGCCAAGTTTCATTGGCCATGGCCATACCGGCAGGCAAGGCCAACATAGGCAGCAATGCCAACAAATTTCGGCGTGAGAATTTGAGGTTAATCATGTTGTCTCCTTTTTTATAAATGGCTGGCTTAATGCTCAGTCCTCAAAGTTTGGGTTGCGCCGCTCTTTGGCTGCGTTCACACCCTCCAGCAGATCTGTTGTATTCATCTGCACGGCTTGCACTTCGCTTTCACGTACTACGGCCAAGCGCACCCGATCCATAAAGTCACCACGCAAAGTAGTGCGTGTGGCTTGCACAGCCCGTGGTGAAGAAATAGCGATCTCTTGCGCCAAGGCCAGCGCATGCGTACGCACTTCGTTTTGTGCAACTACTTCATCCACCAGACCGATTCGCAGCGCTTGCTCTCCCCCGATGCGAGCGCCGGTGTACAGGAGCTTGGCGGCGTGTTGCTTGCCGATCAGATGCGGTAGCGTGAACGACAAGCCAAAGCCTGGATGAAAGCCCAAACGGTTGAAGTTGGCAGAGAACTTGGCTTCTGGACAGGTGATGCGAAAGTCCGCTGTCAACGCAACACCTAACCCACCGCCAATTGCTGCACCTTCAATGGCAGCCACCACCGGTTTGGTGCAGCCATACAAGCGCACAGCTTCCGCATACAGGGGATTGGTTTGCTTGACGCTGCGTTTTTTTTCGCGTGTAGATTTGTCTGCAAAGTCCGCTCCTGCGCAAAACGACTTGCCGTTGGCACACAGCAAAATGACGCGGATTTTTTTGTCCGCTTCAAACGCTTCCCACGCATCTGCAAGAGAGGCAATCAAAGGCTGATCAAAAAAGTTGTGCGGCGGTTTGTTCAGTTCCACGATGCCGATATGGCCCTGCGTAGAGATGTTCAAGATGGCGTCTGTCATCACATTTCTCATGCAGGGAGCACACGCTCGGTCAAGTGGTGCCAGAACATTGCGCCAGGTTGCTTGGCATACGCTTGGCCAATCAATCGTGCCCATTCAGTGGCATTGCCAAAGTCTCCGCGCCATGCCCACAGGCGTCGGGTAGCAAAGTTCAGTGCATGTTCATAGGTAAAGCCAATTGCCCCATGCACTTGGTGGGCGATGGAGGTGCCATTGGTCACAGCATCGCCAGTGCAGACTTTGGCAGCCGCCACGCTGAACTGAGCTTGTTCAGAGATCAAACGGCTGACGTTTGGCATGTCTTTGCAAGCCATATACGCCGCCGCACGAGCCACTGCCACTTCACCAGCCATGAGTGCGAGTTGCTGCTGAATGGCTTGGTTTTTGCCGATAGGTTTGCCAAATTGCACGCGGTCTTTGGCGTATTGCACGGACTGATCCAATGCAAATTCCAAAGCGCCCACCATCATCACAGCACGTGCGCAAGCTCCACAAGTTTGGATTGCATCTTCCAAATTGCTAAACGGGTTATTCAGCACGGCATGGGGCTGTACACCGTTGAGCACCACACGGTCACTGGGCATGTTGGATGTGTCTGTGCCAGCTTGAACCTGCACACCTGAGGCTGACAAATCGAACAAGGCGATTTTTTCTGCTGACAGCGTGACCAAACACCACTGTGCGTGCTGTGCCCATTTAACACTTTGGATCTCGCCTTGCAGCAAGCCTGCACTGTCGTGGCTGAGCTTGGCTTGCGCTTGCGCAGCAATGCAAATCGGACGTTGTGTGTCCAGTGTCTGCCCTGAGGCGGACAAAATCAGGCGCGCAATCGCAGTCTCGGCCACTGGCAGTGGCACTTGCGAGTACCCCAGGTGATAGAAGATCGGGTAAGCATCTTCCCAAGTTGCTTCAATGCCGTCATCAGCTTCTTTGCAAAACAACTGGGTAAAGCCAGATTCCAGCACCTGTTCCCACAATCCTTGAGGGTACACGCCTTTTTCTACGGTCTCGATCAGACCTTTATCGACTTCGTTCGCAAACAGTTTTTGCGCTGCGTCGTTAATAAAATCGTTACTCATCGCAGTCCCATTCCTCTTGCAATAATTCCGCGCAAAATTTCTCTGGTGCCTCCACGTATAGAGAACGATGGTGCAGCCATAGATAGGAAGTTCATCACCTTCTCAAGATCTGAGCCGGTGCCAATGTGTTCACCAAACTTGTCATGTGCGATGTTGGGCATCGACTGCTCCATCAGCGCGCCTTGGTCTTTCACCACCGAAGCAGCAAGCGCTGGGTCTTCACCCTTGGACATCATCAAAGCAATGCCTTGTGACATTTGGCGTAGTGCTGCGTATTTGGCAATCAAGCGGCCAATCGCTTCAGTCTGGTCATGGCGCTCGGACTCCGTGGCGTCAATCATTTCGATCAGCATTTGAGTGCTGCTCAAAAAGCGTTCAGGGCCGGAGCGTTCGTACTTCAACTCACTGGTGACTTGCTTCCAGCCTTCACCTTCCACTCCAATGAGGTTCTCATCAGGCACGAAGACGTTGTCCAGTACCACCTCGTTAAAGATGTGCGTGCCAAGTTGTGAGTAGATTGGGTTGACCTGCAAGCCTTCCCGATCCATTTCTACGAGGAACTGGGTCATGCCGCCGTGACGGTCTTCAGACTTTTCGCGTGTGCGCACCAGTGCCACCATATAGTTGGCGTGGTGTGCACCCGAGGTCCAGACCTTGGTGCCATTGAGGACCCAGCCACCGTCCACTTTCACGGCCTTGCTACGGATGGACGCCAGATCAGAACCTGAATCAGGCTCACTCATGCCAATGCAAAACGAACATTCGCCACTGACAATCTTGGGCACGATCTTTGGTGCCAATGTGTCTGGTGCATAGCGCATTAACAGTGGGCCCATCTGGCGGTCAGCCGACCAGTGCCAGCCCATGGGAGCCCCCACAGCCAGCATTTCTTCCAGCATCACGTAGCGCTCTAGCATGGTGCGCTCAGCGCCGCCGTACTTCTTTGGCCACGTCATGCCAATCCAACCGCGCTCGGCCATCTTCTTGGTCATTTCAGGGTCGCGACCCGACCAGTTATAGGCGCGCTTTTCTTTCGAATATTTGGCAATGTTTTGCTCTGCGAATTCGCGTACCTCTTTTCGCAATTGCTCGCATTGCGGTGGTAGCTCTCCCAACTCGATGTGCAATCCGTCCATGTTTTTCCTAACTTGCTTGCTGACAAACAAATATATATATTTGCTTCAACTGCTGTCAACTCAGTAGAAACGTTAGCTAGAACAAAACAGGAGCAAACATGGGACCCCTTCAAGGAATTCGGGTAGTGGACTTAACTGCGGTAGTGCTGGGACCACTGGCCACTCAAGTGCTGGCTGACTACGGTGCAGATGTGATCAAGGTGGAGCCCGTGGAAGGGGACCTGATGCGTGCCAACGGTATGTCACGCAATCGCGGTATGAGTTCTACGTTTATGAACCTGAACCGCAACAAGCGCTCTTTGGCTGTCGACCTGAAAACGCCCGAAGGCTTAGAAGCTGTCAAAAAGCTCATCGCCACTGCAGATGTGCTGGTACACAACATGCGCGTTAAAGCCATCAACAAGCTGGGCTTGGGATATGAAGCAGTTAGCCAGATCAAGCCGAACATCGTTTACTGCGCGGCTACTGGATTTGGTGAAGACGGTGCCTATGCGGGGCAACCTGCTTTTGATGATGTCATTCAAGGCGCTTGCGGGATGGCTAGCCTGGTAGGCAGCGAGAGCAATAAGCCAGAGTACCCACCTACGCTGCTGGCAGATAAAGTGGCGGGCATTGCCACTGCCAACGCAGTTCTAGGTGCATTGGTCCACCAAGCACGTACCGGGGAAGGGCAATATGTGGAAGTGCCAATGTTTGAAACTATGGTCGCTTTCACCATGACCGAACATATGGGCGGCAACGGTTTTAGCCCCTCAATTGGCCCAGCAGGGTATGCACGTTTACTCAAAGGTGGGCGCAAACCTACGCCCACAAAAGATGGCTACCTGGCGCTATTGCCCTATACAGAAAAGCACTGGGAAGCTTTCTTTACAGCGCTTGGCCGCAAAGATCTGTTTGAAAAATATGACCTGAGCAATCGCCACGAGCGCAACAAGCGCATCCATGAACTGTATGCAGATTTGCGTTCTGTCACCGCCGACTTCACCAGCGAAGAACTGATGCAGTTGTGCCGCAAGTTAGACATCCCGGTCACTGAAATTTTCAGCATTGACAACATCCACGAGCACAGCCACGTCAAGAGCGTAACCCTGTTTGAAGAACACGATCACCCCACAGAAGGGCGCGTCGTATCTATCCGTCCAACCGCTTTGTTTGCCAAAACACCGTCTAAGATTGAAAAACCTTGCCCAAATATTGGTGAGCAGACACAAGAAATTTTGAGTGAACTGGGTTTTGATCCAGCTTTTATTCAAAAAGCTGCAAAAAAGTAAAAACCATGGCTGAAGAATCGAAAACATCAAAAACGCAAATCCAAAGAAAAGAAGAAGCAGTCCGCAAGATCTTGGATGCTGCTATTGAGCTGATCGCTCAACGCGGTGTTAAAGACTTGACCATGGCAGAGATCGGCATTCATGCTGGCTACAGCCGCGGTTTGCCGCACCAACACTTTGGAAGCAAAGAAAATTTGATAGATGCGGTTCTTCACGCCATTGTCGAGAAATTCAATCAGCGACGGACAAATCAAAAACCCGTACCAGATGGCGTAGAGAGCATCAAAGCGTTGTTCTCTACTTATCTGGAGCGAGATACTGCATCCTGGCAAGCATCAAAAGCCTTCATTTTTTTAATCTCTGATGCTTCTTTGCCAGAAAGTCCTCACCGAGATTTCATTAATAAATTAAATAAAAAAAATGTAGATTTCATCGCTAAGCATCTTTCTATCGCACGCGCAGGAGAAGGCTCTAGCAAAGCTAGTAATCATGCGCTGGCGGTCATCCTGATGAGCACCATGCGGGGTCTTGCCTTGCAAGCACTGACCGACTCACAAATGAACTTCAAGGAAATCATTACGGCCTTGAACTTCATCTTGGACAAGCAAGTTCATGAAAGCACTGTCATCTCAAGCTAGATGGCTCGTGACGCTCAGAGTGAATCGATCAGCTTTTCCTAGACGGCTTTCAGCCCATGCGGAAACTTCTGGAGAAGCCTTATCTCAATGGCTGCTCTGAGCATACGCAGTCATTAGAACTTCTGAGGTGAACGACGGCAACCAGCCTAAAGCGGCCTCTGAGAGCTCGAAGCGCGTGGAGAAGAGCAAAAAATGGCGGGGAAGCGTTGTACGAAAAGTACAAGTTTGTGCGTAAAAGTATCTGTTTGAGCGCCGTTTTCCGCGAACAGTTTTCATACTTTTTTCATACTGCAGAAACAAAAATGCCCACTTGTTGGTGGGCACTTCGTTTGCAAGCTTGGTAAATGCTTGCGATGTTTGGTAGGCGCGATTGGATTCGAACCAACGACCCCCACCATGTCAAGGTGGTGCTCTAACCAACTGAGCTACGCGCCTGAAAAATCAGAAGCATCGATTGTAGCATTAGTTTTTTACTTGGATGAGAAAAACTTCAAGAATCAACGTCTGCGCGCAGAGCGCACGCCTGCCACGCCCGCCACAATGCCTAAAACTTTATTCAGGCGACCGGAGTCCGAAACTTCCACGGTGAATGTCATCCAGGCAGTCCCCTTGACGGACTGCGTTTGCACGCCGATCACATTGGTTTTTTCTTTGGCAAACACGTCCGAAATATCACGAAGCAGCCCTTGCCTGTCGGTCGCTTCGACCGATACGTCCACAGGGTACACCGCTGATAGCTTCTCCGCCTTGGGTACCCCCCAGGTCACATCAATCACACGCTCTTGATTGCGTGCAGCCATTTCGCGGAAATTGCTGCAGTCAGAGCGATGCACGCTCACGCCTTTGCCGCGCGTCACAAAACCACCGATGTCATCCGGCGGCGCTGGTTTGCAGCACTTGGCAAGCTGGGTCATTAACGAATCAATCCCCACCACCAGGACACCGCCCTTGCTGGCCGCATTGTTGGCACGCGGTTTGCGCACCATGGACTGGATGTCTTCTTCGGCTTCAGCAGGCTCTGCAGGCCGCAGCAACACTTCAATGTTGCGCAGCGAATACTCATCCTTGCCCACCACTTCAAACAGCGCATCTGCGGATTTAAAGCCTAACTGCACAGCTAAATCATCCAGCTTGATGGCAGTTTTGCCTTCACGCTGCAACAGTTTTTCGACCGCCTCGCGCCCGCGCATCACCGTTTCGTTCATCGCTTGGGCATTGAACCAAGCGCGCACCTTGGCTTTGGCGCGGTTGCTGATCAGATACCCCAACTCTGGATTTAACCAATCCCGGGAAGGGCGACCTTCTTTGACGGTGGTGATTTCAACAGTCTGCCCACTTTGCAGCGGCGTATTCAATGGCACCATGTTGCCATCTACACGCGCACCTCGGCAGCGGTGGCCCAGATTGGTATGCACCGAATACGCGAAGTCCACCGGGGTGGCGCCTTGCGGCAACTCAATCACTGCCGCATCAGGCGTCAGCACATAAATACGGTCATCAAACAAGCCGCGGTGCGACGGGTTCTCCGACAAATCCTTGCCCCACGCCAGCAACTGGCGCAGCACCGCAATTTTGGAGTCGTACTCCCCCGAGGCACTGACACCGGCATAGCCCTTGGTGCCAGCTTCTTTGTAAGCCCAGTGCGCTGCAACGCCATTTTCAGCATGGTCATGCATGGCTTGCGTACGAATCTGGATTTCAATCGCCCGCCCCTGATCGTCGCGCACTACGGTGTGCAACGACTGATAGCCATTCGGCTTGGGCTTGGCAATGTAGTCGTCAAACTCTGACTCAATCGGTGCGAAGTTTTCATGCACCCAGGACAAAGCGGTGTAGCAATCCTTCACGTTCGGCACCACTACACGCAATGCCCGAATATCAAACAGCTGATCAAAATTGAGCGATTTACCGCGCATTTTTTTCACAATGCTGTAGATATGCTTGGGGCGGCCCGATACCGTGGCACTGATGCTGTAGGCGCGCAAACCTGATTCCAGGCGTGCACGCAATTGCTCCATATAGACTTCGCGCTCCGCGCGCTTTTCATCGAGCAGCTTGGCGATGTTGCGGTAAGTATCGGGCTCTAAGAAGCGGAAAGATAAATCCTCCAGCTCCCATTTGATTTGCCAAATGCCCAGCCGATTGGCCAGCGGCGCAAATACATGCAGGGCTTCATAAGCCAAGCTTGGAGAAACAGGCCGTTTGGTTGCGGCATACCAGCGCAGTGTTTGCAGGCGCGATGCCAAACGCAGCAGCACCACCCGCACATCGCGCGAAAAGCCCAGCAGCATCTTGCGCACGGTCTCCGTTTGCGTGGCCGGGTCATCCACGCGCACGCTGGCGTCTGCGCTGCGCGTCTGTTGCTGAAAATGCATGAGTTTGGTGGTTTCCACCGCCAACTCGGCAAAGTTGGGGCCAAACGCTTTGGTCAGCACTTCCAAAGGTTTGTTCAAGTGCATGCTGGCGTACACCAAGTAACACGCCGCCTGCATAGCTTCAGAGCCACCAATGCCCTGCAAAATGGCAGCAGTGGCATCTGCGTGGGCCAAGGTGTTTTCACCTGAAGAAAGCTCTTCACCCACCAGCAAGGGCTCTGCAAACGCGCGCGCACGGCGCAAGGCATCCACCTGATCGGGAATATTGCCCGCTGTGGCCGCCAGCAAATGGGGCATTCCCGCGGTGCCCCCTGCTGTTCTCAACCCTGAGGGCACAGCGCCGTCTTCACCAGTTGTTGGGGGTAAGGATGTCACGCTGCGCATACAAGCCCCCATGCACAAGCTTGCTGCCAAGCAGCGCTTGGCTTACGCAACAGGGTCTTATGTTTTTTTTTCATTCATCACCCAACAAGAAATTCCGTGCGATGGCCACTTGGTCATCCGCAACAAAAGTGGGGGCATGTCCCACACCTTCAAGGTCCACCCATTGTGCAAGAGGTCCACGCTGCTGCATGGCTCGTGCTGTGTTTTGTGTAATCAAATCTGACTGCGCCCCGCGGACAAGCAAAGTTTGGGCCCGAATCGTGTCATACAGCGACCACAAAACCTCCGCTCCGCGCGCCGATTGCTCCTGCGTCATGCCCTGCATCGGCAGGGCAATCGCGGGGTCATAGTGCAGCCGCAAGCCACCGCCTTGGGCCGGGCGCACCATGGGTTTGCTTAAAGCAAGCCACGCTTGGGTGCTATGTGGGCCAAACCCTGCCGACAATACTTGCAAGGCGTCGGCAGCTTGCTGCAGTGTTTCAAAGTGCGCGGGCTTTCCCACATATGCCGCAATGCGCTGCAAAGCCGGCCACTCCAGCGCAGGCCCCACGTCATTGAGCAGCAGCTTGCGCACCGGCACTGGAAGGGGCAGCGCAGGGTTGCCTGCGACTGCCATGCCAATCAAACCGCCCATGCTGGTACCCACCCAGTCCAGGGCTTGAATGGGAGCGGCTTGGTGCACCTGGTGCAGCAGCGCCACCATATCCGACGTGTACTGCGGCACCCCGTAGTGCATAGGTTCGGCCAGCCAATCGCTGTAACCGCGCCCCGCCACATCAGGGCAAATAACGCGGGCATGCACACTCAATGCTTGGGCCAGCACGTCAAAATCTCGCCCCTGCCGCGTCAGTCCATGCACACACACCATCACATGCGGATGCCAAGGATTGCCGGTTCGGTTCCACTCCCAGTAAGCCATGCGATGTACTGCGTCGCCATTCAGGGCTGCTCCCGGGCACGTTACGTAGTTCAGCGTAGGTTCAATCATGGGTGCGCAACCTCATCTTCGCGTTTGATAATCGGCCAATTCCATCCTAATTCATATTTCAGCGGAGGCATTCAGATGCTCAAGGGCAAAACAGCATTAGTTACCGGCTCCACCAGTGGTATTGGCCTCGGCATTGCCCAAGCCTTGGCTGCGCAAGGGGCGAACATTTTGCTCAACGGCTTTGGTGATAGCGAAGCCGCCAAAGTCCAGGTAGCCGCAGCAGGCCAAGCCCACGGCATTTCCGTGGACTACCACGGCGCAGACATGAGTCAACCTGCAGAGATTGAAGCCATGATGGCGTTTGGGGCACAGCGTTTTGGGCGCCTCGATATCGTGGTGAACAACGCGGGGATTCAGCATGTTGCATCGGTGGAAGACTTTCCCGTGGAGAAATGGGATGCCATCTTGGCCATCAACCTCTCCAGCGCCTTCCACACCACCCGCTTGGCACTGCCTGCCATGCAGCAAGCCAACTGGGGCCGCATCATCAATGTGGCATCCGTACATGGCTTGGTAGGCTCGGTCCAAAAGTCGGCCTATGTAGCGGCCAAGCACGGGATTGTGGGCCTCACCAAAGTCACCGCCCTCGAAAATGCCACCACAGGCGTTACCTGCAACGCGATCTGCCCCGGCTGGGTACTCACGCCACTGGTGCAAAAGCAAGTGGATGCCAGAGCAGCGGCGCAAAGCATCAGCACCGAAGCTGCCACCAAACAGCTGCTGGGCGAAAAAGAACCTTCCATGCAATTCACCACCCCCCAAGAGCTGGGCGAGTTGGCGGTGTTCTTTTGCTCTGCTGCCGCCAACAATGTGCGCGGCGTGGCATGGAACATGGACGGTGGCTGGGCTGCCCAATAAACACTGGCGCCATCGCAGCAAAAAGCCTCTGAAAATTTCAGAGGCTTTTTGCCTTCTAGCGCAATACCAGCAAGCGCTGGCAGCTAGCTTTATTGAAGTTGCACAGAGCCTGAGACATTCACCGTCACCTGCTCTTTACCCGCCTCGACGGGCACGGGGTCGGCCATTTCCATTTTGGCCGTGGCAGCCATCGCCACATTGGCGCGCTGCTGCATGCGGGGCGCATAAAAACCGTCTTGGCTGTTCACACTCACTTCACGCAAGGTATAGCTGTGAAAGCCAAACTGCTTGGCCAGCGTACTGGCACGCTGCTTAAAACTCTCAATCGCCTGGCTTTGGGCCTGCTCCTGCACTTTTTCACGCCCTTCGCGCGACAGGCCAAAGCCCATGCTAGACACCGTCATGTCTTTGACCTGCGCAGCCGCTTCGCTGATGCGTGCGAAATCTTTGCCCTCCACCACCATCTCTGCACGGCCTTGCCAGCCTTTGATCTTGCCGTCATTGCCGTGGCGGGGGTACACCCCAAAACTGCCACTGCGCACCTGCATGGCCTGACCGCTGGCTTGGGGCTTCAAACTGCGCATGGCAGCATCCACCACTTGCTGCAACTGCTTTTGCACCGCCGCCGCATCATTGCCATCGCGCGTAGCCGACAGGTTCATCTGCAGCCAATCTTGGCTGACCTCTACCTGTCCCGATGCCGAAAGCTGCACCACATTGCGCAGCACCTCAGGCGCTTGGGCATAGGCCGTACCCACACTGGCTACAGCCCCCGCCACCAAGCCCCCCACAACCAAGGAATGACGCAAAAAATGTGCGCTCTTGCGGTGAAATTGCATCTCAAAGCCCCTTTCTCGGTATAACGCGCTCAAATACTTACAGAAACCCCGTAAAGCATGCCAGACGAGGCCCACACAGCCTGCCAGACATTCCCCTCTTTTTGGCAAGACATGTAACACTGTGTCAAACCTGCGCTAAATCGGGAATTTTTGGCGCCAAGCTGGTCAGAATCGGCTCTGTTACAAATTGGACAAGGGGTGAATCCATGGTCACAACCAACAACAATCGCACCGACAAGATCTTGGTCGTCGATGACGACGCACGTATCCGCGACTTGCTGCGCCGCTACCTGACCCAGGAAGGCTTTGAGGTCATGATTGCCGAGGATGGCAAGGCGCTCAATCGCATCTTGCTGCGCGAAACCGTCGATCTGATCGTGCTGGATTTGATGATGCCCGGCGAAGATGGTTTGTCCATCTGCCGCCGCCTGCGCTCTGCCAATGACCGCACGCCC
Organism: Comamonas jiangduensis; assembly: GCF_030162955.1. NCBI lineage: Bacteria > Pseudomonadati > Pseudomonadota > Betaproteobacteria > Burkholderiales > Comamonadaceae > Comamonas > Comamonas jiangduensis. The sequence goes on from NZ_JARXOV010000007.1 coordinate 15,465, forward strand.
ATCATCATGCTCACCGCCAAGGGCGAAGACGTAGACCGCATCGTGGGCCTGGAAGTGGGCGCCGATGACTACCTGGGCAAGCCCTTCAACCCCCGAGAACTGCTGGCACGTATCCACGCCGTGTTGCGCCGCCGCCCACCGGTCGAAGCCCCTGGCGCACCTTCGGGCGACAACGAAACCGTCACTTTTGGCCCCTTCACTTTCGATCTGGGCACCCGTGTGCTGCAAAAGAGCGGCGAAGAGCTGCCCCTGACCACCGGCGAATTCGCCATGCTCAAAGCCTTGGTGCGCCACCCCCGTCAGCCGCTGTCGCGCGAAAAACTCGCCTTGCTGGCCCGTGGCCGCGAGTTTGAGCCGTTTGACCGCAGTCTGGACGTGCAAGTCTCGCGCCTGCGCAAGCTGATTGAAGAAGACGCAGCCGCACCCCGCTACATTCAAACCGTGTGGGGGGTGGGCTACGTGTTCGTTCCCGATGGCACCAATTAAGCGCCCCACGCGCCTTCTCCCCTCTCAGGCAAAGGCGCCTTGCGCGCCGTTTTTTCATGTCACGCCCTTCCCTGTTTGCTGGGGGCCACAAGGCCGCCGGCACCCCTGACGACACAGGTACACGCTCGCGCGTGGGCCTAAATCTTTTTTGGCGCACCTTTTTCCTGCTGGCACTGCTGCTGCTGGGCAGCATTTTGGCGTGGCTGCAAACCCTCAGAGCGCTGGAGTTTGACCCCCGCACGCTGCAGACTGCGCAGCAAATCGCCTCCTTGGTCAACCTCAGCCGTGCGGCGCTGCAGCACTCGGACGCCATCGCCCGTGTCTCGCTGATCAAGACCATGGCCGATCAGGAAGGCGTGCGCATTCAGCCGCGCGAGCCCGGTGACACCTTTGAGGTGCTGCCGCCCACCGAACTTAATCTGCGCCTGGAAGAGCTGCTGACCTCGCGCCTGGGGCCAGACACCATCTTGGCGCGCAAAGTCAACGGTGAGGAAGGCCTGTGGGTGAGCTTCACCATCGACGAAGACCCCAACTGGCTGCTGCTGGACCAGTCCCGCTACGTCACGGCCAGCGGCCGCACGTGGCTGATTTGGCTCAGCACCGCCGGGCTGCTGTCCCTGGCCGGTGCCGCTGTCATCGCGCGCCTGATCAACCGGCCCCTCAAGCAGCTGAGCTACGCCGCCAACCGGGTGCGCGATGGTGACTTTGCTGCCAGCCAGCTTGATGAAGAGGCCGTGACCAGCGAAATCCGCGAAGTGAACATCGGCTTTAACCGCATGGCGCAAAAACTGGCCAAGCTGGAGCAAGAGCGCGCCGTGATGCTGGCCGGTATCTCGCACGACCTGCGCACCCCGCTGGCGCGCCTGCGGCTGGAAACTGAGATGAGCGTGCAAGACGACGTGGCACGCGGTCACATGGTGGCCGACATCGTTCAGCTGGATGCCACCATCGACAAATTCCTCGACTACGCACGCCCCGATCACGTCACACTCACCGTGGTGAACCTGCATGCGGTGGTGGCCTCCTGCGTGTACGCCGTACAAAACCACCGCGAGTTGCAAATCACCATGTCCATCCCGGACGACATCTACGTGATGGCCGACGAGGTGGAGCTGGCGCGCGTCATCTCCAACTTGCTGGAAAACGCCCGCCGCTACGGCAAAACCGTGGACACCGACACTGCCTATGTCGACATCACCATCAAAACCCGTGAAAACTGGGTGCTGATGCGCCTGCGCGACCACGGCCCGGGTGTGCCACCCGAGCAACTGCCGCAGCTCATTCAGCCCTTCTTTCGCGGTGACTCTGCGCGCACGGCCGCCGCAGGCGCAGGGCTGGGGCTGTCGATTGTGGACAAAACCGTGCAGCGCATGGGCGGCATCTTCTCCATCACCAACGCGAATGCGGGCGGCCTGGCCTCCAACATCCAGCTCAAGCGCGTGACGGAAGTGCCCGATGGGCAAGACCCCAAGCACCGCCTGCAGCGCCCCCAGGTCAAGCGACAGCTTCCGCCCGAGGCAACGACGTAGACCCGCGGAAAGCTCCAACAAGATTCAAACCTTGTTTGAACAAAAAAAGCCCTGAGGCCAACCACCTCAGGGCTTTTTATTTTATGCATCAAAAACACCTCTAGCGCTTATCTAGAAAGCGCTAACAGCTCCTGTTTCTGATTTACACCACCGGCTTATAAATCAACGCAGCGGCATTCGCCTCCATCGCCAGCAGCTCGCCCACCGGGCCCATTTTCTCAGCGGTTTTGGCTTTGACATTCACCTGATCTTCGCCCACCCCCAAGGCCGCAGCAATGCGCTGCTGCATGGCCGGAATGTGGGGGGCCAGTTTGGGCTTTTGCGCAATCACGGTGCTGTCAATGTTGCCAATTTCCCAGCCCTTTGCGCGCACGCGGCGCGCCGCTTCTTGCAGCAGCACCCAAGAGTCTGCACCCTTGAATTCAACCGCAGTGTCGGGAAAGTGGCGGCCAATGTCGCCCAGCCCCGCTGCGCCCAAAATGGCGTCGGTGATGGCATGCAGCAGCACGTCGGCATCGGAGTGGCCCAGCAGCCCCTTGTCGTGGGGAATCTCGACCCCGCCAATGATGAGCTTGCGGCCTTCCACCAACGCGTGGGTATCCCAGCCTTCACCAATACGAAAATTCATAGCTATTCACGCTTTTCCCTTGCGGGCCAGCGGCCAATTTGGTTATTAATTCACAGCGCCGTCAGAAAAACGGATTGCCCGTGGGTGCAGGACTGGAGCGTTTGCCTTTGAAGCGCTCCAGCGTCGCGCTGCCGCCGCGCTGGGCAATCACCGCTTCGGCCAGGGCAAAGTCGTCGGGGTAGGTGACTTTAAAGTTTTGTGCGCCGCCGGGCACCAGCTTGGGCCGGTGGCCCATGGCCTCCATGGCGCTGGCCTCATCGGTGGCGGCTGCGCCCAGGCGATTCAAGGCATCCAGCAGCACGCCCAGGCGGAACATCTGCGGCGTTTGCGCCAGCCATTTGTCACTGCGGTCTACCGTGGCTGCCACGCGCACCCCGCTGGGGCCGGTGACGGCGGTTTTCAACGTGTCAGGCAACTTGTGCGCCAGCAGGCCGCCCACGCTGTCACCCTCACACTGGTCCATCAGCTGGTTAATCTGGGTGGTGGTGACCAGGCACCGCGCCGCATCGTGCACCAGCACCCAGTCGTGCTGCGCCGCACCCCGTGCCAGCAAGGCTTTCAAGCCGCCGATCACCGTGTCCGCACGTGTCGCCCCGCCGCAAGGCAGGTGAAACCATGCAGGGCTGGCGTAAGCATCCAGAAACTGATCGCGGGGTGCCACTGCCACCAGCGTGCCCGCCAAGCGTTGCACGCCCGCAAAGGCTGCCAAGGTGTGCAACACCAAGGGCTGCCCGGCTACCAGGTGGTACTGCTTGGGCAGATCGGGCGTGGGCGCTCCCGGGGCGATGGCGCGCGCGCCCACACCGGCGCACGGAATCAGCCCCCAGAAACGACCCTGCGGGGAACCAGGCGCTTTCGCGGCAGCAAACATATCTGTCATGCGCAGCATTCTAGAATCGCCTGCTTGTCAGCCACGGCTGCACGCTGCATTTCCCGCAGGTTCGCGGGATGCGCGCCCACTATCCGGCATCGTTCAGGAAATGGCGTGCCTGTCGGCCATGGCACAGCATGGCTGCGTGCCGTACATATTGGCGCTTTTTTGCAGGCATTGCGCCTGCCGCATCAGGATTTCTGGCCCCATGGATTTGCCCAAACTCTCGCCCGGTAAACGTTTTTCTTGGCCCACGCCCGTAGGCAGCGCCGATGCCCTGCTGTTGGCACGCCTGGCTGCACGCGAGAAATCGGCGGGCCGCATCACCGCCATCGTCACCGCTGACGCCAGCGATGCCCAGCGCCTGATTGATGAGATGGCGTTTTTTGCGCCCCAGCTGCGCACCGCCTTGTTCCCGGACTGGGAAACGCTGCCCTACGACACCTTCTCGCCGCACCAGGACCTGATCAGCGAGCGCTTGGCCACGCTGTGGCGCATCCGCCAGCGTGACCACGCCCACGGTGCCGATGTGGTGCTGGTGCCCGCGACCACGGCGCTGTACCGACTGGCACCGCCGTCGTTCCTGGCTGGCTATACCTTCGAGTTCAAGCAGGGGCAAAAGCTCGATGAAGCCAAGCTCAAGGCGCAGCTGACGCTGGCGGGCTACCAGCATGTCTCGCAGGTGGTGAGCCATGGTGAATACGCCGTGCGCGGCGGGCTGATTGACCTGTTCCCCATGGGCTCGGACGTGCCTTACCGCGTGGACCTGTTTGACGACGAGATCGACTCCATCCGCGTGTTTGACCCGGACAGCCAGCGCAGCCTGGACACAGTCCAAGAAGTGCGCCTGCTGCCCGGGCGCGAATTCCCCATGGACGAAGACGCGCGCGCCAAGTTCCGCAGCCGCTGGCGCGAGCTGCTGGAGGGCGACCCCACACGCAGCCGCATCTACAAAGACATGGGCGCGGGCGTGGCCACCGCTGGTATTGAGTACTACCTGCCGCTGTTCTTTGACGACACCGCCACCGTCTTTGACTATCTGGGAGACGACGCCACGCTGGTGCTGCACGGCGATCTGGAGCCAGCCTTTCACCGCTTTTGGCAAGACACCAAGGAGCGCTACCGCCTGGTGCAAGGCGACCCCGAGCGCCCCGCGCTGCCGCCCGAGTCGCTGTTTTTGAGCGCCGACCAGTTCTACACCACGGCCAAGCCCTACCCACAGCTGGCCATGCGCCCCGGCGTGGAAGATGTGCAAGACAGCGCCATCTTCCAGAAGCTGCCTGACCTTTCCGTGGTGCGCGGCGCCGATGACCCGCTGCAGCGCCTGCAGCAGCACGTGCAAAGCGCCCAACGCCGCGTGCTGATCTTGGCCGAAAGCGATGGCCGCCGCGAAAGCCTGCTGGACTTTTTGCGCTCTTCACAGCTGAGCCCGCCAGCCTTTGATTCGTTGTTTGAGTTCCAAAGCAAAGCCCACGAACCGCTGGGTATTGCCACCTCCAACCTGATGCGCGGCTTTGCCTGGATCGAGGCCGGCATCGACTTTGTCACCGAGACCGAGCTGTTCGCCACCACCGGCACCACGCGCCGCCGCAAGAAACAGGAGCAGGTCAGCGACGTGGACGCGCTGATCAAGGACCTGTCCGAGCTGAAGGTCGGCGACCCGGTGGTGCACAGCCAGCACGGCATCGGCCGCTACCACGGCCTGGTCAACATGGACGTGGGCCAGAAGAACGCCGATGGCACACCGGCGCTGCAGGAGTTCCTGCACCTGGAATACGCCAAGGACGCGGTGCTGTACGTGCCCGTCAGCCAGCTGCACCACATCAGCCGCTACACCGGCGTCACGCCCGAATCGGCGCCGCTGCACAGCCTGGGCAGCGGCCAGTGGGAAAAGGCCAAGCGCAAGGCGGCCGAGCAGGTGCGCGATGCGGCCGCCGAGCTGCTGAACATCTATGCCCGGCGCGCGGCGCGCCAGGGCCACGCCTTCCGCCTGAGTGCGCAGGACTACGAGCAGTTCGCCCAGGACTTCGGCTTTGAGGAAACCGCCGACCAGAAGGCCGCCATCCACGCCGTGATCCACGACATGGTCAGCCCCCAGCCCATGGACCGCCTGGTCTGCGGCGACGTGGGCTTTGGCAAGACCGAGGTCGCCCTGCGCGCCGCCTTTGTGGCCGCCATGGGCGGCAAGCAGGTGGCCTTTCTGGCACCCACCACACTGCTGGCCGAGCAGCACTACCAGACGCTGGTCGACCGTTTTGCCAAGTGGCCCGTGCGGATTGCGGAAGTCTCGCGCTTTCGCACCACCAAGGAGGTCAACGCGGCGCTGCAAGGCCTGGGCGAGGGGTCGGTGGACATCGTCGTCGGCACGCACAAGCTGCTGTCCAGCTCGGTCAAGTTCAAGGACCTGGGCCTGCTCATCATCGACGAGGAGCACCGCTTTGGCGTGCGCCACAAGGAGGCCATGAAGGCCCTGCGCGCCGAGGTGGACGTGCTGACGCTGACCGCCACCCCGATCCCGCGCACCATGGGCATGGCACTGGAGGGGCTGCGGGATTTATCGGTGATCGCGACCGCGCCGCAACGGCGCCTTGCTATCAAAACTTTTGTGCGCAGCGAAAGCCAGGGCGTGATCCGCGAGGCCGTGCTGCGGGAGCTCAAGCGCGGTGGCCAGTGCTACTTCCTGCACAACGAGGTGGAAACCATCGAGAACCGCCGCCAGGCGCTGGAGGAAATCCTGCCCGAGGCGCGCATCGCCGTGGCCCACGGCCAGATGCCCGAGCGCGAGCTGGAAAAGGTGATGCGCGACTTCGTGGCGCAGCGCTTCAACATCCTGCTGTGCTCGACCATCATCGAGACCGGTATCGACGTGCCCAGCGCCAACACCATCGTCATCAGCCGTGCCGACAAGTTCGGCCTGGCCCAGCTGCACCAGCTGCGCGGCCGCGTGGGCCGCAGCCACCACCAGGCCTATGCCTACCTGATGGTGCCGGACATTGAAGGCCTGACCAAGCAGGCCCAGCAGCGCCTGGACGCCATCCAGCAGATGGAGGAACTGGGCAGCGGCTTCTACCTGGCCATGCACGACCTGGAAATCCGCGGCGCCGGCGAGGTGCTGGGCGAGAACCAGAGCGGCAACATGATGGAAATCGGCTTTCAGCTCTACAACGAGATGCTGGCCGAGGCCGTGCGCAGCCTCAAGGCGGGCAAAGAGCCCGACCTGCTGTCGCCCATGGCGGCTACCACCGAGATCAACCTGCACGCCCCGGCCCTGCTGCCCAACGACTACTGCGGCGATGTGCACCTGCGCCTGTCGTTCTACAAAAAGCTGGCCACCGCCAAAACCACGGACCAGATCGACAACCTGCTGGAAGAAATTGTGGACCGCTTTGGCAAGCTGCCCGCCCAGGCACAGACCTTGATCGACACCCACCGCCTGCGCGTGCTGTGCGAGCCCTATGGCGTGGTCAAGGTGGATGCGGCACCGGGGGTGATCAACATCACCTTCAAGCCCAACCCGCCGGTTGAGCCCATGCAGATCATCAGCCTGATTCAGAAGAACAAGCACATCAAACTGGCCGGCAACGACAAGCTGCGCATTGAGCGCGAGTTGCCTGACCCCAAGGCGCGCGCCCAGATGGTGCGCGACATCTTGCGCAGCTTGGGCACGCCCAGCAAGGCTTAAGCACGCTGGCGCGCACTGCCAATGCCCGCCCAGCGCGCAGGAGAGGTGCGAAGTAGGCGCAGCAAGCGGCAGGCTTGATACAGCTCAAGCCCGCCCCGCACCAGCGGGCGCACTCAGTGGGCAGCCAGCGCGCACAATTGCCGCATGCTGGATGCATCTCTCCTTCTCGTCGCCCTGATGGCTGCCTTGGCCCTGCGCCCCTGGCAATTGCTGCGCAACCGCAAAGCCCTGGTCACCCAAGACCATGGCGACAGCAGCCCGCTGTGGACCCCGCTCTTGGCCACCGTGGTGGTCTTGCCATGGCTGTGGGCGCTACCCACGCTGCACCAGATGCCGCTGCAGCTGCAATGGTCGGGCGCTTGTTTGGTCATGATGTGCCTGGGCTGGCCGCTGGCCGTGCCCGCGCTGTGCGTGGTCGGCGCGATGGCCTGCGTGCTCTCCCCAGGTTTGGGCGCAGAAGAAGCGCTGCGCCTGACCGTATGGCACGGCATCGTGCCTGCTACGTTCGCCATGCTCTGGGGCGCATTGCTGCGCCGTTGGCTGGGCACCAAGGTGTTTGTCTATATTTTTGGCCGAGGCTTTGTGGGCACGGTGCTGAGCTTGTTTGCGTCCGGCATGCTGTCTGCAGCCTTGGGGCATGAGCTGCCCGGCGTGAATGAAGACCTCTCCACCATCGCCCGCTGGCTCATGGCATGGGGAGATGCGGTGGTCACCGGCATGATGTGTGCGGTATTTGTGGCCTACAAGCCTGAATGGCTGGCGACGTGGTCAGACGACTTGTATTTATATGGGAAAAAGGGCTGAGCCCTTAGCCAGACTTACGCTTGTAGCTACCAATTCTGAAGGGCCTGCTGGCGCCCGCCAACACCCCCGCCGACATCGTCGCCCAGCTGAAGCTGCCGTGCACCAAGCCTTGCAAGGCGATATTCAGGCCAAGCTGGCCAGCAGCGGTATGGAGCCTGCGCCCTCCACGCCCGCGGCCTTGAAAGCCACCATCGCTGCAGACATTGCCGTGCACGCCGAATTGGTCAAAGCCGCGGGCATCCAGCCCCAGTAATGACCGATTGCGCCTCGCAGTCCTGCGAGAGCCGCGATAATCTCCCGCAGCCCCGGCCGCCGCCTTCGGTGCCGGGGCTGCTTTGCAACCCCCTTGTCGCTATCCGAGTCCATGCCTGCCACCGAATTCGCCCCCGGTCTAACCATCCAGAACACCACCGCCCCGCAAAAGCTCAGCGACTACAAGTTGATGGCTTTTGACATGGACTCCACGCTCATCACCATCGAGTGCATTGACGAGATTGCTGACGTGACGGGCAAAAAAGCCGAAGTGGCCGCGATTACCGAAGCCACCATGCGCGGTGAAATCACTGACTTCAAAGACAGCCTGCGCCAACGCGTGGGCAAACTGGTGGGCGTGACCGAGGCCGACATGGCCCGCGTGCTGGCCGAGCGCCTGCGCCTGACCCCCGGGGCCGAAAAGCTGGTCAAAACCGCACAAGCTGCTGGCCTGAAGGTGCTGCTGGTCTCAGGTGGCTTTACCTACTTTGCAGAACATGTGCGCGGCCTGTTGGGCATCGACTTTGTGCGTGCCAACGTGCTGGAGATGCAAGACGGCGTAGTGACCGGCGGCCTGATCGAACAGACATGGGGCGATATCTGTGATGGCGCCGAAAAGCGCCGCACGTTGCTGGAAGTGGCCAGCCTGCTGGGCATTGCACCATCGCAATGCATTGCCGTGGGTGATGGCAGCAACGACATCCCCATGATGCAAGCCGCTGGCCTGTCGGTGGCCTACCACGCCAAGCCCCGCGTGCGCGCAGAGGCCAACATCTGCATCAACGAAGGGGGACTGGATCGCCTGCTGGAAATTCTGCAATAGCCAGCCATCCACCGCTGTCCATTGCTGCAGCCTCCGGCTGCACACCGCACGCATCAGAAAAAGTAGCTGCTTGCGCTGACTGCAAAAGGCTTTGAGATAGATAACTATCAAAAAACCTTTGTATTCAAGCGCTTGCAGCTATTTTTTTATCCAACCCCGTGCCTAGGCCTTAGAATTTATCGCGCACACCCATAACGCAATATTCCAAGGTGTGCGCTCTGCAGGCACCGCCGCATTCCCGATCAACGGGAACTTGTGGCTTGAAATCTGCCTCTCATCCCCCATGTACCACCCAACAGCACGCACTGCTGCGTGCTGCGGTTCTTACATGACCCTTCAATTGAAATCCTTTATTCAGGAACCTCAGTGAAAACATCTTTTCGCACCACCGCTTCTGTGATCGCCGTAACTGTTGCTGCTTTGGCTGCCCCTTCGCTGGCCCACGCTAAGCGCATGGGTGGTGGCAAGTCGGTGCGCCCCGCTGCCATCAACAAAGCCCCCGCCAAGCCTGCAACCCCTGCAGCGCCTACGGCAGCAGCAACACCCGCTCCAGCCGCACCTGCAGCCGCTGCCGCACCTGCCGCTGCACCCGTGGCAGCCGCACGTCCTGCAGGCTCAGGCCTGATGGGCACCATGGCAGCTACCGCTGCGGGCGCCGTCGTAGGCACCGTGGCTGGCAACGCCATCGCTGGTGCTTTCAGCGGTGACGATGCTGCCGCCAAGGCAGACGCCGCAGCCAAGGCCAAGGCCGCAGAAGAAGCCAAGGCCGCCGAAGCCGAAGCTGCTGCACTGCAAAAGAAGCTGGACGAAGCCAAGGCCAAGGCCGAAGCAGCACGCGCTGCCGCCATGTAATTCACACGGCACGCGCTGGCATCCAACGCCCCACAGGTTTGCGCCGTGGGGCGTTTTGCATTACCGCCCCAGCACAGCCCCAGCGCCAGCCACGTTCGCGCTAACGCTGCATGCGCAAAGGCGCCAGCAAGTCTTTGAGGCCGTTGTGATCCAGCTCATGCATCAGCTGCAGCAGCTGGCCGATCTCCCCAGCGGGGAAGCCCTCACGCGCAAACCACGCCAGATAGTTACCGGGCAAATCACAGAGCAGCATGTCTTTGTGTTTGCCAAACGGCATGCGGGTGCGCACCAGCTTTTCCAAGTCTTCAGGCTGCACAGACACTCCAAAACGCAATAAATTGCATAAAAACCACTTTCTTTATAACCAAATTATGAAAAATTACTTAGCGGACTGCAGCACCAAGATTACACTTGCCCCACACCCTGAAGCCGCAATCGGTGCGCACAGGGCTGAGACAACACAGCACTGAACTGTTATTTGAACGGAATCAATATGTTGAAGAAGACCCTGACCGCCGTAGCCATTGCCACTTTGGCTTTGTCTGCCCAAGCCGCTGACGTTCTGAAAGTGGCTGCCACTGCCGTGCCCCACGCAGAAATCCTGAACTTCATCAAGCCCCAGCTCAAGGCGGACGGCATTGACTTGCAAGTCAAGGAATTCAGCGACTACGTGCAGCCCAACGCTGCCGTGGAAGACAAGCAGCTGGACGCCAACTTCTTTCAGCACCAGCCGTACCTAGACAGCTACAACAAAGACCGCAAGACCAGCTTGGTGCAAGTGCCCAACGGCAAGGTGCACGTAGAGCCCTTTGGTGCCTACTCCAACAAAGTCAAAAACGTGGCTGAGCTCAAGAGCGGCGCCACAGTGGCCATCCCCAACGATCCCTCCAACGGTGGGCGCGCTCTGCTGCTGCTGGCCAAGCAAGGTCTGATTGAGCTCAAAGACCCCAGCAACCTGACCGCTACTGCGCTGGACGTGGTCAAGAACCCAAAGAAGCTGAAGTTCAAGGAACTGGAAGCACCTTTGCTGCCCCGCGCCCTGGCCGACGTGGACCTGGCGCTGATCAACACCAACTACGCGATTGAAGCCAAGCTCAACCCCACCAAGGATGCGCTGTTCATCGAAGGTGCAGATTCGCCCTACACCAACATCGTGGCCGCTCGCAAGGACCGCGCTGATGGTGCTGACATTGCCAAACTGATGAAGGCCCTGCATTCGCCAGAGACCAAAAAGTTCATCATCGAGAAGTACAAGGGCGCTGTCGTTCCTGCCTTCTAATACGTAACTGCCAACGTGCTGTATGACGGGTGCTGTGCCCGCACGGCACTCCACAAAAAAGCGCTACTTCGGTAGCGCTTTTTTTATCCCGTATCAGCACTGTTTACAACAGTTCGCAAGCCCTAGCCCGAGCAATTTGCTTCTACATGTACAAATTTTGGCCTTGCTGCGGCATGATGCATGCCCACAGCAGATACGCATTGCACCTTGTTTATTTAACCGGATCATCTTTATGAGCGATAACGCGTCCATCCCCATGGAAAAAGCCATCACCGTCGGTCTCAGCGAAGTTACCTTGGCACGCACCTTGGAGCTGTTTGCTGCACACCTGTCCAGTGGCAGTGACCGTGTTTTGAATTTCCGTGGCGACCTGGCCGAGCGCTATAACTACGACAAGATCAAACCCGCCATGAAGCCCGCCCAATCGCAAGGCAATGTGGTGTTCATTGAGGCGGTCAGTCAAAAAACGGGCGAAACCGCGCACTACCAAATTCTGGCCAACCAGTGGAAGCTGCTGGAAGTGCTGGCACGCCTGAACTAAGCGCTTTCGCTGGCTCCACCTTGCAAAAAGCCCGTCGCCATGTGCTACGGGCTTTTTTGATAGCGGCACCCCAAGCTCAGACTCAAATTCAAATTGCTTCCGGCAAGCCTTGCCATACCCAGTAGGCCAGAGCCAACATCATCACGCCCGTCAGGCCATCCAGAACGCGCCATGCCATAGGCTTGGCAAAAATACCGCGCATGCGCTGTGCTGCAAAACTGAGCAAACCAAACCACACCAGGCTGGCGCAGGCAGCACCCAGCACAAACATCCACTTCAAATGACCTTCTTGGCGCGCGCCAATTGAGCCGACCAAAACCACCGTATCCAGATACACATGGGGGTTGAACAAGGTAATCACCGCCAATGCGCTGAGCACCCCCAGCAAGCCACGGGGCGCAACTTGCGTGCTGTCTGCAACCACCGAAGCATCGGGTGCCAGCCACATGCGCCACAGCGCAAAGCTGCCGTAGCCCAACAAAAACAGCACCCCACCCCAGCCCAGCCACCGCGCCACATCGGGCTGGCTGCTGAGCAATTGCGCCATACCGGCCACACCCAGGCCAATCAATAAGGCGTCAGAGACCACGCACCACGCCACGCAAGCGCGCACATGCTGGCCGCGCACCGCCTGTTTGAGCACATACAGGTTTTGCGCACCAATCGAAATAATGAGCGACAGGCACACGGTAAACCCAGCCAGCCACGAAGCAGTAATGTTTGCAGTCCACATGCCCGCAATTGTCGAAGGGCGAAGAACATAAGTAAAATTAAACAATCTCAATCAAATTAAGTTTTACTACATGCTCGACTACGCTGGGTTGGAAGCTTTGGCCGCCGTGCTGCGCGAAGGCAGCTTTGACCGTGCCGCGCGCAAGCTGCACGTCACGCCTTCCGCCATTTCACAGCGCATCAAACTGCTGGAAGAGCGTGTGGGGCAAGTGCTGGTCATGCGCGGCACGCCCTGCACCGGCACCGAAGCGGGACGGCGCCTGTGTCTGCATGTGGAGCAGGTCGCCCTGCTGGAAAACGAATTGCGCCGCGCCAACCCCGAGCTGGTGCCTGAAGGGCAGGTTGCACGCCCCACCCTCAAGCTGGCCGTCAATGCAGACTCACTCAATAGCTGGTTTGTGGATGCCATGGCCGCCTTCACCCAGGGCGGCAATGAGTTGCTGGACATCAGCATTGATGACCAAGACCACACGGCCAAGCGCATCAAAGAAGGCGAAGTGATGGCGGCAGTCACCGCATCGTCCAGTCACATCACCGGCTGCAACATCTGGCCCCTGGCCAATATGCACTACGTGGCCGCCGCCAGCCCGGCCTTTATAGCGCGCTACTTTGGCGATGCAGGCATCACGGCCCATACCCTCGCACAAGCGCCGATGCTGACCTATGGCCGCAAAGACGCCATGCAAGACAAGTGGCTGCAGCAACAAGGCGTCACTGCGCGGCACATGCCACCGCGCCACTGGGTGCCTTCGGCCCATGCCTTCATTCGCGCCTGCGAAGCCCATATCGCCTGGGGCATGCACCCCACCGTGCTTATCCAGGACCATCTCAAAGATGGCCGGTTGGTGGAGCTGCTGCCAGGCACCGGCATTTCCGTGCCGCTGTACTGGGCCCATGCGCGCAACGCGCAGACGGGGCTGGAGCGGCTGACCCAATGCGTGATTGGTGCCGCCCAGTCGTGGCTGGACCCCATCGACCCCAAAAACTGAATGGCGGGGCATGCATCGCATACAAAAAGGAGGCTCTACAGCCTCCTTTTTTCTGATCCATGCGCACACTGCACTTGTGTGCTTCAGGTTCAGTGCCGCATTTTCCGGTCCATCTCCAGCACATTGAAATTCAGCAAATCCGTGGCCAACACCGTCTCCCACATAAAGCAGGCCAGCGCGGCAATAAAAGAAACCACCCCAGCCAAAAACGAAAACACCGCCACATGGTGCCCTTGCTCGGCCACCCATGCCTGTCCAATGAACAGAAACACAATCGTCAGCCCAATCAAGAACCCGCACAGCGTGAGCAAACCAATCGACCAGTTGGCAATACGACCACGCTTGCGCAGATAGTTCAGCTCCATCAATCCGCGCTGGATGAACTCCTCATCGGTGCTGGCGCGTACACGGTCTTCCATCACACGCGCCCGGTCAATGATGCGCGCCAGCCGCCCAGCCACGGCGCTGATCATGCCTGCCACGGCCGTCAAAAAGAACACGGGAGCTACAGCCAATTGCACACTGTGCGTGACGCTGGAGGGGTCGATCATCTGTCGTTATCCATTCAAAAATAAAAGCTTGCTACCGCTGATCGGCAACGCAGCGATGGTATGCAAAAAACCGCCTCGCCAGACCCTTGCTCTAACGCAAACCGCGCAGCCGCGCACCTTGATGTGTCGCAAACGCCAGATGCCCCCCACCCCTGATAGTGGACGTACTTTTACTCACCCATGACTGATTGCGGAGGATGTTTGCTATGAAGATGCTCACCGATTTGATCTCCACAGACTACGGCCTGATGAGCCTGATTGTGATCTTGATCGTTATCGCCATGTGGATTTACTTCACCGTGCTCTTTATGGGCAAGATCAGCAAAAGCAGCCCCGCTGCAGACAAAAAGCCCAGCGCTACGCCTGCGAGAAATTAATCCACGCTGGTGCTGCCTGCTGTTGTCGTAAGGCCTGCTTTGCAGGCCTTTTTTCTGCCCGCCTCCCAAGCACAGCGCCATCTTGCTATGAAGATATCAATAGCAGCCAGCGCTCATCAGTCATTGCTTTCACTACCAAAACCATTGGAAAGCTATGAATCACAGGCGCTGAAAGCTCTGTTTTTCAAAGTGCTTGCCCATAACCATCGTCTGCACCTGGGCGCTACGGGCACAATCACGCCATGTCCTTGCCCGCCAAGCCTGAAGTACCACCACCGCATGCCGCCATGCCCATTCCTGCCGTGGCGCGCCGTTGGTACACGCGCTGGCTGCTGCGGGGGCTGGCCGCGCTTTCTTTGCTGATGGGCGTTGCGGGCGTGTTTATTCCAGGCTTGCCTACCACCGTCTTTATCTTGATTGCAGGCTGGGCTGCCATGCGCAGTTCACCGCGCATGCATGCCTGGCTGTGGAACCACCGCCTGTTTGGCCCCATGCTGCAAAACTGGCATGCAGGGGGCTGTGTCAGCCGCCGCGCCAAACGCAGCGCTGCCGCCATGATGGGCGTATGCGCGGTTGTGCTCTGGTTCACCCCCACCCCCATGTGGTTACGCATCATGGCCAGCGGTTGCATGGCGGCGGTTTTGCTCTGGCTGTGGCTGCGGCCCGAACCTGCATAAGCCCCACCTGCTTCTCTTTTTTGAGGCAACTTTCCAAAGCGCCAAAAATCCATGTATATAATCTAGGTCTTGTTCCCTGATAGCTCAGTCGGTAGAGCGACGGACTGTTAATCCGCAGGTCCCTGGTTCGAGCCCAGGTCGGGGAGCCAACAAGATTTTTAGTTTTGCGCTGCAAAACTTACCGAGTATTCCCTGATAGCTCAGTCGGTAGAGCGACGGACTGTTAATCCGCAGGTCCCTGGTTCGAGCCCAGGTCGGGGAGCCAAAATTGTCGCCTTGCAATTTCAAAAAACAAGGCAATACCGCAATATTCCCTGATAGCTCAGTCGGTAGAGCGACGGACTGTTAATCCGCAGGTCCCTGGTTCGAGCCCAGGTCGGGGAGCCAAAATTGTCGCCTTGCAATTTCAAAAACAAGGCAATACCGCAATATTCCCTGATAGCTCAGTCGGTAGAGCGACGGACTGTTAATCCGCAGGTCCCTGGTTCGAGCCCAGGTCGGGGAGCCACATAAAAAGCCAAGCATTGCAAAATGCTTGGCTTTTTTCTTGTGCGCTGCCAGCAAGCAGCCCTCATGCAGCGCGCACAATGCCAACCGAAGTCTTATCTTTAGGCAGTGCTTGTTTGCGCGAGGGCTCTAGACGACCATGCGCCGCATGCTTGGCTGGAGGCGCCTCATGCACAGGCTCCATGACTTCCACACCATTTTTTTTCGCCTCCCAGGTCGCGATCTCTTGCTCCAGGCGACGCGCGCGCTCAGCGTACATGTCTGCGGAAGCCTGGTAGTGCTCCGCCGCCATGGAATGCTCCAGCATTGCCATGCGTGCTTCTTCCAGATAGGCACGCGCACGGCGGATGTAGCGTGGCTCCGTACCAAAAAAACCCATAGACAACATGATTCCACCTCCTTCATCCGCATCTGCCGGAGCCAGCATCACATAATGCCGCCGAAGATACTGATGCAACCATAGCCATGATCCATCGCACCATTTGTCCCCATAGGACAGTGTTGGATGTAGGAGTGGCACTGGCCGCACCGCCCAAGCCGATGGGTGAGGCACTGCGAGCAAACCCAAATTCATATTTTTTTGATACCAACAATGCAAGCACCACCCCTGATTTGGCTGGATGCCGATGATGATTTCCCCCCTGTAGACCTTGCCTGGGGGGAAGACTCCCCCATGCCCGGTTTGCTGGCGGCAGGCGGGGTGCTGGATGCTCCCCATTTGCAGGCAGCCTACCAGCGCGGCATTTTTCCGTGGTTCAGCCCCGGGCAGCCTAATTTATGGTGGTCACCCGATCCGCGCATGGTGCTCAAGACCAGCGATTTTCGCCTGCATCCCTCGCTGCGCAAAACCGTGCGCAAGTTCATACGCATGCCCGGCTATGAGGTGCGTATTGACACCAGCTTTCGACAAGTCATTACCCACTGCGCCAACACACCCCGTGCGGGGCAAAACGGCACCTGGATCGTGCCTGAGATCCTGGAGGCATACTGCGACTTGCACGCGCAGGGCCTGGCACACAGCGTGGAGACGTGGGTCAAC
This sequence comes from Comamonas jiangduensis, assembly GCF_030162955.1. NCBI lineage: Bacteria > Pseudomonadati > Pseudomonadota > Betaproteobacteria > Burkholderiales > Comamonadaceae > Comamonas > Comamonas jiangduensis. The sequence goes on from NZ_JARXOV010000007.1 coordinate 32,084, forward strand.
AACGAATTGGTGGGCGGCTTATATTGCATAGCCCTTGGGCAGGCTGTGTATGGTGAATCCATGTTTGCCCATGCAACCGATGCATCCAAGGTCGCGCTGGCGGCGCTGGTGGGGCTGTGCCGCCACCACGGAGCCACACAAATCGACTGCCAGCAAGCCACCGCCCATTTGGCCTCCCTGGGTGCGCGTGAACAGTCCCGCGCAGACTTTCTGACTGAAGCAGCTCGCCAGCAGCAGCAGCCCGCCATGGACTGGAATTTCCGCCCCGTATACTGGGACACGCTTTGCTGAAGACTCTGAAGTTCCGTACCGCATGACACAGCTCAACGACCTGCCGCACTACAGCCTGCAGTTCTATGCCACTGCGCCCTACCCCTGTAGCTACCTGCCCCAGCAAGAGGCTCGCTCACAGGTCGCAGCGCCCAGTCATTTGATCCGGGCAGAGGTGTACTCTGCCTTGGTTAGCCAGGGCTTTCGCCGCAGCGGTTTATTTACCTACCGCCCGTATTGCAGCCACTGCAGTGCCTGTCAGCCGCTGCGCGTGCTCACGCAGGCATACCAGCCCACGCGCAGCCAGCGCCGCGCACGAAAGCAGCATGCAGAGCTTGAGATCAGCGTGCAGCGCCTGCACTTTTCGCAAGAGCATTACGACCTGTACCAGCGCTACCAGCACGCACGCCACAGCGGCGGCGGCATGGACCAAGACAACGTCGAGCAGTACACCCAGTTCCTGCTGCAAAGCCGTGTGGAGACACGTTTGGTCGAGTTTCGCGATCCCCATGCCAACAACGCGTTGCGCATGGTGTCCATCATTGACTGTCTGGAAGACGGCCTGTCTGCGGTCTACACCTTCTACGAACCCGACCCGAGCGCCAGCTACGGCACCTTCAATGTGCTGTGGCAAATTGCATTTGCACGCAGCATGGGGCTGCCTTATGTGTACCTTGGCTACTGGATCGAGCAGTCGCCCAATATGCGCTACAAGGCGCAATTTCATCCCCATGAGGTTTTACGCGACAACTTGTGGCATCGCGTCGACAAAACCTGAAGAGATCGATTGAAGGGGGCTATCCACACCAAAGATGTGTGTCACGCCGACCAGTGGCGGCTAGAATCCGCCCATCTGAGAGACTGGGATTCCACATGAAGAAAAATGATCAAGACGTACCCGCCAAACCCAGTGTTCAAGTGCTGGAGCGCATGTTTGTCCTGATCGACGTACTGGCATCACGCGAAGAGGCTGTGTCTTTGAAAGACATCAGCGAAAAAACCGGCCTGCACCCTTCCACAGCACACCGCATTTTGAACGACTTGGCCGCAGGCCGTTTTGTGGACCGCCCCGAATCTGGCAGCTACCGCCTTGGCATGCGCCTGCTGGAATTGGGCAACTTGGTCAAAGCCCGCCTGAGCGTGCGCGAAACCGCCTTGCCCGCCATGCGCCTGCTGCACAAGCAAATCCAGCAACCCGTGAATTTGAGCGTGCGCCAAGGCGATGAAATCGTCTATGTTGAGCGCGCCTACAGCGAACGCTCCGGTATGCAGGTAGTACGTGCGATTGGCGGCCATGCGCCCCTGCACCTCACTTCGAACGGCAAGCTGTTTCTGGCGGCAGACGAGCCCCAGCGTGTGCGTGCCTACGCCATGCGCACGGGTTTGGCAGGCAACACCCACAACAGCCTGACCCAGTTGCCCATGCTGGAGCGCGAACTGAGCAAAGCCCGCGAAACCGGCGTTGCCTACGACAACGAAGAGCTGGAACTGGGCGTGCGCTGCATGGCTGCAGGTATTTATGACGACCAGGCCAAGCTGATAGCCGCCCTGTCCATCTCCGCTCCCGCCGACCGTCTGGATGAAGGCTGGCTGCCCAAGCTGCAAAGCACAGCTTTTGAAATCTCTCAAGCCCTGGGTTTTCGCGGTGCACCGCCCGTAACACGCTAACGCCCAGCCAGCGGCTCCCTCCTCACCACAGCCCGCCTTGTGCGGGCTGAATGTTTTTCATTAGGTTATAGAAACCAAGGCTGGTTCACGGTGCACCGACACAAGCTTGCAACCACTTAAATGCCCAAAAATTGAAAGGGCACAGCAGGCTTGAAGGCGGGTGTTGCGTTGCCTGCGTAGGTATGGCTTTGATCTGCACCCAGATCCAGTTTCAGCACCTTGCCACTTTGTGGACTGAAATCCAGCGCATTCAGATCCACCCAGAAGGTATTGGGCGTTAGAGCGGACTCAAAGAAATACAGCTTGCGCTGGTGATCGAACACCGTGCGCCAGCGGGTCGATGAGATATTTGGCTGCCCGGGCGTGCTGATGCCATAAGGCACCGAGACATTGCGAATCACGCTGAATACGCTGGCCAAATTTTTGTTCGGACTCTGGTCTTTGGGAATGGCATTCACATAAAACGATGCGCGCGCAAAGCGGTCGGCTGCACGGTTGGTACCCGGCAACATGGTGGTGCCACCGATCTGCTGCCAATAGGTATTGAGTGCAAGCTGCTCCTCAAAAATCGGAGAATTGGTCATGACTTGGTAATCACGGCTGTGGTGAATCACCTGCTTGCCACCAATGTATTCCAGGATGGCGCTATCACCGCTGGCATCCGACATGGACAGGTGCAGCGTAGTCAGTCGATTTTCGCCCGGCACGTTATCTGAAACGATGGTAAAGGGCTGCGTTTTGAGTACATCCACCGCCTCTTGTACCGTGGCAAAGTTGTCCAGCACGTACTGCGCCCATGCGGCAATCGTCAGCCCCGGCTTGCTGTTGGCATCAAAGACCGGATATTCCGACTCCACCAACCACAGCAAATTGGCATTGAGGCCCGCCTCATTCACACCATCGGTCGTAGAAATGTCGTAACCCGAGGTGATGACGCTGCCGTATTTGGAGGTCCAGCGGATGGTGTGCTGGCCGGTCTGCCCGGTGCGCGCCATGCCTCGCGGCAGCACCCACAGATTGCTGACGATGTCGCTCTTCCAGTCCATCGAGCGCGCCGTCACAACCTGCCCATCGGCGCCATGAAACACCAGCCTGGTGCAGGCCCAAGCACTGGAGGCTGCTGCGGCCCCTGTAATAAGCAAAAGTGCCGCCAATTGTGGGCGAATATGCGGAAATTTCAGGGTCATTCAACCTCCTGCAGAGAAATAGGGAAACAGCGCAGATCGCCGATCTATAGAGCGGGAATGCCAGATGCGCCGCATGACAAGCCATCAGTAATATAGCGATGACACATTATTGACTTTTGCCATGAAAAAACTGCCGTATCCCTTTGGCTTGACGCTCAAAAGCACCATCCTTTGCGGCGCTGTCCTTGCTTTGCATGGCCCAGCCACTGCGCAAACAGCTTCACCTGAGGCATGGCGTTTTCAGCTCACCCCCTATGTCTGGATGACCGGACTGGATGGGCACATCAAGCCCTTGCGGGGAGCGCCTGCTGCGCATGTGGAGCAATCGTTTTCCGATATTCTGGAAAATCTGGACGCTGCGTTCTTTGTGTCCGGCACAGCGCGCCAAGGGCGCTGGGTGTTGCATGGGGATGCCAGCCATGCGTCTGCGTCCCGCTCTGCGGCCTTGCCTCTGGGCCTTTCTGCCCGCGCCAAGGTGCGCCAAACCTCCGTGACATTGACTGGGGGCTACAACTGGCAGTGGGCCAAGCAATCCAGTGTGGATTTTTTGGCTGGCGCACGCCTGTGGGATATTGACGCCTCAGTCACCCTACCTGGCATCGCCGCTGTGCAGTCCAGCACTTCTTTTGTCGACCCCGTGGTTGCGGTGCGCTGGCGCTACGACTTTGCACCCCAGTGGTCTTCGCTGGTTTACGTGGATACCGGGGGATGGGGAGTGGGCTCCGACGCCACGTGGCAGATGCTGGGCACCATCAATTACCAGTGGCGAGAAAATATTCACTTTTCGCTGGGCTATCGCCACTTGCAGGTCAATTACCGCAATCACGGCAAGCAGCTGGACTTCAGCCAAGGCGGGCCGCTGGTGGGCGCCACCTTCCAGTTTTAAACACATTGCGGCGCAGCATGGCGCGTGAAGGCATGCTGCCACCACCACCACCGCACGCGCCTTTGCGCGGCCTGCGCTTTATGCAGGCGCAAATGCCAGTTCGCTGTACTGCGTAAACGACAGCACTTGCGCAAACTCCCGCACCCGCTCGGTGCCAAAGCCCGATTTGAACCAGACAAACCGCACGCCTGCAGCTTCGGCGCAACCTGCATCGGCGTGCGTATCGCCAAAAAACACCGTATCTTGCGCGCTGACTTTCAGGTAGGAGAGGGTGTGGAACAAAGGCTCTGGCGCAGGTTTGGCCACACCGCAGCTGTCGCGCCCGGTGACTACCTCAAACAGGTGCAAAATGCCCGCGGCCTCCAGCCCCTTGAGTGCCAGCGCATGCTGTTTGTTGGTACACACTGCCAGCTTAATGCCGCGCGCCTGGGCGGTTTGCAGCCAGTCCAGCACGCCGTCATACAAAGGCGCAGCACCAGAAGGCTGCGCCGCGTAAAAGCGCTCGAACAGCGCCCCCGCTTCGGCGCGGCCGCCCGGCGGCACGGGCACACCGCGCTCGTGCAGCACATCCAGCATCAAGTCTGCGGCCGTACCAAACATATTGGGCATGTGGTAGCCCTCTGGCAGCGGCGCGTGGCCCAGATGCACCAGCGCATGGCTGGCCGCTTGCACGATCACATATTCGGTGTTGAGCAAGGTGCCGTCCATATCAAACACCATGGCACGCACACCACGCCAGTCAAAACTGGAGATTCCATCTTTGCTATGCATGCTGCCATTGTTGCCGCAACGGTGACTTTGCAGTGACAAGCCGCACAAAAGCGCAAGGATGTCACCCGCACGCTTACCCGCAAAAAAATATAGCTGCTAGCGCTTTTAAAACAAGCACTTCAAGCTTTTTTATGCTTCAAAGCTTGATTGACTAAGCGCTGATAGCTCTCTTTTTATTGCATCGCCTTGCCTGCGGATGGGTGAAGCCTCCCCGCCCCCAAGCGATGCGCACGGGCCTTAGAGCACGCTGTTAGACATGACGCTTGACATGCGAGCCGGGCTCGGGCGGCAAGCTGGCATCGGCCTGTGCATGCAAGGCGGCAATCAGATTGCAACGCGGCTGCTGGCCATCGCACACCGCTTTGAGGGATTGCAACTCTTTCTCCAGCGCGCGCAGCTCTTTCAAGCGCTGGCGCACATGGTGCAAGTGCGCTTCAATCGTGGCCGCCGCCGCGTGGCAATCGTCGGGCTTGCGACCGTCCAGCGCCAGCAAAGTGCGCACTTCATCCAGCGACATATCCATCGCCCGGCACATCCGGATAAAGCGCAGCCGGTGCAAATCTGCCTCACCGTAAAAGCGGTAGTCGTTGTCGTGGCGGGCAGCGGGTGCCAGCAGCCCTTCTTTTTCGTAGTAACGGATATTGACCGCCGACACGCCCGTGCGTTTGGCTGCCTCCCCTATGCGCAGTGCTGTCATGGGCTTGACCTTCAAGTGACTTTCAACATTCCAATCATGGCATGGACACCAAACACACGCACTCGCCCTGCTGCTCACCCGCAGCCTCCAAAGCGCATGCGCACTCTGACCATGATGGGCACAAGCACGATCATGCAGCGCACAGCCACGCAGACGACCATGACCACGGCGTGCTGCCGGGCTGGCCCCGCATCGGCGCTGCACTGGTCATGGCACTGCTGGCTGAAGCCTCGCACTGGCTCGCCCCGCAGATCCCCGCGCTCGAATATGCAGGCATGGCGCTGGCCGTGGTGGCGATTGGCCTGTCGGGCTTGGGCGTGTACCAAGCGGGGCTCAAAAGCCTGGCTCACCTGCAACTGGGCATTCATGCACTGATGGCCGTGGCCGTGACTGGCGCCTTCCTGATTGGCCAGTGGCCCGAAGCTGCCATGGTGATGGCGCTGTACGCCGCTGCCGAGCGCATTGAAGACCAGGCCATGGACCGTGCCCGCCTGGCCATTCGCAACCTGCTGGGCCTGGCACCCGACACCGCCGAAGTGCTGCAGCCCGACGGCAGCAGCCACACCCAGCCCACCGCCAAGGTGCCCACTGGTGCCACCGTGCGCGTGCCCCCCGGCGCCCGCATTCCGCTGGATGGGACCATCACCGCTGGCCACAGCAGCGTCAACCAGGCCCCCATCACTGGCGAAAGCGTGCCCGTGGACAAAACCCTGGGCGACAGCGTGTGGGCAGGCAGCATCAACCAGCAGGCCGAGTTGCAAGTGCAAGTCACGGCCGCCACCGCCGACTCCATGCTGGCGCGCATCGTCAAAGCCGTGGAACAGGCCCAAGCCCGCAAAGCGCCCACCCAGCGTTTTGTTGACCGCTTTGCCGCCATCTACACGCCCATCGTGATGGTGCTGGCGATGGCGCTGGCCGTGCTGGCCCCGCTGCTGCTGGGCTGGGCGTGGCTGGATGCGCTGTACCAAGCCTTGGCCCTGCTGGTGATTGCCTGCCCATGTGCGCTGGTGCTGTCCACGCCCGTCACCGTGGTCAGCGCCTTGACAGCAGCAGCGCGTCATGGCGTGCTGCTCAAAGGTGGCAGCGTGCTGGAGTCTGCACGCCATCTGCGCACCATCGCGCTGGACAAAACCGGCACCCTCACCACCGGCCAGCCTGCGCTGGTGGCCTGGGAGGTGCTCGACAACGCCACTACCTCCCAAGCCGATGCGGCCTTGCTGGCGTGGCAGATGGCCTCGCGTTCTACCCACCCCGTCTCTCACGCGATTGCCCAAGGTCTGCATGCCGAAGGGCTGAGCGCCTCGCCCGTCCAAGACCTGCAAGCGCTGCCCGGGCGCGGCGTGCAGGCGCGCATTCACGGCGCTACCTACTACCTGGTCAACCTGCGCTGGGCCCAGGAAAACGGACTGACCAGCCCCGACCTGCAAGCCGCCGTGCACGCCCACAGCAGCCTGGGCCGCAGCATCAGCTTGCTGGCCACCAGCAGCCACGTACTGGCCCTGTTTGCCGTGGCCGACACGCTGCGCCCGCAAGCCCGGCAGGCCGTCCAGCAACTGCAAGCCATGGGCATTGCACCCGTGGTGCTCAGCGGCGACCACCCCGATGCGGTGCGGGCCATGGCCGCCCAGGCGGGCATCACCCAGGCCGAAGGTGGCCTGCTGCCCGAAGACAAACTGCAGCGCCTGCATGCACTGCAAGCCCATGGTGCCGTGGGCATGGTGGGCGATGGCATCAACGACGCCCCCGCCCTGGCCCAAGCCAACATCGGCTTTGCCATGGGCGGTGCGCACAGCACCGGCATGGCCATGGAGACAGCCGATGTGGTGCTCATGCATGACGACCTGCGTCGCATCCCCGACACCATTGCGCTGTCGCAGCGCGCCCATCGCGTGCTGTGGCAAAACATTGGGCTGGCGCTGGGTATCAAAGCCGGGTTCTTTGCGCTGGCTGTCAGCGGCCACGCCAGCATGTGGCTGGCCGTGCTGGCCGATATGGGCGTGAGCCTGCTGGTGGTGGCCAACGGTTTGCGCCTGCGCCGCACGGCACACAAAAAACCCGCCGTTTAAGCAGGCAGACTGCATAATCTGTGCGCCGCAAAACCACGCCGCGCACAGATCCTTCGCACCATGAGCAAGCCCTCTCCATCGTCCCGCCCTGCTTCAGCGCCCAGCGCCCCGCCACCGCACACCACGCTTGAAGACGTGGCCGCCATCATCACCGGCGTGCTGCTGGTGTCCGTGGGAGTGGCTTTTTTCAAGCAGGCGGGGCTGGTTACCGGCGGCATGGCGGGCTTGGGCTTTGCACTGCACTACGCCACCGACATCGGCTTTGGCCTGTGGTTCTTCTTGCTCAACCTGCCTTTTTACTGGCTGGCCCTGCGCAAAATGGGCAGGGCCTTCACCTTCAAAACGTTCTGCACCGTGGGCCTGCTGTCGCTGGTGACGGAATTGCAGCCCCGCTTTTTTCATATCGACAGCATCCAAGCTCCCTATGCAGCAGTGGTGGGCGGCATGCTCATGGGCGTGGGCATGCTGGTGCTGTTTCGCCACCGCTGCTCCATGGGTGGCCTGGGCATTGCGGCGCTGTACCTGCAGCAGCGCTACGGCTGGCGCGCGGGCTATGTGCAAATGGCGTTGGACTGCCTGATTTTGCTCAGCGCTTTTTTCATTGTGGATACCGAGCGCGCCCTGTGGTCCATCCTGGCGGCCCTCACGCTCAACCAAGTGCTGTCCATGAACCACCGCCCCGGTCGCTATGGTGGATAAACCGTGTTGATGCCCTAAAACCATCTGCATGGAACTTTGGCACCACTCTGGCATCATTCCTACCTATGCGCCGCTTCTTGCCCCTGTTCATGATGTTGCTGCTGACCTTGCGCGGTCTGCTGGGCGACGCCATGGCCATGGGCAGCATGCCCAATGTGCCCCCCCACCAGCCTGCGGCCACCACGGTAGCGCTGGATATGCCCGCGCACGCAGCGCACCATGCAGCGCAAGCAGCCGATACCGGCGGTTCATTGCACGACACCAGCACCGACCACGGCAGCACACACTGCGCCACCACCACGGACAGCGCACCGGCCTGCGGTGGCAACCACCACAGCACCCCCTGTGCGGCGTGCGGCATCTGCCATTCCGTGCTTTCCACACCGACCGTATTAGCACCGCCTTCAAGCTTGCAGGCCCACGCACAACCGGCCAGCGGGCAGTCACGCTTTCTCAGCGCCACGCTGGTGCAAGCCATCAAACCACCCATCGCCTGAGACCTGATACCCAAAGTGCGTCCGCAGTTTGCCGTTTGCTGCATGCAAACACCGCTGCCGATGCTTGGTTCATCTTGTCGCAGGAGATTGCTGCATGCGCACCGCGCACCTTGCTTGTCTGTGGCTGCTCGCTTTCAGCAGCACCACCCCTTGGGCCATGGCCCAAACACCGCCCACCTCTACCCTTGCAGCCGCTGAAGCGATAGCACCGCAGCGCGCGCTGGTTCACCCGCCGCTGCCTACCAGCAGCGCGGTAATTGCGGCCCCTCAAGACTGGCGCCCTGCCAATGCAGCAGTCGGTGAATTTCCACGGGGTCACGCCGATGTGCTGCGCTGGGAAGCCGCGCAGCAAGCCGTAGCCCCAGCTGCCCAGCCAGATGCAGCAGCGGCACAGCATGGGCACGGAGGCCAGCCATGAAGCGCCGCATGCTCCGTCTCTCCACCCTGATTGGCGCGCTGGTGTTAGCCGGCTGTGCCAGCGTGGCCCCCGATGGGCTGCGCAGCGCAGTCAACGCTCACACTGCCGCGCGCCTTCCGGCGGGCAGCAGCCTGCCCACGCCCGAAGCCAGCGCCACTGCGGTGCAACAGCAAGCCACCGAGGCACAGATCGCCCAGTGGCTGAGCCAACCGGTCGATGCCGACACGGCCGTGCGCATCGCCCTGCTGCGCAGCCCCAGCCTGCAAGCCCAGCTGGCACAGCTGGCCCGCCAGGATGCGCAGCGCGCCCAGGCCCTGACCCTGTTCAACCCCACGCTGACGCTGGGGCGCTTCGTCAACGGCCATGAGCGCGAGATCGAGCGCCAGCTCAGCCTCAACCTGGTCCAGCTCATCACCCTGCCGTGGCGCAGCCGCTGGCAAGGCTGGCAGCTGGAGCAGGCCACGCTCACCGCCGCCCAGCAGGTGCTGCTGCACGCCGCCGACACCCGCCGCGCCTGGCTGCGGGCCGTGGCCGCGCAGCAAAGCCTGCTGGCGGCCGAACGCATGCACGAGGCCGCCGCAGCTGGTGGCGAGCTGGCCCGGCGCATGGCCCTGGTCGGCAACTTCAGCAAGCGGGAGCAGGCCCAGGAGCTGCGCGTGCAGCACGACGCCGCCGCCCAACTGGCCCGCGCCCGCCTGAACGCGGCCCTGGAGCGCGAGCAACTGGCCCGCCTGATGGGCCTGTGGGGGCAGCAGGCCGACTTTGCCCTGCCGGACAGCCTGCCACCCCTGCCCAAGGGCGAGGCCCTGCACACCGGGGCCGATGCCGAGGCCACCGCTCTGCGCGAGCGCCTGGACGTGCGCGCCCTGCGCCGTGAGCTGGACACCACGGCCGATCGCCACGGCTTCGCCCGCGTGGGCGCGCTGTTTGGCGACATCGGCGCCAGCTACAGCCGCAACACCACCACCGACCGCGCCACACGCAACGACGAGGTCACGCGCGGCTGGGAGCTGGAGCTTCCCCTGCCCCTGTTCGACTGGGGTGGCGTGGCCGCGGCCGGCGCACGCGCGCAGTTGCAGCACCGCAGTGCCCAGCTGCGCAACGCGGCCCTGCAGGCGCGCAGCGAGGCGCGCACCAGCTGGCTGCGCTACCGCACGGCCTGGGACCTGGCCCAGCAGCAGCGCACCGAGGTATTGCCTCTGGCCCAGCAGATGCAGGAGGAGGCCGTCTACCGCTACAACGGCATGTTCATCAGCACCTGGCAGCTGCTGGCCCAGGCCCGCGCCACCACCCAGGCCGTGGCCACCGCCACCGAGGCCCAGCGCGACTTCTGGCTGGCCGATGTGGACCTGCAACTGGCGCTGTACAGCACCTCGCCAGGCGCAGGGGCTGCCCGCCTCTCGAGCCCGGCCACACCGTCCGAATCCCCTGCACAAGGCCACTGAGCATGAACCGCCGCAATTTCTTCACCGGCGCCGCCACCGCAGTGGCTGCTGCCTCCGTCAGCCGGGTCGCCATGGCGGCCCTGCCCGAACCTGTCCTGCAAAGCAACGCCGACACGGCCGCGCCGCTGACGCCGCCCAATGGCCGGCCCTACCACCCGGTGGTCACCTTGAACGGCTGGACCACGCCCTGGCGCATGAACGCCGGCGTCAAGGAGTTCCACCTGGTGGCCGAACCCGTGGTGCGCGAGGTCGCACCGGGCTTTTTCGTCAACATGTGGGGCTACAACGGCCAGTCGCCCGGACCGACCATCGAGGTGGTCGAGGGCGACCAGGTGCGCATCTTCGTCACCAACCGCCTGCCCGAGGCCACCACCATCCACTGGCACGGCCAGCGCCTGCCCAATGGCATGGACGGTGTGGGCGGGCTGAACCAGCCACACATCCCGCCGGGCAAGACCTTTGTCTACGAGTTCACGGCGCGCCGCCCCGGCACCTTCATGTACCACCCGCACTCGGACGAGATGGTGCAGATGGCCATGGGCATGATGGGCCTGTGGATCACCCACCCGAACGTGCAGGCCAAGGGCCGCCACCCGCTGATTGCCGACGTGCAGCGCGACTACGCCTTCCTGCTGGCCGCCTATGCCGTGGAGCCTGGGGCGATGACGCCGCGCATCAACGAGATGACGGATTTCAACATCTGGACCTTCAACAGCCGGGCCTTTCCGTCCATCACGCCGCTGGTGGCCAAGCAAGGCGACAGGGTGCGCATCCGCGTGGGCAACCTGACCATGACCAACCACCCCATCCACCTGCACGGCCACGAGTTCGAGGTCACCGGCACCGACGGCGGCCCCGTGCCCAAGTCCGCCCGCTGGCCCGAGGTGACCACCGACGTGGCCGTGGGCCAGATGCGGCAGATCGAGCTGATCGCCGACGAGCCCGGCGACTGGGCCCTGCACTGCCACAAGAGCCACCACACCATGGGCGCCATGGGCCACAACGTGCCCACCATGATTGGCGTGGACCACCGCGGCCTGGTGGGCAAGATCCAGAAAATCGTGCCCGACTACATGCTGATGGGCGAGCGGGGCATGGGCGACATGGGCGCCATGGAAATGCCCCTGCCCGACAACACCTTCCCGATGATGACGGGCCAAGGCCCCTACGGGAACATCGAGATGGGCGGCATGTTCACCACCTTCAAGGTGCGCAAGCACCTGGGTGCCAACGACTACGGCGACCCCGGCTGGCACACGCAGCCCCCGGGCACCCAGGCCTACGCCTGGCAGGGCCAGCCGCTGGAGGCCGGCGCGCCCCGGCAAACCCCACCAGGCCAATCGCCGGGCGCACCCAGCGTGCGCAAACCCGAGTCCAGCAACGGCCACGCCCAGCATTAAAGGAATGCACCCATGAAAACTCTGAAATTTATAGCTATCAGCGCTTTACTGACACTCGCTAACACTGTTTTTTCTCATGGCAATGAAAGCCATGCGCCAGCGAGCCTCATGGTCAAAGAACAAAAAGCCTGGGGGATTGCCGGCGATGCCAGCAGCGCTGTGCGCACCATCACCTTGAACATGACCGACGACATGCGCTTTAGCCCCAACCACTTCAGCGTGAAGCGCGGTGAAACCGTGCGTTTGCATGTGGTCAACCAAGGGCAAATCATGCATGAGGTGGTGCTGGGCACGCAGGCCAGCCTGCATGAACATGCACAGATGATGCTGAAGTTTCCCGGCATGCAGCATGCCGAGCCCTATATGGCCCACGTGGCCCCCGGCACCAGCGAAGACCTAGTGTGGAACTTCAACCGCAGCGGCAGTTTTGAGTTTGCCTGCCTGATCGCGGGCCACTACCAAGCTGGCATGACCGGCACCTTCACCGTTACGGAATAACGAAATCACCTCCAGAGAGAAAGGAACTCCCCATGACCACCCAGAAAACCACCCGTCGCCACGCCCTGCACCTGCTGGCGGCTGCCGCAGGCATGGCCGCCCTGCCTGCGCTGGCAGCATCGCACGCCAAAATCCCCATGGAAGTCTGGAAAGACCCCAACTGCGGCTGCTGCAAGGACTGGATCGTGCTGATGGAGCAAGCCGGCTTCAGCGTGAAAGTACATGACACGGGCAACACCGCCGTGCGCGCCAAGCTGGGCTTGCCCGCGCAATACGGCTCTTGCCACACCGCGCTGGTCGGCGGCTACCTGGTCGAAGGCCATGTGCCCGCCGCCGACGTGCACAAGCTGCTCAAGGACAAGCCCAAGGCGCTGGGCATTACCGTGCCCGGCATGCCGATTGGCAGCCCCGGCATGGATGGCCCCGAATACGGCGGCCGCAAAGACCCGTACGACGTGCTGCTGGTGAGCAAAAACCTGATGGGCAACAACGTCAACGCCCGTGTCTTCACCAGCTACCGCTAAACACCAGGAGTGCACACCATGACCAGTGGGTTCACTTTGCGCGCTGCCACCAGCGCTTTGGGGCTGTTGCTGGCGACCAACCCCGCAGCCGCCCAAAACCCTGCGGACCACAGCAGCCATGCGGCCCCAATTGCCAGCGTTGCTGCGGGCGCCGCCCTGACCGAAGGTGTCATCACCCGCGTGGATGCGCGCAGCGGCAAGCTCACCATCCGCCACGGTGAAATTGCCAATCTGGGCATGCCACCCATGACCATGGTGTTCGGCCTGAAAGACCCCGCCCAGGCCCAAACACTGCAGCCCGGCACCAAGGTGGTTTTCCGTGTGGAAGACACGGGCGGCGGCAACTTGCTGATTACGCACATTGAAGCCGTAACCCAGTAAACCCCGCCAGCAACCGCCGGCACCACCCTGCGGCCCCGTGCATGCAGCTGCGCCTACACTGGCGCCTGCATGCATACCCTTGACGATTTACATAGCGGCGCACTGGCTGGCGCGCGCCACGTGCGGCTCACCCACCTGGGCCTCACCGAATTTCCCCGCCAACTGTTCCATCTGGCCGACACGCTAGAGCTGCTGGATCTGTCCGGCAACCTGCTCACCAGCTTGCCGGACGACTTCTCGCGCTTTACGCAGTTGCGCGTGCTGTTTGCCTCCAACAATCCCTTCACCACCCTGCCCGCTGTGCTGGGCCAGTGCCCGCAGCTGGAAATGGTGGGCTTCAAAGCCTGTCAGCTTGCCCACATCCCCGAAAACAGCCTGCCCGCACGCCTGCGCTGGCTGATCCTGACCGACAACCAGCTCACCGCCCTGCCCGCCAGCCTGGGCCAGCGCCCCCGCCTGCAAAAGCTGATGCTCTCGTGCAACCAGCTCACGGCCTTGCCAGACCTGCGTGACTGCACCCAGCTGGAATTGCTGCGCCTGGCCAGCAACCAGTTCACCCGCATTCCAAGCCAGCTCTTGGAGTTGCCCGCCTTGGCCTGGCCTGCAGTCGCCGGCAACCCGGCTACCCAAAAAAGTGAGCTGCAAGCGCTTTGTGCATCTGCGCAAAAGACCATTTCTTATCAAAACCTGCAAGTGCATGAACTGCTGGGCGAAGGCGCCAGCGGCCACATTTACCGCGCCCTACGTACCGACACAGGGCAGGCGATTGCGCTCAAAGTGTTCAAAGCGGCATGGACCAGTGACGGCACACCGCAGTCCGAGCTGGCTGCCGGCATGGCCGCAGGCCAGCACCCTCACCTGCTCACGCCGCTGGCACAGGTACACGGCCATCCGCACGGCCAACTGGCCATGGCCTTGCCACTGCTGGCCGCAGGCTGGCAGAACCTGGCGGGGCCACCCAGCCTGTCCAGCTGCACGCGCGATGTGTATGCGCCCGGCACGTGCTTCACACCCGCCACCGCCCAGCGCCTGCTGGCCTGTGTACGCAGCGCGGTGGAGCATTTGCACGCACGGGGCGTGCTGCACGGCGATCTGTATGCGCACAATATTCTGTGGCAGCCCACCACGGGCGAAGCCATCTTGAGCGACCTGGGCGCCGCCGCCCTCACGCACGCGCTGCCCGCGCAGCAGGTGGCACAGCTACAAGCCATGGAATGGCGCGCTTTTGCCCACCTGCACGCCGAAGTGATGGCGCGCTGCCACGCTGAGAGGCCGCAGTTTTCACGGTTTTGATAGCTGCCATCGCTTATGCAGCAAGCGCTGGCAGCTGTTTTCCTTCAAAACTAGCCAGACCCCCTGCATCTGCCTCACAAAAAAAGGGCAGCCTCCCAGGCTGCCCCTAATGCGTTCCCTCTACACACCCACTGGTTTATTGCAAAAAATCAGGCTTGGCGTAACCCGCAAACTTGGTATCCACTACCTGCTTGAACGCGGCAGAGCGGAAAGCCGCTTCCAAGTCCTTGGCCCATTGGGCGCCCTGGTCCTTGGTTTTCACGGCCACCACGTTCAGGTAGTGCTCCGGGGTTTTCTCCAGCAACACGGCATCCGTGAGCTTCAAGCCCGAAGAAATCGCAAAGTTGCCGTTGATGATGGCGTACTGCGCGTCATCCAGAGAGCGCGGCAGGTGCGCTGCATCCAACGGCAGCAGCTTGATCTTTTTGGGGTTGGCGGCCAAATCCAGCTCCGACACCCGCAGCGGGTTCACGCCCTCCTTGAGCTTGACCAGCCCCGCTTGCTGCAGCAACAGCAGCCCACGTGCCAGATTGCTGGGGTCGTTGGGCAACGCCACCTTGTCGCCCTCCTTCAAATCCGCCAAGCTTTTGCGCTGCTTGGAATACACACCCATGGGCGCAATCGGCCCTTGCACCAGCGCCTTCAGATCCAGCTTGCGGTCGCCCTTGAACTGGTTGAAATACACCTCGTGCTGAAAAAAGTTGGCGTCCAGCGAACCATCGGCCAGCGCCAGATTGGGCTGCACGTAGTCGTTGAACTCCACCAGCTTGACCTTGTAGCCCTTGGCAGTCAGCAGCGGCACGATGCCGGCCTGCAGCTGGTCAATGTTGGAGCCCGCTGTGCCGCCAATCACCAGCTGTTTTTTGCTGGCGTATTGCGCCATGGCAGGGGCTGCGGCCCAGGTGGCCAGTGCCAAAGTGGTGGCCAACAGTACGCGGCGCTGGGGTTGAAAAATAAACATGGTGTCTTGCCTCCGGTCGGTTGTGCATCGCGCGATGTGGGCAAACCTGCTGTACGCCGCGCTGATGAAGTGCAGTATCGGCAAACATCTTTCAAACCCAAACCAATAAAAAATAGATCACATATTTCTAATTGATATATAGAGAGGCATTGGATGGCTGCTTCACTGCAGGCCATGGCGGCATAGCCGGGGTAACAACGCTTGGGGATGCGGAGTGGCATAAGGCCGCTGGATGCCAACCACGCACAAAAAAAGCTGCCTCACGGCAGCCTTTGGGGGATGGGGCAAGCGCTGAAGCGGCGCTGCTTACTGCAAGAAAGCAGGCTTCATATAGCCCACAAACTTGGTGTCCACCACCTGCTTGAAAGCGGGTGAGCGGTAGGCCTCCGCCAAATCCTTGGCCCACTGGGTGTTCTCGTTACCGGCTTTCACAGCCACCACGTTCAGGTACTGGTCTGGCGTTTTCTCCAGCACCACGGCTTCGCTCAGCTTCAGGCCCGAAGACATGGCGAAGTTGCCGTTGACCACCACAAAGTCCGCGTCTTCCAGGGCGCGGGGCAGGTGGGCCGCATCCAGGGGCAGGAACTTGAGTTTGTGCTTGTTCTCGGCCAGGTCCAGCTCGGATACGCGGGCGGGGTTCACACCGTCCTTGATTTTGATCAGGCCTGCGTTTTGCAGCACCAGCAGCGCGCGCGCCAGGTTGCTGGGGTCGTTGGGCAGGGCCACGCGGGCACCGCTCTTGAGGTCGTTGATGCTCT
This sequence comes from Comamonas jiangduensis, assembly GCF_030162955.1. Taxonomy (NCBI): domain Bacteria; kingdom Pseudomonadati; phylum Pseudomonadota; class Betaproteobacteria; order Burkholderiales; family Comamonadaceae; genus Comamonas; species Comamonas jiangduensis. The sequence goes on from NZ_JARXOV010000007.1 coordinate 48,503, forward strand.
TGAACTTCTTGGAGTACACGCCCATCGGCGCCACAGGGCCTTGCACGATGGCGCTCAGCGCCAGCTTGCGGTCTTTGGTGAACTGGTCAAAATAAGCGCGGTGCTGGAAAAAGTTGGCGTCCAGCGAGCCATCGTCCAGCGCCAGGTTGGGCTGCACGTAGTCGTTGAACTCGATCAGCTTGACGCTGTAGCCCTTGGCCTTGAGCTGGGGCACGATACCTTCTTGCAGCAGGTCGTAGTTGGAGCCAGCAGTGGCGCCAATGCGCAACTGCTTTTTGGCCGCGTCTTGGGCCATGGCAGGCACGGTGAAGGCACCGGCCAGCGCCAGCACAGCAGCAGTCAGTACAGCGCGGCGGCCAGCGCCAGCCTTGGAGGAAAAGCGATCAGACATGGTGACTCCCTAACAATGTGTGGTGAAGCGGCCTTGGGCAAAAATGGCTGTGCACATACCCTGCTGACAGGGCTGGCACCGATTTCAGCGACCGTTTATCGGCCTGCCAGTATGCCCGCACCAAGGGCAAACCCTAAAGACAAAATCGCCATCTGTTTATCTAAAAATCGAATAAGCACCTCCTCAAAAAGAATGTCAGCCATGCATCAACCATTGCTCGCCCACTGCGGCCACATCGCCCAAGTGCAAGGAATTCAAGTGGGGCATCACACCGACCCGCGCCGCCCCACAGGCTGCAGCGTGGTGCTGTGCCCCGCAGGGGCTGTGGGCGGCGTGGATGTGCGCGGCGCAGCGCCGGGCACCCGGGAGACCGATTTGCTCCACCCCAGCAATTTGGTGCAAGAGGTACACGGCATCGTGCTGGCGGGCGGCAGCGCCTGGGGGCTGGACAGCGCCACCGGCGCCGTACGCTGGCTGGAAGCGCAGGGCGCTGGCCTGCCCATTGGCATAGGCCGCATTCCGCTGGTGCCTGCCGCCGTGCTGTTCGATGTGATGCTGGGGGATATGACGGTGCGCCCCGACGCAGCAGCGGGCTACGCGGCCTGCCAAGCCGCCAGCAGTGACCGCCCCGCCGAGGGCAGCGTGGGTGCCGGTGCCGGCGCGGTGGTGGGCAAGGTATTTGGCTGGCAGCGCGCCATGAAGGGCGGCATTGGCACAGCCAGCGTCACCGTGCATGGCGTGACCGTGGGGGCGCTGGTGGCCTGCAATGCGCTGGGTGATGTGTACAACCCATTCAACGGCGCACTGATTGCGGGCGCACGCACGGCCGATGGCACCGCCTTGCTGAATACGCGCGACGCCTTGCTGCGTGGTGAAGAAGCGCAGCCCATTTTGGCGGGCAGCAACACCACCATCGGCGTGGTGGCTACCGATGCCATCCTCAGCAAAGCCCAGGCCCACCGTTTAGCCGTCACCGCGCACGACGGGCTGGCACGCACCATCAACCCCGTGCACACCATGAGTGATGGCGACACCCTGTTTGCACTGGGCACCGGCCACACCGGCAAAACGCTGGGCATGATGACACTGAGCACCATGGCCGCCGAGGCCGTGGCGATTGCCACCGCGCGGGCGGTGCTGCTGGCGCAGTCGGTCAGCGTGCCGGGCCAAGCGCCCCTGCCCAGCTGGCAAGACTGGCAGCGCCACGCCTCCGCCTGAGCCAGCGCCTGCACGCACCGCCCCCCACTACAGATAAAAAATAGCTGCCTGCGCTCGATAATCATTGGTTTCCAATAAGAAACTATCAGAAACCCTTGATACACCTGCGCTGGCAGCTATGTTTTTTAAGTTTCAAGAAACGTCTCAGTCCACCGTCGCGCCCGAGGCCTTGACCACCGGCGCCCAGGTTTGCACCTCCTGGCGGATGAAGTTGCTGAAGTCCTGCTGCGTGTTCTTTTGCGACACGGCCCCCAGCTTGGCATAGGCCTGCTGCACCTCGGGCTTGTCAAAGGCCGCGTTCATGGCCTTGTTCAGCTTGTCGACCACCTCTTTGGGAGTGCCTTTGGGCGCGATCAGGCCAAACCACGAGGTCACATCAAACGGTGCCACACCGCTTTCTTCCAGCGTGGGTACATCGGGGGCCGAGGGCGAACGCGTTTTGGTGGTCACCGCCAGGGCCTTGAGCTTGCCGGACTGCACATGCGGCCACGAGGCGGGCATGTTGTCGAACATGAACTGCACCTGCCCGCCAATCAAATCCGTCACCGCAGGCGCGCTGCCTTTGTACGGAATGTGCTGGGTTTTCAGGCCCGTGCGCACCTTGAACATTTCACCCGCCATGTGGATGGAGGTGCCACTGCCCGATGAGGCGTAGGAAATTTTGTCGTTGTTGGAGCGCGCCCAGTCAATGAATTCTTTGACGTTGTTGGCCGGCACGCTGGGGTGCACCACCAAAATATTGGGCACCTTGGCGCCCAGCGCCACCGCCTCAAAATCGCGGTTCAAATCGAACTTCACGTTGGGGTACAGGGTCTGGTTGATGGCACTGGTCACCGCCACGAACAACAGGGTGTAGCCATCGGGGGCCGCGGCCTTAACGGCTTCGGTGGCGATGTTGCTGCCACCACCAGGACGGTTTTCCACCACGAAGGACTGCCCCAGAGACTCGGTCAACTCCTTGGCCATGATGCGTGCCACCACGTCCGTGGTGCCGCCTGCTGAAAAGCCCACCACAATGCGCACCGGCTTGCTGGGGTAGTCACTAGCCGCCCAGCCCGTACCCAAGGTCATACAGGCCAGCGCCCCAACGCCCAACTGGGCAAACCAACGACGAGAAGGCGAAAAAGCAAAGCGCATACGGAAAGTCTCCTGAAGATTGGTGGAATCACGTTGCCCGCCAAGGCTGCAGCCTTGACTGGCATCAAGCAGACTTTTATACAAACCCCAGCTCGGTTTGCCCGAGGGGGTTAACCCGCTCTGACGCACACAGAATGCGATGGCCTGCTTCGCAGGCACGCGAATTTGCGAGAAAACTTGCCCATCCGACGCAAAAAAGGCCCCCGAAGGAGCCTTTTGCTGCATCAAGCGCCCAATTACTTGAGGGCTTTGTAGCGGAAGCGCTTGGGGGCTGCGCCCTCTTCGCCCAGGCGCTTCTTCTTGTCGGCTTCGTACTCTTGGTAGTTGCCGTCAAAGAACACCCACTGCGAATCGCCTTCGGCGGCCAGGATGTGCGTGGCGATACGGTCCAGGAACCAGCGATCGTGCGAGATCACCATCACGGTCCCGGCGTATTCCAGCAGCGCGTCTTCCAAGGCACGCAAGGTTTCCACGTCCAAGTCGTTCGAGGGCTCGTCCAGCAGCAACACGTTGCCGCCCTGGATCAAGGTCTTGGCCAGGTGCAGGCGACCGCGCTCACCACCGGAGAGCATGCCCACCTTCTTTTGCTGGTCTTGGCCGTTGAAGTTAAAGCGACCTGCGTAAGCACGCGAAGCCATGGTGAACTTGCCCACGTTGATCATGTCCAGACCACCGGAGATGTCTTCCCACACGGTCTTGTCGTCGGCCAACGCATCGCGGTGCTGGTCCACGAAGGCCATCTTCACGGTTTGGCCGATTTCCACGGTACCGGAGTCAGGCTGCTCCTTGCCAGCGATCAGCTTGAACAGGGTCGACTTACCGGCGCCGTTCGGGCCGATGATGCCGACGATCGCACCTGCGGGAATGTTCATCGACAGGTTGTCGATCAGCAAACGATCGCCAAACGCCTTGGACACATTCTTAAACTCAATGACCTTGGAGCCCAGACGTTCCGCCACAGGAATGAAGATTTCCTGTGTTTCGTTGCGGCGCTGGTATTCGTAATCGCTCAATTCCTCAAAGCGTGCAATACGCGCCTTGGACTTGGCTTGGCGGCCCTTGGAGTTTTGGCGCACCCATTCCAATTCCTTCTTCAAGGCCTTGGCGCGGGCTTCTTCACCCTTTTGTTCGGCTTCCAGGCGGTTGCCCTTCTGGATCAGCCAGTCGGAGTAATTGCCCTTGTAGGGGATACCGTGGCCACGGTCCAGTTCCAAAATCCACTCAGCGGCGTTGTCCAAGAAGTAACGGTCGTGGGTAATCGCCACCACAGTGCCGGAGAAGCGGTGCAGGAACTGCTCCAGCCAGTCCACAGACTCAGCGTCCAAGTGGTTGGTAGGCTCGTCCAGCAGCAGCATGTCGGGCTTGCTCAGCAGCAGCTTGCACAGCGCCACACGGCGCTTTTCACCACCGGAGAGCAATCCCACCTTGGCGTCCCATGCGGGCAAACGCAGTGCATCAGCTGCAATTTCCAATTGGTGCTCAGAGTCAGTGCCTGCTGCAGCGATGATGGCTTCCAACTCACCTTGCTCGGCAGCCAACGCGTCAAAGTCGGCGTCCTCTTCAGCATAGGCTGCGTACACCTCTTCCAAACGAGCCTTGGCACGATTCACATCGGCCATCGCCTCTTCCACCGCTTCGCGCACGGTGTGCTCAGGGTTCAGTTGGGGTTCTTGGGGCAGGTAGCCAATCGAGAGCCCCGGCATAGGGATCGCTTCGCCTTCAAATTCCTTATCGACCCCGGCCATGATCTTCAGCAGCGAAGACTTGCCCGAGCCGTTCAGACCCAGCACACCAATCTTGGCGCCGGGGAAAAACGACAGCGAAATGTCCTTCAAGATCTGGCGCTTGGGAGGCACCGTCTTGGTCAGGTGGTTCATCGAAAAGACGTATTGAGCCATGTGTTTGTCAACAAATTCTTGTAGAAAAATAAAAATTTGGCGCACAGATCAAGGGCGCCCCAACCATTGATTATCTCCTCATGCGACAATACGTACCGTCAGGGGCTCCAGTTTCCCCTTGGCATCAGCATTCAGCTGGGGACAAAGGCTCGCCAACCCAAGCGAATCCAGCTCCCAAATCCTGTGAATCTCATCTGCCTACGACTGGCACTGCAACCTGCCTTTTGGTTGCTGCGACAGGCTGATACCCCGCGCCCGGATGGGCGTATCGACAACAATGACATTTCAAGAATTGAACTTGGCACCCGCCATCGTGAAAGCGGTGCTGGAGCAGGGCTACGAAACCCCTACTCCCATTCAGGCACAGGCGATCCCCGCTGTGCTGACAGGCAAAGACCTGCTAGCAGGCGCCCAAACCGGCACCGGCAAGACGGCCGCGTTCTCGCTGCCCATGCTGCACCGCCTGACACAAGGCGGCACGCAAGCCCCTGCGGGCGGCATCCGTGCGCTAATCCTCACGCCCACCCGTGAACTGGCGGCGCAAATTGAAGAAAACATTCGCTCCTATGCGAAATACCTGGATGTGACCACTGCGGTCATCTTCGGTGGCGTCGGCATGAAGCCCCAGATTGACCGCATCCGCAAGGGTGTGGACGTGCTGGTGGCCACCCCTGGCCGCCTGCTCGACTTGCAACAGCAAGGTTTCATGGATCTGTCCAACGTTGAAGTGCTGGTACTGGACGAAGCCGACCGCATGCTGGACATGGGCTTTATCCACGACGTCAAAAAAATTCTGGCGCTGGTGCCTGCCAACAAGCAAAGCCTGCTGTTCTCCGCCACCTTCAGCGATGACATCCGCTCCTTGGCCAACAACCTGCTCAAAAACCCAGAGAGCATTCAGGTCACGCCCAGCAACACGACGGTGCAGCGCATCAAGCAGGTGATCCACCCTGTGGGCCGCACCAAGAAAAAAGAAGTGCTGCTGCACATCATTAACGAGAACAACTGGAGCCAGGTGCTGGTGTTCACACGCACCAAATTTGGCGCCAACCATGTGGCCGAGTACCTGACCAAGCACGGTGTGACCGCGATGGCGCTGCATGGCAACAAGAGCCAAAGCGCACGTACGCAAGCCTTGGCGGGCTTCAAGACCGGCGAGTTGCGAGCCCTGGTGGCCACCGATATTGCAGCCCGTGGCATCGACATTGACGAGCTGCCCCACGTCGTCAACTACGAAATTCCCAACGTCCCCGAAGACTACGTGCACCGCATCGGCCGTACAGGCCGTGCGGGCCGTGAAGGCCACGCCGTCAGCTTGGTCTGCATGGACGAAGAAGGCTTCATGATGGAAATTGAACGCTTTACCAAGCAAGAAATTCCCGTCGTGCCTATGCCTGAGTTTGGCCCTGAACCCGGTGAAAAGGCAGAGCCAATTGCCATGGGGCGCCAAACCATCTGGGGCGGTGCAGGCAAACCACCAAGCCGTGACGTCATGCAAGCGGCTGCACGTGCTGCACGCCAAGAGATGATGGAGCGCATTCGCACCACCAAGACCGGACAAGGTGAACGCGGCGGCCGCGGCCAACGCTCGCCGCGTGCAGCAGCACCTGCTGGCGAACTGGGAGAAGGTGCACCGCAAGGCCAGGCACCTCGCCGTGGCCCACGTCGCAGCCCACGCCCAGGCATTGCCCCGCGGGACAATGCCCAAGCCATGGAGTCGCGTGACTTTGGCCAAGGCGAAGGTGGCCAGCGTCCTGAACGTCAAGAGCGCGCAGACGCAGACAGCCAAGCCCGCCGCAGCGGCCAAGGGTTTAACCGTTCGCGCCAACGCCCTTCGCGCGATAACCCACGTGGCCCCAACGCCCCAATCAGCAGCCACGGTGAGCGTGACCAAGCACCGCGCGAGCCACGCCAACCTCGCGAGCCGCGCGAATTGCGCGAACCCCGTCAGCAGCGTGAGCCCCGCACACCGCGCCAGTCGTTCGACCATGACTACAACCGCTTTGACGACAGTCAACCACGTGCCAACGCGCACTTGGGCACCCAGCTGGATCGCCCCTCTTCGCGCCCACCTCGTAGCACCAGCGGCGGTCAACCTGACCCCACACGCACCAGCATCGACCTGATGGTGGAGCGTCCACGCCGCAGCGGCGGTGGTGGCTTCCGCGGCGGCAACACTGGCGGTAGCGGCGGCGGATTTGGCGGTGGCAACCGCCGTGGCGGCGGCGGCTTCAACCGTTAAAGCCCTCCTCAGCGCACAGGTCGCAGCCTTCACAACCTTTCAGAAGGCTAGCGCCTTGCGCTGACAGCATCGAGCCGCTGCGCGACCTACCATTCGCGCACTTTGCTCGATCGCTTCCAGCGATATGCCTCTAGCGTTGCTCGGCATCATCTCCCTTGGTATCTACGGTTTACAGCACTATGACAAAGCCCTTCGCCCCTGTCTTCGCGCCGTATCTGGAACGCCCAGGTCACGCTCTTTCATCACACGCTTCGCGCTGGATGCTGCTGGCTTCTGCGCTGACTCTGGCTGCGTGCTCCAGCACACCGCTGCCTGAATGGCCCGCCGCATCCACAGCACCACGCCCGCAAGCGCCCTCCACGCCCGCCTCTGCAGCTGCAAGCACCGCATCTGCACCGAGTGCAGCCAGTGTGACACCCGTGGCCCCCAACACCCGGTTGGAAGTGTTGCCTTACAGCGCCGCTATCGCCGCGCTTTTTCCAGACCCTAGCGAACGCTACAGCACACCCGGCTTATCCGAAGGCCGCCACAGTGCCACCACCAACAGCGAACTGGCCGAGCTGCTGCGCGAGATCAGCCAGCAAAGTCTGAACCAGTCACCCCGCATTGGCCTGCTCAACAGCGGCAGCGCGCAAAGCGGCACCCCAATTTATGCATTGGTCGCCACCAAGGCACCAGCTATCTCTCCTCTGGCTTTGGATGAAAGCGGCCGCCCCACCGTCATGATCGTGGCCGGCCAGCAAGGCACAGACACTGCAGCCACCGAAGCCGTGCTGGTGCTATCCAAGGAACTGGGCGCTGGCGGCTTGCTCGCTCCCTTGCTCGACAAAATCAACATTATTTTTGTGCCTCGCGCCAATCCCGACGGGTTTGCACAAGGCACTGCAACCACCGCCGACGGCACAGATTTGCGGCAAGACCACCTGCTCCTCCAGACCCCTGAAGCACGCTTTTTGGCCAAACTGGCCCGCGACTACCGCCCCAGCGTGTTGCTTGATGCTGGCGAGTTCAACGCAGTCCAGCCTACGCTGCAACGCTTTAACGCCGTGCGTGCCAACGACATGGGTCTGCAATACGCGGTTACCCCCAACGGCCACGAGTTTGTCACCAAAGCCGCCCGCGAATGGCTGCACCAACCCGTCAGCCAGACACTGAGCCAAGCAGGCATGCGCGTGGATTGGTCGTTTGAAGCCACAGGCCCCAGCGCCGCAACCGGCTTTGCCATGGGCACGACGGAACCCACCACCTTGCGCAACGTCTCCAGCCTGAAGAACGTGGTGAGCATGGAAGCTAGCAGCCGTGGCAGCGATTTGGGACGCACCCACCTGCAGCGGCGCGTACACAGCCACGTCAAAGCCATGACCACGGTGCTGGAGAGTGCAGCACAGCGCGCAGCAGAACTACGCCAAGTCAACTCGTTTGTGACCCGCGATGTGGCTTCTCAAGCCTGCCGCAGCAGTTTGACGGTACAGGCACAGCCCCGCATGGAGCAGCGCGACGTCACCTTGATTGATGCCGCCAGCGCCCACATCGTGCAAAAGCCTGCGGCTTGGACCAGTGGTTTGGCACTGGGCGCACCACGCACTCGCAGCCATGCATGCGGCTACTGGCTGTCCGCCAATGCCGTGCAAGCAACCGAGCGCCTGGGCATGATGGGCGTCTATGTGCAGCGTGTGGCGGAACTGTCTTCGCTGGACGTGGAAACTTACCAAAGCAGCGCAGCCGCGACAGGCAATGGCACCACCAGCATCAGCTTGGCACGCGGTCACATGGAAGCTGCACCCGGCAGTTACTACGTCAGCATGAACCAACCCCTGGCATTTTTGGCAGCGGCTGCACTCGAGCCCGACACCCCCTACAGCTTCTACAGCCACGGCATCCTGAGTCAGTTGAACGAAACCGCGCGCGTTGTCGCCCTGCCCCAGATCGTGTTTGAAGAAGAGTAAGAACCAACAAGCCGCCAAGCCACTCCAATGCACGGTATGATTGAAGACTTGCGCTTTTTGCAAAGCGCAAGGTGGTGGCGTTAGCTCAGTTGGATAGAGCAACAGCCTTCTAAGCTCGCCAAGAAGTCTAGGATTTATGCGGGTTGCGCGGTGGTTTTCGCTCCGCATCCATGTACGTTTATACAGTGATCTAGCCCGCATTATTTCGTTTTTGCACAGCCAATTGCGGAGCAAAAACAGACCGCCAAAACGCAAAAAAGCCCCCTCCAGCGCAAGCCAGAGGGGGTTTCTTATTTGGGCCAGGCTTGCAGCATCAGTCGGACATCAGCCGCGTGCCCGTCAGCGACTCGTGCCAGGTCTGCAACTTCTGCTGTGCACTGATCGAGTACGACACTGGCGGCAGCGGCGTACTCACGCGCGGCGCTGTCGGTAGCTGCTGCGATACGGGCGGGCACACTGGCGAGGTCGCGCCGCAGGCTGTCAGCAGTGCGGCGAGCAGCAGCAGCGGCATCCGCGTTTTGTGCGACAAGGGCCGCGTGGGCTGCAATGGCTTCATCTTTTGTCCTTTCAAGGGTTTGATAGCGCTCCAGCGCCTGGGCGTGGGCAGTGGCTGCGGATTCGGCAAACTGGCGCTTCACGTCAAACAGCTTGGCTTCAGCGCGCCAGCCTTGGGTCATCCAGCCAGCGGCAAACAGCAGGGCTGCCGCGATGGCTGCGCCGATGATTCGCGCCTTCATGCGCGCCCCTGGTGCGTCATGGAGTAGTGGTTGCCGTCGGGCGTTCTGAAATCACCTCCCCAGCGGCAGTCCGCGTGCAGCGACTTCCAATACTCACCCAGCGGCTTGTGCGCTTCGCTGGTCGTGAGGTACTGCCCATCTTTAAAAAGGTTCAGGTCAATGGCTAGGCGCTCTTTGTGCGAGCTGCTGGCCGAGCTGTACGACTTCTTCACCCCCATGTCGCCATGCACACGCGGATCACGGTAGGCATCGCCCAGCGTCACCTCGTAGCCCTGCGCGTAGGCGTACTGGATAAGCTGCGCTGCCAGCTTGGCGAAAATGCGCTGTTTTTGTCCAAGAGTCATACATCCCCCAAACGTCGTTTCGGAACCCCAGCCTGGTGCCAGCGCGCCACGTTGATAGCCAGGCCTGCCAACACGCAGCCAGCAAACAATGTGTCCGCCATGGATGGCCACGTTCCCCACAGCAGTGGCTGCAGCCCAGAAGCAGCACAGCCAGCGAGTAAAAGCGTGTAGCGGGAGCGCGCCAGCAAATGGCGCTTGCAGATTGGGCTGTTGAGCCTGCAGATGCACGCCCAGCCAATGCCGATGCAGATCAGCAGGTTGGCCACCGCCAAGAGTTGATGTGCTTGCCAATTCATGACGCACCCCCGTCACCGCCAGCGCGGCGCTCAATCACTCGACCAGCGCGAGCAAAAACCCAGCGCGCAAGGCGCGGCCAGTCATCCCCCACCCCGCCAACAAGCAGAGCAATGGGTGCAAGCATCCAAGTGACGTCGTCGTGTCCTGACCATCTGCCAGCCAGATTGGCCAAACCCACCGTCACCAGCACCGCCGTAGCATTGAGCCGCAGGAAATACCAGGCTGCCCCAAGTCGCACCGAAGGATCGCGCCGGCCAAGGGCCCAAGCAGCCCCCACGGTTGATGCGATGAGGATCACTGAATAAGGCCCGATCACTCCAGCCAGCGCAGGGCCAAAGATCACAGAAGCCAAAGCAATAGCCACATTCACAGGATCAAGTTGATTCATATTCCTCCGCCCATTCAGCGTGCACTCGCCCGATGCGCGCCCATAAAAAAACCGCCCGAAGGCGGCGGTTTGTTGTTGTGTCTGCCTTCTTGCAGGCAAGTGTCTTTGGGAGTGCATCAAGTGCATAACCCTAGCCGGGGTTGATTCAGGACGCTTGCATGAGCGAGACGATCTCGACCTTGCGCTCTGGTGTGAGTAATCCTTTGTCACACAGCAAGGACAGCCCAGCCTCGGTTTCCGGGTCTTCATAGCTCATATACGCAGACCCAATCATGCGGTCGTACATCAGCTTCACAAGCGGGTCGCTCATGGTGGCCGTGACGACCGCTAACTGCTCGGCCTGAGTGAACAGGTCTAGCTTCTGATTTCCGACGAAGCGCGGGCACTGAGGTTCTGGGGGTTCTGGCTCAGGTTCAGGCTCTGGCAGCGGGATAGCCTCGACCATCCACGCGTCATCCACGCACCGTACCCGCTCAGTCTCGGGGTCATACTGAGGCAGAGGGTCAGGCGTACACACATCTGGGTTGTGGTCAAACGGCTTGCCGGTTACAGGGTTTGTAGGCAGCTCCACACTGTGCGTGTAGAAGCCGTCCGTGTCGAAGTAATGAACTTGCATGGTGAATCCTTAGTATGTGACGGCGAAGATGTAGGCGCGGTTGGTTGGGCGGAATTCTCCAGCCACAGGCCATTGCCGCGACGCATTCAAGCTATACACACGGGTAACTCCACTGATCGTCCCGAGCACTTGCTGAGATGCCTCGACATCCGCCGCAAAAGCACCCGCCACATTATTCGCGCCAGGATTAGGCACATAGCCGAAAGTCCCGGTCAAATTTCGCCCCGCATCACCCTGATGACTGCCGATAACACGCCCGGCATCCTTGCCCCGTCCGCTATCCGCGTTACGAATGAACTCACCACGCGCCTCATCAAGCACGAAGGTTGATCCAGTCACACCTAGATACTCTGCAAGGTCTGGAAAGTCTGCCGCCTGAAGCACCACGTCGCCACGCACTTGCAGGAAGCCTTCACCGACTTCACGCAAGAAGTAGCCAGCTTTACCAACCGGGTGCCACGGAGCGCGAACGTACCGGTTCTTGGCAACGCTCCAGACCATCTGCCGAAGGTGCGGCTGCGTGACGACGATGATCCATGCTTGAAACGTGGCGGGAACAGTTGTGAATGTCGCTGCCATAGCGATGGCTTGCGCCACTGCCGAATTATCTGCTTTGGCGTCCAGCGCAGTCTGCAAGTCTGTCACAGTGCTGATGGGCTGGGTGCCAGTGTGATTCGCTCGATCCCGCAGGTAAGCAGGGTCGATGGAAGCAGCATATCCCGCAGCAGCGTCGCGCGCAGATTCTGCCGCCATTTTGGCTGTATCTGCCGCTGATGCGGCGCCAGCAGCCTGCCCTGCACTTGTGCTTGCGGCGGCGGCACTGCCAGCTGCTGCACCTGCACTACCGGCCGCAGCTTCTTTATGCAGGCGCGCTGCTTCAGCATCTTGACCTGCTTCCAGGCCAAGGTTGGTCATTTCGCCGCCCAGCTGATTCGCCTGGGTCGCGAAGCCGGGCAAGGCCCCCAAAAGAGAAAACGCCTTGGAGTTGAACTCGGTTGGCGTATCTGCGGGGGTCGGGGGTGTGGGTAAATTTTGAATTACCGTGGTCATGAGAGCCCTTCTATATCAATAGTGCACTCGGAGTAACGGGTGTACTGCAGCAAAATATCGAAGCTGGAATACCAGCCGTACACGTTGGGTGAGTCGAAGCGATCCGTGGCGATCCACAGCACAGGCGTTGCGCGCAAATCCGTGAGCTGCCGCTCTACTTCATCGAGCTGATCGTTTTTCAGCAGTAGGCTCAAGGAACGGGTCTTGCTATATGCCCGCTGCTGCAGCGTCACCTCCCCCCATTGGTCGGTTTCCTTGCGCGAGTAATCGCGGATACCCATCCGCATGCCCTGTTGAACGCCTTCTCCAATAGTGATCTGGTCGCCCACCAAGATCACGCCGACGCCAATCAGGGCAAGGCCTGTAAGCTCAATCCGAATCGTGGCGTTGGGGTAGCTAGGCAAATCCAGCAACCTCAGCTCTTGGCGCGTCTGGCGCTTGCCGAAGAACCAGCTGTACCAGTTCGATTGAGCCTGCGCCGAGAGCATTACGACCGTTCGCTCATAAAGCTGGCCGTACTGCAGGTCGGTCACGATCACCCGGACTTCAGAGACGCCTGAGAGATTCAAAAGCGCCAAAGCTGAGCGCACCTCGCTCCCAGAAATCTCAAACCACATCGACTGGTTTGCTTCCGTCTGCGTGGTATGGGAGCGGTCAAATGCTCGCCATAGATTCGTCGGACCGACTCTGACCCACCAAGTAGACGATATATCCGGCTGATGGCCAGCATTCGCCGCTTGCAGGCTCTGAAAAACAGAATGCCCGTGGATCACACGGGCATCTGCTGCATAGGTCGTTGCGGGGTTGTAGACCGGGTAGTCGTCTTCGGGTACGCTCGATGCGAGTATGGCTGGCGTGACTTCCACCGGATTGAGCACAATCAGTCCACTCATGCGGTCACCTCTCTTTCTTCTGGCATGCCCATGGCGTCCCAACGCTGCAAGAGTTTGTTTTGCTGCAATTGCAGGTCAACAATTCGAGCAGCCTGAACACGGTTTTCTTCGATCAGCTGAGCAAGCAGCTTTTCTGTTCGTTCCGAATTGCCACCACCGCCACCAAGCATTGCTTGGGTCTGGTTGGCGTTCCAGTAGCGCGCCGGTCCAGTCACTTCCAGCTCTGGGCCACGCTCGCCCACCAGGCGCATACCACCGGCGTGCAGGCCGCCCGCTGCAAACGCTGGAATGGATTTCCCCGTCAACGCGGCCACGATGGCGCGCAGCCCTTCAAGCTGCGCCTGCGTGCCGTTGTTCACGGCATCAGCAATCACCTGCTCGGCGGTTTTTGTTGCCCCACTCAGCCCTGCCAATGCTTGATCGATGCTGTCCAGCAACCCCAAGGCAACGTCTTGATAGTCGTCACTCTCTGCATCACCCTCCAGCAGTCCAGCCGCGTTCGTGGCCTGGGCCAGCAGCTTGGCCGTTTGCACACGCCATTCCGCCCCTGATAAGGCTTCTGCTTTCATGGCCTCCGATAAGCCTTGCAGATTTCCCGCCATAGCATCCACATAACCAGCCCTTGTGGAGCCAGTTGTAGACAAAGCCATGGCGTAGTCCACTGCGTAGCGCTGGCCCAACTCCTGGGCTGTCTGTGCCGTGCTGAGCTGCCCCAAGCGGACTGCATCCACAACAGAGCGCAGGTTGCCCGCGCTTTGCAGCATGGCCTGCACTGCCTGGGCTTGGGCCTCGTAGAAGCTCATGACCTCGCCACGCAGGTCGGAGAGCTTGGAAACACTTGCTCCAGCATCCGCCACAAACTTCTTCATCTGCTCCGCATACTCAACCTTGGATTGCATTTCAGCCTTTTGAGCCGCATCCAATGCCGCCTTCGCGGCATCCAACGCTGCCTGAGACGAAGCAAGCCCTGGAGCATCCTGCGCGCGCTGCTGATCAGCCGCAGCATAAACCTGCGCATTGCGCGCGCTGTTGTACTCAGCGACCAACCGCTCCATGTTTGCTGCACGCTCTGCGTCGGTCGTGGTTCTTGTGTTCCAGCCTTTCCCAAAACGAGCGGTGTGTGCATCCCATCGAGCGCTGATGATGCTTTCCCATAGCGCATCGGTTGACTGGCCTGGCGCGGTGGCTCGAGGTGCAACAGCTTTGTTCAACCCATCAAGGATTGCCTGCTGCTTGGCATCTGCTGCAGCCTTCTGCGCAGCAAGCTCCGTCTGACGCTGAGCGACCTTCCCGGCAGCAGATGCCGTGCTGGCCTGCGTTTGCGCCACGAGAGCACTGCTTGGACCGACAAGAGCCGTAGAACCGATGGCTGCGCGAATCTCTTCCGCTGTCATTGGCTCATTGCTGCGCAATATGTCCTTGCGCAAGCTTTCCACATCAGCCAACAGCGAGCCGATCGATGCATTAAGGTCTGCAAAGAAGTCCGTCACAGACGCCGCCATGCCGTCAAGCTCTTTGCTCCATGCATCCGCCACGCTGGCGAAAGTGCCGCTCATGCCAAGCAGCACCGCTGCCAGCTCTGCACCTGCCTCACCTGCAGCCATTTGCTGCTCGACCAAAGCTCGGTACTGCTCGGTCGTGGCCGGAAGTGCAGCGCCATACTTGGAAAAAGTCTCCGTCAGGCTGGCTACCGTGGCATCCAAGCGTTCTTGCTCGCTGAAATAGTTCGCATAGAACGACTGTGCATTGCTGGTCAGCGCATCGATGCCGCCGGACACATTGAGCAAGGTCGTCTGGACGCTGCCGCTGATGCCAGCGAACATGTCCATGGTCTGACCCAGCGAGTCAAACACGGTTTTGATTGCGCCGATCTGTTGCAGTGCGGTGTTGAGCCCCTCCAACCCCTGTGCGGCATTGATCAACTGATCCGACCAGCCTGGCAGATCCATAGACGTCAATGCCGTCTTCACATCGGCAGCGATGGCAGCCATGAACTCCTGCGCTCCAGCATCTCCATCGCTGAACCAGCGCCCACCCCAGCCCTTGTCGTACTGCGACCAGTCAACCAAGGTTTGACCGTCCGGTCCTTTGATGTTCATCGCACCGAAGACACCGCTGTTATCTGCATCTTTGGAAAACGAAACAAACAGCTCATAACCAGCCGTCTTACCAAAGGTTTTTGCTGCAGCATCCAGAGATGATCCGATGGCTCCTGCCAGTCCGCTAACCATCGGATAGAGAGCGTCGTTCCACTGATCGCCCGGAGTCCACCCCTTGGACGTAACTCCACCACGGTACTCGGATGTCGCTGCATAGCGCGGGATGTCGTCGTCACCAAAGAGGCTGTCAACAAACCCTCCCAATGTGCCTCCGATCATGGTTCCAATGCCTGGAAGGATGTAGGTGCCAACCGCAGAGCCAATGGCCGATCCATACTGCCCTTGGCTCAAGCTGTGCAAGGCATTTGCATAACCAAGCGCTGAACCTATGCCTCCTTCAAGTCCAACGGCATCCTTAAACCAAGCGTCAACGCCTTGAATGGTTTGACCAAGGTTGTGCAGTGATTCGCCGACGCCAGTAAAACCGTTGTTGATGGATCTAAAGCCTGCATCAGACAGCCAGTTGCCTACGTTTCCTCCAAGGTTCGTCCAGTTAGTAAGACTACCTCCACTGTTTGCAAGGCGATCTATCAACCCGGCACCAGAGCCAGCCATCGCAGCGGTGCCTGTGCCCATCAGGCTGCCGACCACGGTTTGCACCACGGGCTGCAGCACCAGCGTGGAGAACAAGCGCTTCAGATACGTCGCCGCATCCTTGCCGCCCGCCATGATGTAGTCGGCCAGGGTGTCGCCAATGGTCTGCGAGACCTTTTCCCAATCCTTGGCTGCTTGCTCCGCTGCCTTCTTGTTTGCCTCCTTGACTTCTTTTTGCGCCGTCGCCGTGACAAGCTGCTTGCGCGCATCAATCTCTTGACGCAGGAAATCCAGCGTCTGCTGGGATTCTTGGCGCTCCACCGCCTGCTGATACGCATTCTCAGCGCGTGCCAGTGCCAACCGCTCTACAGCCTCAGCCAAGCTGATGTTGTGTGTCTCTGCGTAGGCTGCGGCCTCGGCTTCTTCAACCAGCTTTTTGACCGAATCCTGCACCGACTGCAGTGACTGCTCACGCGCCTTTTGCATGTCAGCAATGGCTTTTTCGACATCGCTGGCATTTTTCAGCCATGCCTCATTGGCTTCAGACTCTGCCAACAATGCCTGCGCATTCGCAACCTGGCTTTTGCTGGCCTTGTTCTTGCTGTCGGCAAGCAAGGCTTCCAGCTGGATGCGGGCGCGCTGGCTTTCGGTCAGTTTGTCGCCCTGGGCTATCTCCAGGCGCTGGGCTGCAGTGCGAGCCTCCAAGCTCTTGATATAGGACAGGATGGCGCTTTCGCCCTCCTTGTTGCCCTTGGCGCCATCCTTCGCAGCCTTGGCCTCAGCCTTGCCCGCTTCGGTGCTTTCGTAGCGCTTTTTGTTCAGCTCAGTGACTGCCTTTGCATAGTCTTGAACTGACATTGCCCCAGTCTCTAGCGCGGCTTCATACGCCCGCAAATCGCCTGTAAAAGCCTTGCTAATGCCGTTGTCGCGCGCACTTATTGCCAGCAATCCTTGCTGCGCCGCATCAAGCTTTTTCTGACGATCCAGATACGATGCGTATTGCGAGCCATCGTTGTATGGATCTCCGCCGGCTACAGGCGCATTAACGGCTGCCAAAGAATCCTGCGCCCGTTTAGCTTCGCGCAGCTTATCTACTAAGCGCTGGGCATGGTTGTAGGACTCACGCAGCATTAGGTTGGAACTGCTTTGCGCGCCAGCGTCTTTAAGCTCTTGCAGACGTTTTTCAGCTTCTTTGAGTTTTTGCCCTGTCTCTAGTGCGCTGTAACCAATCGCGTTCACAGGGTTTAAAAACTCTAACGCCGCACCCGCTGCAGCTGCCAATTGCCCTCCAAAACCTGCGCCAGCAGCTCTTGCGGACTCAATGCTTTGATTAAAGTTCATCAGGCCATCAGACAGAATGTCCATCTGTCCAGACCAGAACTGGCTCACACCCGAATCGCCCAAGCTTTGCTTGAACTGCTCCCAAGCATTGTTGTAGCGGTTGATCGAAGCATCAAGGCGGTTTGCTGCTTTTTCAGGAGCATCACCTAACGTCTTTTCTAGCTCTGCTGCAAATTTAGGCAAGAAGTCTTCAGAAATGACTTCTCCCATTTCCAGCATCTTGCCCAACTCGGCGGTAGTAACACCCATGGAGCGGGCGGCGATTTGGAAAGCGCCGGGCAGGCGCTCACCTAACTGACCGCGCAGCTCTTCAGCTTGCACCGTCCCCTTAGAAACCATCTGTTGTAAGGCCAGCAGCACGCCGCTGTTTTGCTCTGCAGACAAGCCCATGACAGCTGACGCCTTTGCCACGGATTCAAAGACAGCCCGGGCCTTATCGCCCTCTAGCGTTGTTCCCTTAGCGGCTGCCTGGAACTGCATGTAAGACTGTGCGGTGCTTTGAAACTGCAGCCCTAAGTCGTAAGTTGTCCTGCGCAGATAGTTGATTTCATCAGCTGAACCACGTGCCGACGCAAAGTCCAACCCAATACGTAAACGCTCCGCCGCCGCGCTCGCGCTGTACATTGCTGCAGTGGCTTGCAACAACCCTTGAACGGCAAACCCGCCAATTGCCACCGAGGCAGCCGCGCGCAGGCCCCCAAGTGAGGAAATCAATCCGCCAGATGCTCCCGAAGCTTCTTGTTGCTTTCTCTTGAGCTCGTCTAATTGATCCAGTAACGGACGCAGAGCATTTTTATTAATCCCTTTGAAGTCGGCCATTTGCTCCCAATAGACGCGACTTTCCTTGGATCCTGCCTTCAGGGTGGCGATGTAGCGCTGCAAGCTTTGTTGCATGGTTCGCGTATCGCGCTCAATTTTCTTGGCAGATTTGTCGCCACCATCGCCAAGCGCACCAATCCCTTGCGACGCTTCTTTTGCTGTCTTGCCCAAGTCGGCAAGGCTGCGTTTCGAGCGGCGGACACCGGCTTCTACACCTGTTGCATCGGCGCTTATGCCGATCGTTACATCCATCTTGTCCATGGTGGCCCCAATGAAAATGCCCGCAAGGCCTAGACCAAGCGGGCAATAAAAAAGCCACCCTAAGGTGGCTATCTGAAATTTAGCGCTCTAGTTCTGCGGCACTAGAGCTGCTTGGCAGTGCTTACACTTGCGAGCGTCTTTGCGCACAAGCTCACGGCAATCAGGGCAGTGGACATGAGTGTCTGGCGTTATCCGGTTGCCCGTCTCGTCGCGAGGAGATTTATCGCTGACATCGCCGCCAATCAACAAGAAAATTCCAGCAAGGAGTGGCGAAATAAGGCAGGCGAGAAAAAACCAACCAAAGCCTGACCTCTGCCACTTGGCAGCCAGAAAACCAACGGCAACCGCAAATCCAACCCACAGTAGCAATACTTCCATCACGCCCTCCTTAAAGTAACGCGATGCTACCAAACCTGCCGAAGCGGGCCTGATATCTCTGCCGTGCCAACACAAAAACCACCCGAAGGTGGCTTTGTGAATCTCAGCGTGATTACTACTTTTGCTTAAGCAGCTCGATCAGCTCTTGCCGCTGATCTTCGGCGTCTGCAGTGGCTTGAACGCGAAACAGGACATAAGGGATGATGGCAAAGGCGCATGCAGTAGCCGCCATAGCTGCCTGTTGCGGCGCACCGGGCATAAAGAACGATGCCAGCAAGCACATGGCGCCAATGATCGCGCCCACAAAAACAAAAATACGCATCACACCTCCTAAATAGTTTGGCGCGATGGTAGCAAACCCGCCTCGCTGTACGTTTGCACAGATTGCCAGCGGTCAAGAGCGCGTCATAGGATGACTACCTAATTAAGGGAGGTAGTTATGAAGCGTGACATGGATTTGATGCGAGATATTCTTCTTTGGCTGGAAGATAATCATTCTGGAGTTCCCGTCTTTCAAGATAGAGATAAGCTAGAAATTGGTTATCACTGCCATTTACTAGCTGACGCAGGGTTAATCGAAGCTGCAAACAGCTCGCACATGGAAGACCCTGTTCCTCAAGCTCACCCCCTATCCATCACATCCAAAGGACATGACTTCATTGATGCGTCCAGAAGCAAAACGATCTGGTCAAGCGTAAAGAACAAAGTTATTTCGTCTACTGGCGGTGTCTCAATTGCGATTCTGACGGAGCTTTTGAAGGATGAGGCGAAGCGTCGCCTAGGACTTTCTGCAACATAAGAGCGCAGTTTGCATAGCAAACCGCCCCATGCTCTATAAAGCGGCGGCCAAACTCATCATCTTTTGGTTGTTTGGCTGCGCTTTTGAAGGCGGCAGCACTCCAGCCTTTGATTTCTTCAATAGCTGCAGCCAATTGCACTTCTAGGTTTTTTTCAGTCTGGCTCATTTAAACCTCTACTTTTGATCTTTACGCGCCTCAGCCATCGCCTTCAGCGCCCCGCGCTCAATCAGCTTGACCTGCTCGAACAGTTCTTTGGCTTGCACTTTGTCGGGCTCCTCAAACTGGATCACATGCAGCACAGCCGTGTAATCCATTCCAGTCGGCCCACCCATGCCACCCACGCGCCACTGCGTTGAGCAACTTTCCACAAAGAAGACCCAGGCTCTGGCGTGCTCTGGCCAGACCTCTATCGGGTCTTCTTCGTAGTCTTCCGGCGCAAACCCGGCCGCGATCTCTGGCTCTGGTGCGTAGAGAGCGTGGCCGATGGCAATCAGTTTCCCGCTTTGGCGCCTGCGTATTCGTTGATGTACGCAGCCACGATGGCGCGGCCACTGCCTGGGTGAACCTCGCACAGCTCGATGATGTTCTTTTTGTTGAAGGGTTCTTCCAGCTCCCAGCCAGAGGCAATGTCCAGCACAACATCTTCATCTTTGCGCGCTTCGTCAGCCTTGGTGGTCAAGACTTCCAGCCATTCCGCAAATTCAGCTCGGCGCTTGGCCTTGAAGGTGAACTGCACTGGCTCAGTGCCGCCGCCCAAAACGGGGATTCGCACAGTAGCGGTGAAGGTGGGCTTTTGGGTCAGAGAGAGCTTTGCCATGGTGTTTGTCTTTCAGCAGAAGGGAGATAAGTGCCCGTGCCTGCCGCCCGCCTCTGCTGAAGGAGACGAAGCGGCAGGTCGGTGCAGGGGGTTGGCCGAAGCCAGAAACGACCAAACCGCCCGATGGCGGTTCAGAATTGATAGCTACAAAGCATTAAGCCTTGTAGCGGATGGGGCGGTTTGAGCCTGCAAATTGCGCCGACACGGTGTTGATCTGGCCGTCGTTCAGCGAAGGCACATCGTTCAGCGCCACGGTGCAAGGCATGTACAGACGCGCACCCGAGCGCGACAGCATCTTGAGCACGGTGTCGGTTTGCACATCGGTCAGGTTTTGCAGCGCTGTGTAGCCTGCGCTACCGATGGCGTCCGCGTCAATCGTCAGGGTGTACTGCGTAGAGCCGAAACCGTCGTTGATGGAGTAAGACACATCAGATTCGATGTACTTGTAGTCCACGGTCACAGGCTCGCCGCCGGAGCTGGATGCGCCGGTCACTTGGCTGATCTGCGTGAAGGTGGCCACCTTCTTGACGGAGCCAGCGCTAGAGCCAGCAGGGTAGAAGCCCAGATTGGTGGTGTCCACCGCGATGACGAAGGCGTCAGTCGTTGCCGACTTCACCTCCAGCGCGCGGCGGTTTAAGCGACCCCAGCCCGATTCGATCAGCACCACGTCACCAGCGGTGTAACCGTGGGCGGTGCAGGAAACCACCGCTTCAGCGGCGTTAGAGATTGCGGAAATGGTCTTTGCGGCTGCAAAGGAGGTTGCGACCGCGAAGGTCGTTCCGGTTGGAACTGAAGCCATGGTTTGGCCCTTTCAGAAACGAAAAAACCCGCCAGCGACTACGCATAGCGGGGTGGTTACGCCCTCTCGGGCACAAAAAAGCGCCCTCTCAGGCGCGATGCGGGAATAAAAAAACCGCCCGAAGGCGGTCAACCACGAAAGGACAGTGGTAATCAGTGAAGTGGCAAGGCTGGCTGGATCTCAGCTTCCAAGCGCTCAATGGCTTGAGTCAGGTGCGGCTTTTCTTTCTTGCGCTCAAGCATGAGGTGCGAGCCAAAGGAGGCGCGCACTTTGGACTCAACCTCTTGAGCGATGGCTGTTTGCAGTTGCTGCCAAAGGTTTTGATCGCGCTGGTCAAGCGCATCGCGCATGCGGTAAAACTCGCGGACCAGGCTCACCTTGAAAGCCACTGCAGCCTTGGTGTTACGCATCATGGTCAACAACAGGCTGGCCTGGCGCTCGTTGAGCATTGCTACCTCGGTGGGCTGGCCGCGCCGGTTTACTCGCGTTTCAAACGCGAGTTTTCCGAACTCCATCAGAGTGGCCGCGTGGTTGCGCGCTAGGGCCAGCACGTTCTTGTGCTGCAGGCCCACGCCTTTGGCAATGACTTCCGAAGACGCCAGAGGCTCGCCGTTGATGATGGAAACGATAGGTGTGTGCACGTCATGTCCTTTCATGAGTAGAAACGAAAAAACCGCCTCGATGGGCGGTTTGGTGTGACGGCTGCTGGGCAGCTCTTGTTGATTCAGACCCAGATTTCCCAGACTTGCTGCACGCCGTGTAGCTTGGTGTCGGGTTCGTAGGTCATGTGATGGGCTGCAGATGGTGTGCAGGTCAGGCTTTCCAGAGGCCTGAGTGCGGCCTCGATCTGGCCTCGCAGCGCTGCTGCTTGCTGCGGCGTGGCCGCCCATACGCTGATCTGCACGCGGGCATGGCGCTTGGCGCTGGAGTTTTCGATGTAGGACAAATCCAGCCCACCGGTCTGCTGCCAGACAACAAAAGGGGTCTGAGTACCGGATGGCGCGACAGTGACAAACACACGTGGACACAGCGTTTTGAGCGTGGCTTCAAGGATTGCTTCCATCACAGTGCTTTCTTGATGCTGTTTTCCAGCCTTGTCTTGACAACAGCAGTTGCAGCGGTTGCGCCTATGTCATACGCCCGCCCGATAAAGTCATCGGCGCCGTTCTTGCTGGTGCCACGCAGCACCATGAAGCCGTAAGGCGCCTCTGAGTGGTTGAAGCTGATCTCGTACCGCGCTTTGCCGTCAGTGCTTTGGCTTTTGGCGTACACCTGATAGATCGAATCGCGCAGCGTCCCGGGCTTGTAGGGGCCATAGACGCGCCCCTCAATGTGGAACATGTGCGACCGCTCAGACACTGGGGCCTCCTGCCGCGCACGCTCATAGAGCACTTGCGCGCCCGCTTGGGCCGCTGGCCTTACCGCCTCCTTGGAAGCTTTGGTGATGCCATCCAGCTTTTGCGTGACTTTCTTCAAGTCAAGGTTCAGACTCAGCATGTCACCCCCATCCGCCGCCCGGATCGGGCTCAGGCGCAGGCGCGTCAGCAATGGGCAGCAGTCGGCAAACAAGGTCGATGTGCGTGCGGTCAGCGCTAGGAAGCACAGCCTCAACATCAAAGACCTGGCCGCCATGCAGCACGCGCATGCCAGCATCGACGCCTGTGCGCCAGCGGATACGCACCGAGGCGCGCACGATGGACACATCAGCTCCGGCACGGATGGATTCGCTGCCGGACTGGTGCCGCACATTGGCCCAAATCGGCTTGGCTGTGATGTTCTCCCAGCCTTGCGGGTTGGGCGAATTCCACTCGTCGTGGCCACCAGTTCTGCGCTGGATGTGGATCTGATGCGAAAAATCTCCGGCAGCAATCGTCATACCCAGCTCCTTTCCCGGTCCAGCAGCCCAGCCAGATAGGACGGCGGGTTCGTTGGCTGCGCAGCACTGGCAGTGGTGATCTGGTGCACCACCATGGCGATGATGTAGGCCCGGATGTTTTCAGAGCACCCCACCTTCACCTTGACGCGCACCCGCTCACCTTCGACAACTGGCAACGCTGGCAACTCAGATGGGTTGCCTGTGTACACCACCGATGCCGTGCCGCAGATGGTCTGCAGCAGTGCAAACCCATTCACAGGCACCCAGCCTGTGCCGTCCAGAGCCTCCACGCCCACCAACTCAGTGACAGGCGCCGCAGGGAGAGCCCCGGACGGCCAGCCAGAGAATCCCAGCTGCAGTGTGTGCGGCAGGAATTGCCGCTCACACTCGTGCTCGGCCGCCAGGCGTGTCGAGGAGATCAGCGTCTGAATCTGCCCGTCCAGCTCGGTGATGTCGTCATCGATGCGGGCGCTGACCTTGACCTCGGCCACGGTCACAGGCTCATTGCCCAGGGCTGTAATGGTCTGGGTCAGCAGCATGGCTTAGTCCTTGATCTCTGGCGCTTGCTCAGGAGCGGAAAACGGCACAGTTGGAGCGCCTTCACCCAATGCATGAGCCACAGCGGCATCATTCGCATCAAGCCAGTTGCCGTTCTGCTCAATCACATCCGCAGGCACATCCGTCACAACAGAACCAGCGGCAATCTTGCGCAGCCCATCAAAAGAGCCGTCGCACAACACAAAAGCGGCCACTTGGGCCGCATCAGGTTTGTTTTTAGCCATGATGCAGCCCCTTCTTATGTAGAAGAATTTGCGTAGTGCTTGATGCCTGCGCCTGCGTCGATCAGGTTACCGCCGGTGCGTGTGAACGCCACAAAGCCGACTTGGCCGTTCAGTGTGAAGGCTGAGTCGGTCATGCGGAACACGGTCAGGTCCATCACATCGCGGATGAAGTACTTCTTCATGTCACCGAACAGGATCGACTTAGCGCTGGCCGCCATGGTGGCCATGTGCTGGTTGATGCTGATGGTCTTGCCAAGCAAGCGATCAGGCGCACCGCCGGGGTTGCCTTGCTCGTAGCCAGGCACAAAGATTGGACGGCCTTGGGTGTCCTTAATCTTACGCAGCACCTTGAGGGTGTCGTCGTGCAGCATCCAAGATGCGTTTGCGCGGTAGGCTGGGTCAACACTGTGCTCCAAGTCCACCAGGTCGTCATAGGTGACGGTGGTGGTTTGGCCGGTTGCACCCGCCTTGCCCAGCGTAGAGGCTGTCACGATGCCGCGCGGCTGGCTGGTGCCAGTGCCCACAGTGAAGTGGCGATTGGTGATGCGGCCAATGCGCAGTGCCAACAGCGTCTGGATGTAGACCTCCAAGTTGAACATGGAGTCCTGCAACAACTCGAATGGCAGTGCAATTTTCTTGGAGCTGTACTTGTACACGTCCAAGGTTGCATTGCCGAAAGTGGTTTCACCCAGCGATGCCGCAGCATTCTGACCAACGATTTCGCCCTCTTCCGCTGTAGCGTCAGTTGTGGGGAAGTTCATGGTCGCACCAGTGCCAGTCTGGAACGTGTGAGCCACAGGACGCACGCCGCCCAAAGCCTTCATGGCTTCAATCAGCTGACGGTTGTACTCCGTCGCCACCGTAAAGCCGCCCTCTGCGCCGGTAGTGGTGGACATTGCGGCTCGAATGTCTGGATTGACGCGGGCATTCATGGCTTGGCGCTGCTCTTGCGACAAGGCAGACAGGCCGCCAGTCAGCATGGCGCGCAGTGCTTCAGCTTCACCGGACTGGCCGCCGTTGCGGGTGGCCGCGTTCATTGCCGCTTCGTGCTCGGCATGCTCGTCGCCAGCCACCTGTGCCAAACGGTTTTCACGCTCGATCTGGGCGTCGATGGCGGTGATTTCGTTCAGCACCGTGTCCAGCGTGTTGGCGTCCTCTGGGGACATACGCACATCAGCGGCGTACTTGTTGTTGAGTGCGTGCGCTTCTTTAGCCTTAGCATCGCGATGCGCGCGGAGTTGAGCGAGTTTGCTCATGGGGTTTCCTTTCTAGGGGCGTAAAAAAACCGCCTCAAGGGCGGTCAGTTCTCTGGTGCGCGCTCGCGCTCAGATTCGGGAAATGAAGTTCAGGCGCTGAGTAAGTCGCGCCCGGTGCTCTTCGGTAATGGTTTCTTCTGGCTCGGTAGCAACTGGGGCAGGTGCTGGCTCAGGTTCTGGATGTGCAGGTGCTGGCGCCTTGGCATAGGCAGACAGGTTCCAGGCGCTGGCCTTGGCTTCTGTCTCTGCAATGGATGTGGCAAAGCCGTGCTCCAGCATCTCATCGGCTGTAAACCAAGTTTCTTCCGCCATCCAGGCAGAGATTTGATCCACGCTCTTGCCCGTCTTGCTTGCATAGGTTTCAGCCAAAGTGCCGTCTATCTTGTCCAGCAGATCAGCCTCTTTGCGCAGGTCGTCAGCGTTGCCCCACATTCCAGTCCACGCCTTGTGGATCATGAACATGGCGCCTTTTGCGGGGATGACTTCATCGCCCGCCATCGCGATAAAGGTGGCCGCCGAAGCAGCCAGGCCGTCGATGTGCACGATCACTTTGCTCTTGTGATCGCGCAGGGCCTGCTCCATGGCGCGGGCAGCAAACACCGAGCCACCAGGACTGTTGATGCGCAAATGGATGGTGTCTACGTCCAAGCCTTTAATGGCCTTGACGAATGACTCGGGCGCTACGCCGCCGAACCACTCCGCCTCCTCTTCACTGGAGACAATGTGGTCGTACAGGAAGATCTCGACTTCATTGGTGTCAGCCTTTGCCACCACCTCAAACTTGCGAGCCGCTGCTTTGCGGTTGTCCGCATACAGCTTATTCAGTCGGTTTTTCATCGTCATCCTTACCCGAGCTTTCGCCCGTGTTCATGCGCAGGTTTGGGTTTGGGGGCATGTTCTCCAGGCGGCGAACTTCATCTGCATCCATAAACGGCATCTCACCTGCACGGCCCATGGCGATGCGGTAAGCCTCGTAGCGCCCTTTGAGGTCGCCGCGCTCCAGTGCTGCAGTGATGTGCTCCACAAAGTAGCGCTCACGCACCGGCCAGAGCTTGCGGTTGAGCTCCTGCGACATTGGCGTCAGGTGCCGCTGCAGCGTGTAGCGCACAAAGCCAATGCCCTGTGACTCAATGCCGCTACCCCAGCTCGTCGTTTTGTCCGTGTGCCCGACCATGTGAGGCGGGACACCAAAGAAGCGGCAAATGTCTTCCACGGTAAACAAGCGCGTTCCCAAGATCTCGGCATCCTTGCTATTGACGCTCAGCTGCGCCGGCTCCAGACCGCCATCCAAGATCAAAGGGCCTCGGCCGCCATTACCCAATCGCGCCAGTAAGCTGGCCTTGAGCAATTCAAGCTGGTCTTTTTTCAGTTTGGAGCTGGTTTTCAGCGCGTAATCAAAACCAGCGCCACCGGCAAAGAACTTTCCCGTGTACTTCTGGCTGGCCAATGCGGTGCCGATTGCCTCGCGCGCCGCAAAGGTGATCAAGCTGGGGCTGCGCAAACCGTCAAAACCCAGGCTTGGCAAGTGAATCACGTCTTCCGGCTGTAGCACGTAGGCTGCGCCCTCCGTTGGCTGCACTCGGTACAGCACCCGCCCATCTTTCTTGAAAGGGTCCACCGTGCGCGGGTGCAGAGGCTTCCAGCCCGTCACGCGATTGCTATTGCGCGCCCGCAGGATCTGGCCGAAGCCGTCACCCTCAAAGAACTTGCTCTCGAACAGGTACTGGATGGCATCAAAGCTGGTCCATCCATCGCAGGCCGACTCATTGAAAAACCACCAGTACGGGTGATCAGCTTTGCCGCGCTCCCCATTGTTTCGCTCATAAAAGCCCAGGGGTAGGCTGGCAATTGCGCCGGCAATCAAGGATGTACACGAATACACAGCCGACACCCGCTTGGCTGATTCCCGGGTGACAGCTTCGCCCGAAGCCGTTTGGTTGCCAGCCACCAGCAGGTTGACCAGCTCGCCCATGGACATGTCGTCCATATTGCTGTTCTCAGCCATGGCCAGCGCCTGGCCGGTGCGCATGCTAGCACCGTCCCGAGACGCAATCCAGCCATCCAGCACACGCGAGCGGTGCTCCGTGCGCCCTAAATCAAGGGTATGCGTCATAGTGTGTAAATCCCCGGCCCACCCTGCGCCTCAGGGTTGAGACTCATGAGCGAGACCGCGTTAAACAAAGCCATGAGCGGGTCGATCTTGGCCGTACCGCTGGCTTGCTTGGTTATCAATATGGCGTTGCCTTTGGGCTCGACCTTGGCATTACCGGTGCACCAAGCCATCATTGCGGAACCTTGGTGCTTTAAGACGCCCTCGGCCAACTTGCGCTCTGCAGTCTTGATTGCCCCGCCCAAACGCCAGCCTTGGCTAATACCGACCATCTTTTCTTGAGGTACGCCAGCAGCCACCAAGGCATCCAAGACGCCACCCATGCCACCCGGGTCGATACCGACCTTGTCCAAGATGTCGTAATCCTCAAGCTCAGCAACCATCGCGCTCAACTGCTCCATGTCGTCACCGATCTGCTTGACCAACACCAGGTCGCCATCGCGGGCAAAGTCATGCAACCGCGGCGCAATCTCTTTGCGACGCTCAAGCACCGATGGGTGTGCCCACGCCTTGGCATAGGACAACCACTTGCCCGTTTCAGCGCAGCGCCCCACGGCACAGAAGCCCAAAAGGTCATCTAAACCGCCGCCGTCGACGCCCACATCCACGACTTCTGAGCGCTGAATGAACTCTTCCCATGTGACGCGCTCGACGGCCTGTTCCCAAAAGTCAGCACCCGCCCACCGGTCCGAACGCAGGTTCAGGCCGATTTCGACGTTCAGGTGCTTGGCCAAGAACTCTTTGAACTCGTTTTCGCCACTGGCTTTCGCCTGGCTGTGCAGCTGGGTGATGCGCTCAATATCTACGGAAGCGCCCCAGTTTGGGTTGGTTACATAGGCGTTTTCCAAGTTCTCATACGCTTTGCTTTCCAGCATGGCCTTGGGGAACTCATAGATCACCGGCAGGAACTTGCGGTCCTTGACAATGCCGTCGCGCACATCGCGGGCGTAACGTAGCTTGGTCAAGAACACGCCCGCTGGAGGCTCGGCCGACTGCGTGGTGGCATAGATCACAAACCCCTCAGGGCGCGATGCAAGACCACCAGTTGCCTCCAGCAGCATGTTGCTGGCCTTGGCCTGTTTGCCAAATTCGTGCAACTCGTCCACAAACACGAAGCTGGCCTTCTTGCCAGAGACTGTGTCCGAGTCAGCCGCGACCACCTTCAGGGTCGCACCAGTCTCCATGTGGGTGATGGTGCGAAAGTAGTCCTGCACCTTGAGCATGGCCGACAGCTCTTCGTCGGCCTTAATGAAATCTCGAATCGGCTTGTAGCTGTTGTCCGCAATTTCCTTGGTGGGCGAGAGGATCAGCAACTCGGCCGACTGGCGCCAGTTCATCAGCAGCGCGCACAACATGATGCCGGCCGCGATGGTGGACTTGGCATTCTTTTTTGACACCATGAGGAAGAACTCATTGATGTGCCTGCGACCAGTCTCTGGATCTTCCGCCCCGAACACTGCCATCACGAAATCGCGCAGCCAAGGAAGTGACAAATCACCAAGACGCTGACAACCAACGTCCATCAGGATGAACTCACTGCACATGGACCACGCATCCTCTGCCATTTGGGGAAACAGTGGCGGACAAGCAATGAGGCTCTCCCGCTGCACGATCCGCTTTTCCCAGTCTGTGCACGCGGTAGACCATTCCATATTTATTCCTTAAACAGGCTTCCCCCCAGCTGCAACCAGCTTTGGCGGCTCTCGACGGCCAAACTTACCTTGGGCTGCGGCCTTAGCCTTGGCTGCAGCGTCTTCTTTCTTGCCACTGCTTTCACCTTTTTTGGCGAACTCAAACGGCATGAGTGCCTTGGCAGCATCGATGCGTAGCTTGGGCTCCAGCAGCCCGTCATTCATTGCTGCCAGCAAGAATGCCCGCGGATCGCTATGCGACAACGCCTTTTTCAGATCGAAGGCGGGAGCAGGATTTTCAGCACCACCGAAAGAATCAGCCGGTGGCTTTGTCTTTTCCTCTTGGGCCTCGGAAACCCTGGCCATGTGGGCCAGCACATCCTTGTCTTTGGCAAGGCGTGACCCGGCCGCAGATGCTGAAGCGGCGCTGTAACCAGCTGCAAGTGCAGCTTGCTTATTGTTTTTGCCCGCTAACAGCGCATCAGCGAACAGCCGCTTTTTGCTTGTCA
Organism: Comamonas jiangduensis; assembly: GCF_030162955.1. Taxonomy (NCBI): domain Bacteria; kingdom Pseudomonadati; phylum Pseudomonadota; class Betaproteobacteria; order Burkholderiales; family Comamonadaceae; genus Comamonas; species Comamonas jiangduensis. The sequence goes on from NZ_JARXOV010000007.1 coordinate 77,732, forward strand.
GCGCCATAACAATTCCTTCAGACCTTTAACATCGCTTTAACATCTCACAAAGTCAAAAAAGCATCTGAATCCATATTCGGCGCGGCTTTGCAGCCGATTTAGCAGATGTTAAAGCTTTAACATTTCCCAAAAACGGGGGGATTTTTTTGCGCGTGCGGTACAGGGCGGTCTAGAGCGGCGAGCCCCTCAGACTTTCGACCACCCCCCCCCGCCTGAGCCGATCATCGTTGCCGTCCATCGGACACGACACGGATGCACCACCTCGGTGCATTTAAGGCCTCGCCGTGCTTTTCGGTTTTGGAACAATACGGGAATGCCACGGCGGTCTCTGTCACAGCCGTCGCTGCAGCGCAGCATTACCGCCTCGCTTCCTCCCTCTGCTTGTCCCTACTGTGATGCGTTGCACACAAGCTCTGCCAGTTGCTTCTGCGCCAAAACAACTTCTGGTCCCCACGATGTGGCACCTTGTGGTCCACCACCGTGGCTACCACCACCAGCCCCTCTGCCTCGCACATCACGCACAGCGGGTTCTCTCGAAGGAACTGCTCTCGCGCCTTCTGCCACTTGTAGCCATAGCCGCGCTGGGCGCTGGTCATGCCATCGGTGCGCCAGCTTCCAGCCTGCATCGTCGGCACCCTTCGGGTGTCCAGCATCTGCAGCTTAGGCTTGAGGGTTTGGAGTTTGGCCATGGGTATTGGTGCCAGCCACAGCCAAGCGTGAACCCTTGGGCGCGAGAGTTGCGGGGCGTTGCTCGGTGTGGCTGGCGGAAATGAATGTGGGCACCCTTTGGGACTTACGCCTTAGCGCAGGGTGCGGCCTGTTGTCTGTGTGCCAGCGGCCCTCGACAGCTCAAGGGGGAGATACTCGCGCCTTCAAGCCTCTCGGGCGCGACCACGGCTGGCTCGTGGGTTGCGTTTGGCGCCCTGCCCGCTTCAATGCCGCGCCTCAATACAAGGCGAAGCTCTGCAGGAGAGCGGAAACGAAAAAGCCCCAGCGTTTCGGCTGAGGCTTTGTAATTTTTGGGCGAGCTAGACCATCAATGGACTGCCCGGCTCACAGTCCGGGGAGATTTCCTCGGGAGGCGGGACGCCTGAGCAGTGCCCGCTTTCTCCGTCTTAATGATCTAACGCGGGTCGAACGTTATCACATTTCTTTGAAGTCGTACAGCTCTTAATGCAGCTTCTTGAACACGCGGCTTGCATGTGCATTACGGCAGATTTGAACGTAATCGATAAGCAGTTGCACATCCTTGTCTGACGGCTCTTTGCGCAGCTTCTCCCCCTTGCACTTGGGGCACACATGCTCTTTGCCACCCTTGAGCAATACGCCAGCGCCACAACAAACCTTGCAACGCGGATCAACAAGCCAGCGCAACGCTTGCGAAACCGATTCCTGCGGCTGCGCCAGATTGCGGTTTTGCGCCACCCAAAGCAGCGCCGAGAAAACGCGCTCCATGTCGCCACGTGACGGTTTGGAAATCAAACGCAAGTAATGAGAAGCCAGATTGCGCTCACTCATGCCGCTGGCCTTGATCACATCAAGCTGGGTGATTGAATTTGCGTCCTCGTGCAGGCTAGCTGCTGCCGTGGCTGTGATGTAGCGTTGTTCGATCATTTGGTGCTCCCTTACTCAGTTTCTGTTTCCTGCCACATCGGCAATCCCTTGGGCCACTTGCCCGCAGCCCTGATGAGCTGGCGCGTTTGGTTGGCCATCTGCTTTCCCAGCTCAACGTGCGCTTCACGCCCGCCATCAATCAGGGCATATCTGTCGAAGGCCGTGTGACACCCATGTTTGCCCATGTCATCCACGCACAGGGGCATGGCGCGCCGGTCATCCACCTTCATGCCTTTGCCCTTACCTGCGTTTTCGTGAGCGTGGTTGCTGCGCCCCTGGCGGCCACACCACATGCAAGGCAAGCTAGCCACCAGTCGGCGGTAGCCTTCGTGACGAAGTGGGCGCTCTTTCTCAATGGGGTGGGAAGTTGGCGTATCCACGCTCACCAGCGCAGCACGCCCTACCAGCGCCACCAGCGATTGGGTCTCGCGCCCACTGACCAACATTCGCGCAGCACGGGCGGCATGGCGATCTTCGGTTTGCACGACAAAGCGCTCATCGCCGTCGATGATGTGAGCGCCCTCTGGCTCTGGCTTGCGACTAAAGCCTTTACTTGGCTTGGGCCTGGCCTTGCTTCTGGCAGCAGCACACTTGCGCGAACACACCGATTGCAGCGGGTAGCTTGGCGTGAAAGCGCAGCAACACTCCTTGCATTTCTTTGGCTTGAAAAGTGTGCTCAATGCCATGGGTGCCCCTCTGACCACAGGGTCACCAAGAAACCGAAGTCGTCCATCACACAGATTTGTGTGGCTCCTATCTGCATGGGGCGGCAGTAGCGGTCTTCTTTCCAATAGTTAAGCCGGTATGTGCCGTCTCTTTGGCGGGTGATGCTCTCTTGCATATGGGTTGCTGCCGTCACCGGGTGATGCTTGGGACGTGGCCTGGGTAAACCACCCTGAGGGATTCGCTGCTCACTCATGTGTCACCACCACTTTCACCATGCCGCCGATTTCTTCGGCACGGGCAATGCTCAAGCTCCAGTGCTTGTCGTCCACCCCCAGCACATCAGCCAGGCCATCCAGTCCAGACTTCATGCGCGCCAGCGAGTTGTCCAGATCAAACGCACGGCGCGTGGGTGGGTAAAACGTCAGCGACAGGTGCAGCTTTTGAGCTTTGATGGCCCGTGCACCCTGCTCGCGCGCCTGTAGCGCACATACCCAGCGGTATGCCTTCTTGGCCTTGGCAAGCTTGCTCCAGTGCAGGCGCGCATTGGGGCTCAGCTCCTTGGGTGGCCATGGCAATGTGATCGTCATTGGGTTCACGCGACCACCTGCTTTCCCACTACAGCCAGCGCCACGCGGTGCTTGGCCCATTCGGCGGCAATCCAGTTCACTCCCTTGGGAGAGAATTTGGCCTGTGCATAGGCGTGCTCGCTCTCGCTAACACCTGTCTTGATGACAAAGCGGCCGGCATCGATGTGGTTCTGGTACGGCGTCAACACACCGCCCAGGCGATAGAGGATCTTGCTGTCCTCCAAAAAGGCGCGGAACTCAGGCTCCTTGGCATTGAGCAGCTTGGCGACTTGGCGAAACCCCATCGCTCCCTGAGCAGCCACATAGCGATCCACGTAGGCCACCTTGGGCGCAGCCTCGCGCAGCTGGGCTTCCTGCACTTCGATGTGCTCGGCCTGCTCTGCTGCCAGACGCAGTGCCTGCGCCATGGTCTGCGGCACAGCAGGTGCTTGCTGGCTCTCCAGCTCCTGCCAGCGATCCACCAGCCGGGCCGTGAATTCGGGGGAGAGCTGCGCCACCACCACATACGTTTCGCGCTTGCCAAGTTGGTAAACGCTCACAATCTGACCCTGATGGTTTGGAACATCCACCAATGGTGGAAGTTGAATCACGCCACGCTCTGCCAACCGCTCAATGGTTCGCTTCACACTGTCATGGCGAGATTCCACCAAGTCAGCGATCTCCTGGCTGCTCATGGTCAGCGCTGCTGTGGTTTTCATCAGTGCACTCATGCGCGTTGCTCCTGAAGTGTTGTGCTGTTGGCCAGCAGTTGCATGGCCTGCTTGGGCAAGGTGGTGATTAGCGTCTTGCCTGCCACTGCACCGTTTTTCAGCACCGCGATAGCCGCCTCACGATTTCCCACCAGTGCTGGACGGGGCAAAGGAATGCCACGACTGCTGTATTCGTGATCTGGGGAGCGATCACCTGCAAGGCGCCGTTGATATTCGAACTGGCCGCGCTCGGTGTACGCCTTGTGCGCCACCTGAAAGCGGTGCTGCACGTAGGAAAGCTCGGCCTGGTCGGTGCGGCACACCTTGGGCCAGCCGCCCAGGTCTTCCACCACGGCATGGATGGCCGGGTCATCAAACACCACATCCGTGTAGGCCCCTACCGCGCTCATAGCCTCCAGAACCTTGCCCCACGCCAATGCAGCACGGTCTGTGCTGGTGCCTTGGAGTACTCGGACTAAATCGGCCACCTTGGGAGCGAACTGCCCGCGCTCGGGGTCACAAGCGTGCTTTTGCAGTGCCTTGGCGATCTGCTCCATGTCAAAGGATTCGCAGGCCCCCCACCAAACGCTGAGCAGAAACTCCGACACATCCTTGCCGTAGTACGCCATCACATCGGTTAGCAAGTCTGCAAAGGCGGGGCGCTCATGCTGCTGCATTGCTGCCTCCCTGCGATGCCCAGGCCGCGCCAACACCTCGGTTGCGCTGCTCAAGAGCTTCTTGCTTGTTCAGCACACCTGCTGCCACTCCGGCTGGCTTGCCGATATTGGCGCGACGAATCCAATTGCGCCAGGTGGCCTCCCAGTCGAGCTTGGAGGCGTCCTTGCCAGACTTGGCAACCCAATGGTCACGGAACATGTCCGCCTGCTTGCGCACCTCATTGGCTGTGAGCTCTGGCCGCTCAGCCAAAGCCCAATCGCCCCATTTCTTCGGCAAAACCCAGTCGGCTGTCAGGCGCTTGGCTTTGGGTGTCGCTTGCGGGGCTGGTGTGTTGCTCGGTGGCACGGCAGGGCCACCAACAGTTTCTAGTTCTACCTCTGTCTTATCTACTTTGGTATCTGTATCTATATCTGTATCTATATCTGTACGCGTGACATCCGTACCAGTCACGCGTGACGCATCCGTGACCTGTTCGTGATCTTGCGTGACATCGTTGCTGGGCGCGGCTTTGGAGGCTTTTTCACGTGCACGCTGACGCTTCTTGCGTTCTGCTGCTGTGGTGTCCGTATCGCTGCGCATCTGCAGGCCTTCCCACTTCAAAGGCTGCATGGTTGCTTGGTCGATAAGGCCAACTTCCGCCAAGCGGCGCGCCACCTCCTCCAGCGAGCGAACGTCCAAGCCCAGCTTGACCGCCACCTTGCGCATCAACAGACCCGGGACATCACCCTTGTCCAGCAGACCTTCGCCCTTCAAGCAAAGCAGCGCCACAAAGTGCCAGCGGTCTTCAAAAGCCAGCAGCTTGAGCTTGTCGTCATCAACCATGCGCGTGTACGCACGAAACCATGGGAGTTGCTTACTCATCACCTACCTCACTCATCTGTAAAGAGCTGCTTGCTCTCTTCCATATTTCCCATGCAGAACGCAGTTTTGCGTTACGCAAAAGTTCTTGAGAAGCCATCACTTCCTCCGTAATGGCAAAACCTGTCCTTGCTTCGGTTTGAACCGATAGCGCATGTCCAAGGTCTGCCGGGCCAGCTGTGTGACCGCCTGTTGTCTGGTAAGCCCATGCGCTGCCGCATAAGCGTCGAGTTGCGCCGCCTGTTGATCCGTCAGATCGAGGGCATCGCTGTCTTTTTGAGGTGGAATGGACACGGGTGCTCATTTCTGCGTTACGCAAAAGTTTCAGAAGCGGCACTGATGTGTCACTGATTTGCTGCTCGCAATTCCGTAGCTGCCTGCGCAGAATCGGAGGCATGAAAACGAGACAAGCCTTCCAACACCAACTCACGCAGAAACACAGACTTCTGCATGCCGTTGAACTCAGCCATGGCTTCTGCCAAGCGGTCTTCCGCGTCGTTGAGCGACAGATTCACGCGGTGCTTGCGAATGTGGGCGGGGTCTGCGTACATAAGTCAGGCCTCTTGGGTGGTGGGGGTGGCTGGCGCAGTCGCTTCCGCTTGCTGCTTGCGATAGAGGGCAGCTTGGACGCGATCTACCAACCTGGCAGGAAGCTCTCGCGGCCACTGCGAAATAGCTTGGGAGTTGATCCCGATGGCCTCCGCAGCCTTCGCCACAGAGCCTCCGAGCAAATTGATGGCTTCGTCTTTAGTCATTCTTTAATGTTAGCGCTCTTACAAGATTATTGCAAGCACTCTAACATTCATTACAAGTAAGCTCTCTAACATGACGACGCTTCAAGAACGCATTGCCAAGCTAATGGCAGAGACCGGAAAAACAGTTGGCGACTTGGCTGAGATCGCGGGCGTTTCTTCGTCAGCTGTGACGCAGTGGAAAGATGGCCCCACCAAAAGCCTAAAGACCGCGCCTGCAGTGAAGCTCGCGGCTGCCACTGGATTCAGTGCGATGTGGATTGCAACAGGCGTAGGCCCCGAAAAAAGCGGAGCAACACCGTTTGACGCAAACGCCAAACCAGCTCCCCTTGGCATGCGCCCATATCCTGTGATTTCGCATGTACAGGCAGGCGCACTAAAAGAGATTGCTGTGCCTTATGGCCCAGGTGAAGGATTTGATGTGGAGTACGGCGACGACGACGCATCACAGTGGTCGTTCTTCTTGGAAATAGAAGGCGACTCCATGCTCCCAGACTTTCGCCCTGGTGATCGCGTCCTGATTGACCCTGATGTAGTGCCACGCCCCGGGGACTATGTAGCTGCCCGAAATACCAAGCAAGAAGCCACTTTCAAGAAGTACCGCGTGCGCGGCATTGATGAATCAGGCCATGAGGTGTTCGAGCTCGTACCACTTAATAACGACTACCCGGTGCTGCGCAGCGATGAGCGCCACCTCGTAGTAATCGGCACCATGATTGAGCACCGTCGCAAGTTTCGGAGACGCTGATGCACCCCCTACGCCGCGCCCTTCCCTATGCATTCGCCTTCTGGGTAGTGGTGGGTTTGGTGTGGGCGGCTTGGGAATGGTTAACAGCACTCTGATGGAGTACCACTGGAAGTCATAAGCAGAACGCCGCAAATGGCGCGTGTCTGAAATGAAAGAACGTTTTAAACCGTTATACGGCTTCTACTAACAAAAGAGAGGGGTTTGCAGTGAGCGTTGATGAAGATCCAATTCACTTCCAGTCAGTCGAAGAATTCACATCTCGCCCCTCATATGTCAGTCCTTTGCGCATTGCCTCAGAGGAGCTGGAGAAGATATCAGGCAAATACATTTTCCCTTTTGAGATTGCCTGCAGTCTTAACGGCTGTACCAGACCACACAAAAGAGGCTTCATAATTCGCACCAAATCTGGCCTAGAAACCAACTGCGGCCATCAATGCGGTAAGCGTGAATTTGATGTTGATTGGGATGAGCTGCACGCCAGATTTGAGAAAGCGGAAGACGCGGCATTAGCCAGAAAAATGGCTGATCAATTGCTTCAAGAGCGTGATGCATTACTTTCGCAAGCCCAAAGTGCGGTTCTGCAGCTTGATACTGCAGCCAAAGGAATTTCATTCTTTAATGAGTGCTTTGGTCGCCACTTAAGTTTTAGGCATCAGCTGGATATATGCCTCAAACAAGGAGGCGGTGTTATGGCGGATAAGCCACGCACAGAGTTTGACATTCAGAACAATCGCCCAGCGGTACGCATGTTGGTTGCAAGTATCAGAGGCGCCGGGGCTCTGGTGACCGACTATTCGGCACTGCGGAATTCACTCTCTTACACTCACATTCCATGGCTCCAATCACTGGAGATCGCCCAAGTCCAGAGCCAAGAAACTAGGCAGATCCAAGCGTTGCTTAAGCAGGCACAAGCTGCGCGTGAGCAAGTTGCCAAGGCGGAGCGTTTTATTGTGGATGCACTAGCATTCAACACACCGGAGAATGCCAGAGCGTTTGAGGCTATACGCTCCCTTTTGATGCGCAAGGGTCGTGATCGCGATGACCTAGAGCAGGTTATCCAAAAGTGGGCCAATAACCTCCCTCAGCTTTCTGTCACATCGGTATCTGCCTGAAATACCCAGCGCCCTTTCCCAGGGATTTCAATCACCGTGGCAGGCTTGTAATGCCGCCAGTAGCTAGATGCCATTGCGTCTATGAAGGCAAATATCTGCTCAATGCCTTCGCTTTCTCTACCTCTTTCGAGGGCAATGTCAATCACCAGATCCTTTTCTGGAAAAGCTGCAACCCAATCTACAGCAGCCTTAGCCACATCGCAGCACCTGGGTAGCTCTGAGTAAACAGCACCCAGTGTTGAGATGGAGATGCTGCCATCGCCTCCCTTCCTGAAGATCAACGCATCGAAGTCCAGCAGCGTCACCTTGTCATCGCCCGCACCAGCGGGCTTTTTTTCGTCTGTGTGGTGTGTGGTCATACATCAAATGTTAGCACTCTAAAAATATTATGTAAGCATGCTTGACAATATATTGTTAGAGCACTTACATTACACCAATCGCAGCACCAAACCGCGAAACACCCAAGGCCCAGCGATCCGGGGCCGAAGCCGACAGGAAGCAAAGGCGGGGTTAGCTCCACAGAGAGCGCAGCAGGAGGTGCTACCCAAGCGATGGGTGCAAATCGATCGAGGTCAGCACACCAACTCTTGCAGTGGGCACGTCTGGGTAAATCAGTGCCGTCGCGGGTTGACGCGACAAAGTGAATCAGCCGGTGCAAAGGCTAGTAGCGCTCTGTCCCCGGATGGGTAAGGCAACGCGAACGAGATAGGTCAGCGCATGCGTGACGGGCTTGAACCGTCAGCAGGCGTATTGACCACCGCACTGCGAACCAGCCCCTGGGTCAAAAGTACGGGGGTGAGGCATTCGGGGATGCCAAGAAAAGAAAAGCCCAACCACTGGTGTGCACGCACCACCAGTCGCCGCCCTCTGTGCGTATCAGAGGGGAAACACAAGCAGCTTCCACCAGGAGGCTGTTTTTGTTTGAACAGGAGAAAGTCATGAGCAAAGAAGTGATCTTGCAAGCCCCCATCGAAGTTCAGCTTGCAATCTCAGTCATCAACGAAAGCACCGGACAAATGGGTGTGGCCACCTTCTCTATGCCGGCCGGCCGGTACCACGACGAAGCCAGTCAGCGCGCCCAGTTTGCAGAGTTTGAGAAAGACCACATGCCAGAAGGGTTCCGCCTCATGACAAAACGCGAGTGGTTCAACAGCAAGTTTGGGCGTTGCCTGGATGAAGTCGATGAAAGCGGCACACCTCAGTACATCGACTTCGCTATGCCCGGTGGCAATGAGTGGCATCCATGAACTGGAGATTGCGCCCGACAGCAGCCAGACGGCGGCTTATCAAAGACCAAGAGCGCGCCGAGGAATACAAAGAGTGGCTGGCTGCCAAAAATAGCCAGCTACAGCAACAGCAAGAAAGCCATGTCAAAGAAGAATCCAGCCCAACCCCTGCAGTGGTTCACAACGAAGCACAAGACCGAGCATTGCCACCTCAATAACGAAACCTGGGCCACCGTGCGCGACTGTGGATCTCACGTGAAATTGATCCGCTGGTTTAAAGGGTGTGGACTGGCACCGCACGAAACAGTGCGCACCACCGTTCAGCAGGCCAAAGCAGATGCTGAGGCTTGGCTGGCAGCCCAATAGACGGAGATTTTGAAATGCGTTGAAGCGGCCCGCGCGAGCACATCGCGCCGCCAAACCCCTGCAGGCGTTAAGCAGGGCCATCAAGCCGCGCTTCTGGCGGTGCTCCTAGTTCCTCCGACGCATTCGCAAGAGTGCCCTGAGCATGAACAGAAGCGCGACCTGATGGCAAATCGTGACTGGGGCTTGCCTCCCAGCAAGGCATGAAAGTTGACCGTCCCTCCATGACTGCATAAAGCTGGGGCTTACACAGCAGCCATCAACCATTTTCCAGCCGGGTAGTGGGTGTGCCTCCTCCCTCCCTCTCTTACTTCCCATTGCGCGCCTTCGGGCACCGGCTTTCTTTTTCTGTGGGGTTCACGTTCCGTGGACTTTTTGCCCGCTGTACAGCAATGTGCAGCGGGATTTTTCTTGGAAATAAATATGGCATTTCACGTCCCTGAGAGCCTACGTTTAAAGACTGGGCCATTTGGATCAACGTCGGATTGCGGCAACAACGGCGCATTCAGAATTCCATCGCGCCCAGGCCACACCCCATTCACTGTGATAGCCAGCGATCAAATGGGATGGGAGCATGTGAGTGCAAGCCTTCCACACAGGTGCCCAACATGGGAAGAAATGTGCAAAGTGAAGGCTTTATTTTGGGATGACGAGGATTGCGTAATGCAGCTCCACCCTCCAAAAAGTGAATGGATAAGCAATCACCCATACTGCCTGCATCTTTGGCGCCCCATTCATGGCTGCATGGCAATACCAATGCCACCTGGAGTTCTTGTCGGCTTCAAGTAACCGCAATGCCTGCCCCTTGGCCACAGGGGGCAGTCGTGGCGGCTGCTACTTCTTAAACCTATGGTGTTGGAGCGCCTTAGCAAGCGTTGCAGCAGATCCGCCAACTATTCCCGTGCCCACCACCGCGTGGGCTTTTCTTTTTCTGGAGACACCAACCATGCGATTCATCGTCAAGTTTGGCAAGCAAGTTGTCCCTAACATCGACTTCCCCAACAACCGCGAAGCGCGCGCTTGGGCTGATGCCTGCTTCCCACACCGCCCTGCATGTAGCGTCCTGGCCGTGAAAGTATGATTTCCATCATGTGCGATCTATACCCAGGCCCAGCCGAAACCGAATTCAGCCACACCCCAGCGCCCACCTACCCGGAACCAGCGCAACCGGAAGTAGTGCGCGAGCTGCCTCCGCCTGAGACTGAGCACCAGTACGAAGCGATCTAAGCGCCCTGCACCAACCAACCACCGCCCACCGAGGCGGTTTTTTTGTTTCTGGAGGTTCCTGAATGCTCAAAACCATCGCAACCACAGCGCTTTGGTGGGTAGGCACCGCTGCCGTCGCCCTCGCAATTTTGTCCCTGCAGGCCGCGCTCGATGCGGCTTGATTCTTTAACCAGCCCAATCATCACAATGAAGCAAATCATTAAATCCGCCACCGTTTACAAAGCTGACTTTGGCATCAAGCAAGAGGCACTGGCCGATAAGCTGCAGGCCAGCGTTTTCCAAGAGTGCCCGCCAACACGTATGCGAAGCTGGGGCTTTGTTCCAGTGGCTGATGGCGATCACTTGGTGCTGCCGTTCAAAAACGGCTTTGCATTCCGCGTGCGCATTGACGAAAAGCAGATACCGGCCAGCGTCATCAACCAAAAGGTTAACGAAGCCGCAGAGCGCATCAAAGAGCTGGACAACCGCACGCCCGGCAAGAAGGAACGCGCGGAAATCAAAGACGAGGTGCTGATGGAGCTTGCCAAGCAGGCGTTCCCACGCACCGCCATCATCACCTGCTTCTACCAGCAGACCACGGGCTATCTGATCGTTCCCACCACCAGCAAGAAGCTGGCAGACATCATCGTGACGTCCTTGGTGCACGCCGCCGGTAGCGTGAAGACCGAAACCATCCACGTAAGCGACGTCAAGCACGGTCTGACCACGCGCCTGCAGGCGTGGGCCAATGGCAACGATGATGCCTTCGGCGTGTTCCAGCCCTGCGCAGAGGCGGCACTGAAGCAAGGCGAACGCAAGATCAACATCAAGATGGGCTCACTGCGTGGCGCCGAAACCGGCATCAAGGAAGCGCTGGCCGCGTCGTTTGAAGTCATGTCCATGGGCTTCACCCACGACGGCGAAACAGAATTCCGCCTGACTCACGACTTCAAGCTCAAAGGCATCGAGTGCTCGCACACTGACTCCGAGGACGAAGAAGAAGTCAGTTTCTACTCACAGGCCACGCTGGAGGTTGATGCTGTGTCGTCAATCATCACCGATCTGGTGGAGATGATCGGCCACGGCAAGGACGCTCAATCCACCGAGGCACACCCAGCTAACCCCTAGAGCCATGCTCCAAGCGCATGCCCTGGGCGTGCGCTTGTTGGATTGCCTTCTATCAACCGCACAACACCATGACTACAGAAAAAACTGCCAACAAAACAACTTGGCTACAGGTATTCATCATTGCTTTGGCTATAGCCAACCTCACGTTTTTGGCCGCCTACTTATCGTTGTCCATCCATATCGCGCTGGACAACGGTATCTCCAAAGTAAGCGATGGGGATGCCACCTGCTATGTGCACCGCGACAACATCAGTTGCATACCCAAAGTCATCAAGCCAGCACCACCAGTCGCAAGCCAACGCCGCTCCTACCCATCGCCACAAATCAATCAAGGGTGAACCATGCACGAAGAACTGATCACTCTCACAGAGCTGAATGAAACGCTCAAAGACACATGCAGCGTCAACGCAGCCCAGCTCCAAAACCATGGCTTTACTGCCATGACTGCTGCGGACATTGACAAAGACAGCTGCACCGATGCCCAGTGGCGCAAGTACCGCAATGCGCGCCTGTATAAGCGCACCGATGTGCCCGCCATTCGCGCGGCTATTGCCAAGTCTTTGGCCGCCGATTCCATCTAATTTGATAGCTATCAGCGCTTACCCATCAATTAAATAAGCATTGAATAATGCGCAAATCATTTACTAGCAAGCGCTAGCAGCTATTAATTTAATCAATCTGCCCGCCATCACGCGGGCTTTTTTATTTCTGGAGCACACCATGGGTGGTCAAACCATCACTGCAGCACAAAAGACCCAAGCGCGCGCATTGCACCGTGAGGGCAAAACCTGCCGCGCGATCGCTGAAATAGTCGGTATCTCTCCAGGTGCCGCCTGGAACATCGTTTCTGCCGACAACAACAAGGTACGCCCCGATCCCATCCCTGCGCGCTGTAGCGTGAAAAATGCTGAGCCCGTCATCACCAGCAAGACCAAGATCACTATCCACAAGCAGGAGATTCCCGATTACGCCCCCATCTGCGCCACCACCACCAAGGGAACCTACCGCACCAATGGCGCACTGAGCTATCGAGGTCAATAACCACATTGGAAGCCTTATGCCATTCGCATTCGCACCCGCACCCGTTAAGACAGAACTTGACCCTATTCGCCTTGCTGGAGCCCTCTACACACAAGGGCTGCAGCGCGATGCACAAGCCAAAGCAGAAGAACAAGCAAGAGCCCAGCGCGCAATTGACGAGCTGCAAAAAGTAAAAGCACTTGTAGATCACACAGTCGAGCAGATGGATCTCAACCGCTTTCGTATGGCTTATGCGCTGGGCAAGCCTGCGGAGACTGAAATGCTGCAAGCAATGACCAATGACTTCATTCTTGCCTTAAAGGCCGAAGAAGTGGACGCCCCTCTTGACCGCACACGCCGCCACATTTTGATCCACGCCATGGTGGTTATCCAGCGTCTGCACGAAGGCATGCCCGTAGGCTTGGCCCACGTGAATGGGCTGCAAGCAGCTGCAGAGCTGGCAATGCGCATCCTGCCCAGCTACAGCATGAAAGCCATCGTTGAGGCAGCAAGGACACTGAACCGGCTATGGGTATCCCATGGCGTCAAAGGTGCAGACCCATCCATGCCGAAGCCAAACCGCCCTTTTACTTTCAAGCTGCGTACATGAGCCCCGCCTACATACGCTGGCGCTGTGAGCGGGTTGACCAATTGCTTGCCCAGGACGTTCCAAGGCTGGAACTCCTAGCCGTTATCCGGCAAGAAGAACTATCAAAGCCGTGGGGGAACGATCCAAGGCCTGCCCCACCACCGCTGCCCATGGGTGGCTACTACTCACACCAGCCCGCTTGATGCGGGCTTTTTGTTGATGGGCAGAAAAACCGCAGTACCAATCAGCAGTTGCCTTTTTTGGCCTGACCGGGTGGGCAGAAACCACCATGACCACCGCCATGCCCGGGGTCAACCACCACCGAGCCGCTGGGTGTGTACACCGCGCAACCTGTCAGCACTGCGGCAAGTAAAGCCAAACCGATGAGTTTTTTCATTTTCTTTGTGGGAGTTAAAAGATGACCAAGTGTAAAAGCGGCGCCTGCAACAAAGCTTATGCAAGGGTAACAAAGCAGTTCACGCCTCGCCCTATCCAGCCCACCCGGAGCATACCGCGTGGGCTTTTTATTTGGAGCCCGACATGAGCACCACCCAACTGCAAGAGCGCAGAGCCAAAGAAGCCCTGCAGGCCGCCAGGCGCGCCACTGAACGCGACAAGGCCAATCGGCAAGAGCCACAAAAGCGCTGCGCAAGCTGCGGAGCACCCGTCCACCAAGAGCCCGCCGAGGGCGAAGGCCTGCCTTGCGGGCATTGACCACGGAGAAAACCACCATGACAGATTTAACTTTGAGCCAGTTCGCAAGCAAAGATGACCTGCTGGCTGCGCAGGCCGCGCGCATTGCAGAGCTGGAATCCCAGCTGGAAGCCATCGGCGCCGGTGGCGTGGAGCCGATGCGCAAGCCGGCAGCACCGCAGGCAGTGCAGGCCGCCGTGCCGGTGGCGTGGCGACTCACAAACACCGCATTCCGCAAACCGCGTTTTGAGTACCACGACACCAAGGAATCCGCAGAACAGCGTCAAGCAGACTTCAACAGGTCCGTTGACGATGGGGGGCTGCATAACCTGACGCCACTTTACGCCGCCCCAGCGCACCCCGCAGATGGAGTGCCGCAGTCAATAACCGACGAGAGAGAAGCGTTTGTAAATTGGTTGCACGGAACATACCCTAAAAGCTACTCAATCATTCAAGCTGCTGATCTTTGGTTTCACAAGCATGTGGCTGCATTGGCATGGAAGGCCCGCGCCGCCATTGCGGCCACCCACCCCACCCAGCAGGGGATGGAGCAGCCAATCAAATGGCCCAAGGCGCGCGACGTTGGGCGTTTTGGCGATATGAGCCCCGATGGCTCTATCCGCGTTGGTCTTGATGCCGACAACGACGTTTACGTGTCGATCTGCGATGGCACAAGCGTGGCGGACATTGAATTCTGTACTCCCGGCGGTGGTGGTGGCCGGTCTAGCCGCACACGAATGGCTTTGATTGCGCTGATGTGCGCGATAGAAGCGGACAACGCAAGTCACCCAGCTTTTGATTTTTGGCAACGCAACCTTGCAGCCCAAGCCAAGCAGGGAGAGCAAGCAAATGGCTGAGAAACCGCAATCAACTACAGAAGCAACAGACTGGAAGGCCATTGCAATGGAATTAGCCCGTCGCGTGGACTTCGCAGTCACAAACTTAAAAAGCAATGGCGGCGGGATGCTGGACTTGAACACTGGAAAGATCACCGGCTGGCGCGAATACATGGCCGAAGGTTTGGAGATGATTCCTGGCATCACTGTTGACCGCGAAATTCTGGCAACGCTAGAGCTGCCGCCATCCAAACGGAAGAAAGCACAAGCAGAAATCAAAGCCAAGCGCGCCACCCAAGCAGCCAAGCAGGGAGAGCAGCCATGATCACCGTATATCCAAAGCTCCCCGGCTTTTCCGCCGCCCTTGTTCTTGGCCTGTCTATTGGAGCCTTGCTAAACAAAGATTTTGCAAATGCAACGATCACATTTTTAGTCGCCGCATCGGATTGCCTGCGCATTGAATCGTCCAAGCGCGCCACCCAAGCAGCCAAGGAGGATGCGCATGGCTGATTCAACAGGCCGCAAGCAGCGCAAGCGCATCGAGTATTTAGAAGCGCTGGCACTGAAGCAAGCAGCGCTGCTGAAATCTGTGCGCGCAGCGTGCAAGGTGCCGGGTGATCTGGCGCGATCTATCAACGAAGCCACAGCCGCCGCTGGGATGATTCAAGAAGCCCAGGCAGCGCGCGCGGCATCAAAAACACATGGAGAGCCCAAGCCATGAGCAGCAAAACCAAGCAATGCACTGTTGGCGCTCGCCACAAGTGGCAGTTTGTCAAAAACACCACCAATGCACAGGCAGGCGGGCGCGGCATTGGGTTTGCTGTGCGCGGTGTCTACCGCTGCAAGTGCGGGCAAAAGAAGCTGGGTGATGCTGGTCACGAAGCGCACAACCCATTGAATGATCTTGTGGCCGCCATGGCCGGAGAAGGCAAGCCATGACACACACAAGCATCACCCCCGAGATGATCGAAGCCGCAGAGGAAGCCTACATGCCTTTTGGCGACATGGGCCTTGCAATCCAGTGCGCGTTAGCAGCAGCGCCCAGCAAGCCGTTGACGGATGCTCAGATCAAAGAAGGCCGAAACGCTGTGAATGACGACCCAGACGACAGACCCGAGCCATGGGCGTTCAGAGAAGGCGTGAAATTCGCAGAGCGCATGCACGGCATCACACAGGGAAGCAGGGATGACACACACAACAGAGCAAGAGCGCGCCAGCTTACGCGCTTTCATTGAAATGGCAGAGCGTGAAGGATTTGACACTGCGCACCAGTGGTATGAAGCCAAGGGCTGGGTGTTCTTTAGCCCATCTACGGCAGATTGCTGGCGCTATTGGCAAGCAGCGCGCCGCGCTCCAGCAGTGCCAGTGCCGCAGGGGTGGAAGCTGGTGCCAATCAGTCCGACACAAGAGCAATTGCGCGCTGGATATTGGAGCGGGGCCGGTGAAATCCGCCTGCACGAAGAATGGGCGCGCAAGGAAAGCTATGAGCGGATGGTGCAAAACGCGCCAATGACTTCACCCGCCGCCGCGCCCCAGCCACCAGAGGCCGATATGGGAATTCCCATATCTCAAACTAATCAACAGGTTGAAGCACCAGTGCAACTGCCAGAAAACCTCCGAGAAGGCGAGCCCTACGACAACCCAGCGTTTGAAGCGTTGGCCCGCGCGCTTGGTGTGTGGGGCACTGCGCAGTCTGCGGTGTGCGCTCAGTTTTGGATAGCAGCTAAGGAGCAAAGCACATGAGCCGCCGAGCCCGCCAGCGCGGCGACAAGCGCGACCGCTGGAAAGACCAGCAAGACCAACAAGACAACCAGCCCCGCTAAGTCGGGGCTTTTTAACGCCTAAAGCTATGACCCCACTATTTCTCACATGCGATGAAGTGCGTGAGCTGACCGGCATCAACACCGGCAAGCGTGGAAAGCGGCGCGAGGAACTACAGGCCGCCGCCCTGCGCACAATGAAAATCCCCTTCTATGTCAACGCAGCAGGCCGCCCCATCGTATCGCGCGCAGTGATCGAAGGCGGCACGCAGCACAACACGGAGGCTGCGCGCCCCAAGTGGGAGCCAGCACGCGCCAATGGTTAATGCAATGCCAGGCTTTCGCGCCCGTCCTCAAAAGTCGGGCAAGGTGTACTACTACTTCGACACCGGCGCCAAGCCGCGCCGAGAAATCCCCCTGGGCAGCGACTACCGCGAGGCCGTCAAAAAGTGGCTGGAGCTGTCCAACATGCCACTGGCCGCGCCCATGGAGACATTTGCAGATCTGGCCGACAAGTACGAAGCCGAGGTGGTGAGCGCAAAAGCCAAATCCACCCAGCAAACCCAGCGTGGCGACATCAAAAAGCTGCGTGAGTTTTTCTGCAACCCGACGCCCGCACCACTGGATGAAATCAAGCCCAAGCACATCTACCAGCTGCTGCAATGGGCCAAAAGCACACCGACCACGGCCAACCGTTTGAAGCGCACCTTTAGCCACATGTTCAACACCGCCCGCGCATGGGGCTGGACAGAAGCAGAAAACCCCTGCACCGGCATCGAGGGCCACGCGCTGGGCAAGCGTGAGGTGTACATCACCGACACGGTGTACCGCGCCGTGTACGAGCAAGGCAGCGACTTACTCAAAGACGCCATGGATCTGGCCTACCTCACCGGCCAGCGCCCAGGCGACGTGCGCGAGCTGACCGAGCACCACATCCAAGACGGCTGCCTGGTCATCAAGCAAAGCAAGACCGGCGCCCCGCTGCGCTTTGTCATAGAGGGGGAGCTTGCCGCGCTGCTGGATCGACTGGCACAGCGCAAAGCCGGGAGAAAACTGCACAGCTTCAACCTGCTGACCAACCCCCAAGGCACCGCAGCCACGTCCATCACACTGCGCAGACACTTTGAAAAGGCCCGCGCAAAAGCCGCCGAAGCTGCAAGCACCCCGCAACTGGCCGCAGAAATACGCGCCTTCTGGTTCTACGACCTGCGCGCAAAAGCCGCCGACGATGTAGCCGAAGAACGCGGCGAGCAAGCAGCAGCCACCCAACTCGGCCACACATCAGTAAGCACGACCAAGCGCCACTACCTGCGCCGTGGCGCCAAGGTACAGGCCACCAAATGACAGGCCGTTTTGCTGCATAATAACCGGCACTCATTAGGAAGCGCTTTTTGAATTTGCGGAGCGCTCCGCAAATACGCCAGATTCTGCTACTCTTAATGAAGCAAGAAACCCTTGCAAATCAACGTGGTGGCGTTAGCTCAGTTGGATAGAGCAACAGCCTTCTAAGCTGTGGGTCACTGGTTCGATTCCAGTACGCCGCGCCACACAAGATACTTTAAAAGCCGCTACCAGCGATGGATGCGGCTTTTTTCTTGCCTACTGCAGATAGCGCATGCAGTCTGGCATCCTTGCTTTTAATGAAAAAAGAGAGCGGCTAGCGCTTTTATTTCAATCGTTTCAGATACTTTTCTATCTAAAAACCTTGAAAATCCTGCGCTAGCCGCTCTCTTTTTAAAGAAAGACCGGCGGTGAAAGCTTACTTATTCGCAGCCACCATGTGCTTGTCACCCAAGTTCTCTACCCAGTGGCGCACACGCTCTGCATCGCCTTGGCGGCTGTATTTACCCATGGAATCCAAGAACACCATGATCAGCTTGCGCCCCGCCACTTCCGCTTGCATGACCAAGCAGCGGCCAGCTTCAGAGATATAGCCCGTCTTTTGCAAGCCAATATCCCAGCGGTCACTCTTGACCAAGCTGTTGGTATTGTTGAACTGCAGCATGCGATTGCCGACTGCCACTTCATGGCTCGGCGACGTCGACAGCTGGCGCAGCAAGGTATTGCCATGCGCCACATTCACCAGCGTAGCCAGATCGTGCGCGCTGGATTGGTTGCGGCTGGACAGCCCCGTAGGCTCTACATACTGGGTTTCGGTCATACCCAGCAGCTTGGCCTTGTTGTTCATCAACTGCACAAAGTGCTGCAAACCACCGGGATAGGTGCGACCCAGCGCATGGGCGGCGCGGTTTTCGCTGGACATCAGTGCCAGATGCAGCATCTCGCCACGCGTCAGCTGTGTACCTACGCGCAAGCGCGAGCTGCTGTGTTTTTCCGTGTCCACGTCATCTTGCGTGATGGTGAGCACCTCATCCATCGGCAAATGCGCCTCAGCAATCAGCAACCCCGTCATCAGCTTGGTGATGGAGGCAATCGGCAGCACAGCATGGTCGTTCTTGCTCAGCAGCACTTCTTTGGTGTCTTGATCCAGCACCAGTGCCACACTGGACTTCAAATCCAGCGGATCTGCCACCTGGTGCAAGCCAGCCATCTGGCCGAATGAAGGTCGCGCAACCGCTACGGCTGCGGCACCCGCTGCCGCAGCGGCAACCGCACGTGTCGCAGTGGCTTTGCGTGCAACTTTGGTACTGGCTTGGGTAGTGCGGCTGGCTTGTACTTTGCGGCTAGGAGCCACCGCCAAGGATTTGATCTTTTTTTGCGCCGCCACTTTTTTGGTGGTAACTGCCTGAGCAGGCTGCTTCTTCTTGGCAGAAGCAGAGGCAGTTGCTTGCTTTTTGGTCGGTGCCTGTTTGGCGGCGTAAGCGGCAGGTGTAGCTAGCGCACAACTCAAAGTCAAAAAAGCTAGGGCCTTGGCGATTCGATGAGACGCAAACGGGGAACGGTGGTGCATGCAAGTGCTCCGAGCAAAACAACAAGGGAGTGCCGGTTACCACGCAAAAAGTCGTGCAATTTACGTAAATACACGTTTTTTTGGGGCAATTGGCCGAATTATAGGCCTGCACCTACCGGTTGTAGCACGTAACTAGCACACATTTCCAATTATTTGAGAGCACGCAACATAAGCGGCACCAACCTCAAACCGAAACTCCTTTGGAGCCGCATTTGCAGATTTCACAATACGGCAAGACCGTCGCCAGACAGCACTTGCACCACCGTTGCAAATGCCGTCTGAAATACGACTTAAGCGGCCACCGTTTGCAGCGCCGCCGCCCGACGCAAACCAGACATGATGGCGCGAATGGAGGCCGACACAATGTTGGCATCCATGCCCACGCCAAACATGGTTTGGCCATCGTCCACACGCACTTCCACGTAAGCCACAGCCTGGGCGTTCGCGCCTTCGCCCACAGCGTGTTCAGCGTAGTTCATCACGCGCACAGATCGTCCCAGCGACTGGGACAAGGCTTGAACAAACGCATCAATTGCACCATTGCCCTGCCCTTCCAACACACGCTCTTGGCCATCCCAGTTGAGCTTGGCATTCATCGTGACCACGCCATTTTCTTCGGCCATACGGTACTGCGGCACTTGAGAGATGTCCATGCTGAACTCCTTGCGGAAAATTCTCCACAAGTCTGCCGCCGTAAACTCAGTGCCCAGCGTATCCATTTCGTGCTGCACCACTTGCGAAAACTCAATTTGCAAACGACGAGGCAATTGCAGGCCGTACTCGGCCTCGAGCAGGTACGAAATACCGCCCTTGCCCGACTGGCTATTGACGCGAATCACCGCTTCATAGCTGCGCCCCAAATCCTTGGGGTCAATCGGCAGGTAAGGCATGTCCCAGATATCGCCGTCCTTGCGTGCAGCGAACGCTTTTTTGATGGCGTCTTGGTGCGAACCCGAGAACGAGGTGTACACCAACTCGCCCACATATGGATGACGCGGGTGCACAGGCAACTGATTGCAGTATTCGACCGTGGCACGAATGCCATCAATGTCCGAGAAGTCCAGACCAGGGCTCACACCGTTGATATACATGTTCAACGCCACGTTGACGATGTCCAAATTGCCGGTGCGCTCGCCATTGCCAAACAAGCAGCCTTCCAGGCGGTCAGCACCCGCCAGCAAGGCCATTTCGGCCGTCGCAGTGCCGGTGCCACGGTCATTGTGCGGGTGTACCGACAGCACGATGCAATCACGGCGCTGCAAGTTGCGGTGTGTCCACTCCACCATGTCAGCAAAGATGTTGGGACTGGAGTGCTCCACGGTAGTGGGTAAGTTGATGATGCACTTCTTCTGGGGGGTGGGCTGCCAGACATCGGTCACGGCATCGATCACGCGCTTGGAGAACTCCACCTCGGTGTCCGAGTACATCTCGGGAGAGTATTCAAACGTCCAGTCGGTATTGGGGTGCTCCGACGCAATCTCCTTGAACAGTTGGGCATTCGTGCGTGCCAACTCCACTATTTCATCCTCGCTCATACCCAGCACGACGCGGCGCATCACTGGCGCAGTCGCGTTGTACAAGTGAACAATGGCGCGGGGTACACCTTCCAAAGCCTCGAACGTACGACGAATGAGGTGTTCGCGCGCCTGCGTCAGCACCTGCACCGTCACATCATCAGGAATGCGTTTTTCCTCGATGAGCTTGCGCAGGAAGTCGAATTCGATCTGTGAAGCTGAGGGGAAACCCACTTCAATTTCCTTGAAGCCGATTTTGACGAGCTGCTCAAACATGCGAATTTTGCGTTCGATGTCCATCGGCTCAATCAGCGCCTGGTTACCGTCGCGCAAGTCAACGCTGCACCAGACAGGAGGCTTGGACACCACAGCGTCGGGCCATGTGCGATCCTTCAAGCGCACAGGAACAAAAGGCTGGTATTTGCTAGCGGGGTTCTGCAACATCGACATAGGAGCTCTCTTTCGTGATTCAAGAAAATTCGACCTGGTTCCAGCAACCCCAAAAAACAAAACGGCCCGTCGCTGGAAGCTACGGGCCGTGGAAGTAGGGTGTTGTACGCGCGCGCTACTAAATCTGCCCGTTGGACATGATGGTTAGTAGTAGGGCTAGCGACAGGTTTTGCATGCGGACAACTCTAGCACACTTTTTTGAACGAGTGTTTCCGCATTTTTGCTTAGTGGTGCAAGCCGCGTTCTTCAGGCTCGTCCTTGGACGTGCTGATCACACTGGTTTGCTGACCCTTGGTCTTGCGCACCACATACACGGCGTAACCGCTAAAGCCATAGATGGCAAAAACAGCAAACAGCACGGTAGGGGTATGAATATTGATGATGGCAATGGCCAAAACAATCAAGATGATGGCGGCGAACGGCACGCTGCGCTTCATGTTCAAATCTTTGAAGCTGTAGAAAGGCACGTTGGTCACCATCGTCAGGCCTGAGTACAGCGTCAGGAAGAACATGATCCACATCATCTGCCCCCAAGTCAGCACGCCATCTTCACCGCGCACCACGCCGTAGTCGTTCAGCACCCACATAAAGCCCACCACCAGTGCCGCAGCCGCTGGAGAAGGCAAGCCCTGGAACCAACGTTTATCCACCACGCCGGTGTTCACGTTAAAACGTGCCAAGCGCAGCGCTGCACACGAGCAATACACAAATGCCGCAATCCAGCCCCAGCGGCCCAGACCTTTAAGCGCCCACTCATAGGCCACCAGTGCAGGCGCCACGCCAAAAGACACCATGTCGCACAGCGAATCCATCTGTTCGCCAAACGCGCTCTGGGTATTGGTCATGCGGGCCACGCGGCCATCCAAAGCATCCAGCACCATGGCACAGAAAACGCCGATAGCAGCCAGGTCAAAGCGACCATTCATGGCCATCACGATGGCATAAAAGCCCCCAAACAATGCTGCCAGCGTGAACAAGTTCGGCAGGATGTAAATCCCTTTGCGGCGTTTCCGAATCACTACGCCGTTATCGCCAACTTGGGCGTCGTTGCTGTCATGCATGAAGCACCTCCAGTGCACTGCCTCTCCAAAGCGGAGGCAGCTATTAAAACCATAGTATTTTACGCAGACTGCTTTCGCGCCTGGCCTGACAACAGTGTATCGCCGTCATCACAGCAGCCGCCAAAGAAAAAGGCCACTGCACGAGCAGTGGCCTTGGTCTAAGGAGAACAATCTCCTGTCAATCAACGCATTAGTTGCGAGTCTGGTCCACCAGCTTGTTCTTGGCGATCCAAGGCATCATGGAACGCAGCTGACCACCCACTTGCTCAATGGCGTGCTCGGCGTTCTGGCGACGGCGTGCAGTCATCGAGGGGTAGTTCAAGCGACCTTCGCTGATGAACATCTTGGCGTATTCGCCGCTCTGGATACGCTTGAGCGCATTGCGCATGGCCTTGCGGGATTCTTCATTGATGACTTCAGGGCCGGTCACGTACTCACCATACTCCGCGTTGTTGGAGATGGAGTAGTTCATGTTGGCGATACCGCCTTCGTACATCAGGTCCACGATCAGCTTCAACTCGTGCAGGCACTCGAAGTAAGCCATTTCGGGGGCGTAACCAGCTTCGGTCAGTGTCTCGAAGCCCATCTTCACCAGCTCTACGGCGCCGCCGCACAGCACAGCCTGCTCACCGAACAGGTCGGTCTCGGTCTCTTCCTTGAAGTTGGTCTCAATGATGCCGCCCTTGCCGCCGCCGTTGGCGGATGCATAGGACAAAGCGATGTCACGTGCCTTGCCGGACTTGTCTTGGTACACGGCGATCAAGGAAGGCACGCCACCGCCCTTCAGGTATTCGGAGCGCACGGTGTGGCCAGGGCCCTTGGGGGCAACCATGATCACGTCCACGTCAGCGCGGGGCACCACTTGGTTGTAGTGCACATTGAAGCCGTGGGCAAATGCCAGCACCGCACCAGCCTTGATGTTGGGGGCCACGTTCTTGTTGTAAACATCAGGGATGTTTTCATCAGGCAACAGCATCATGACGACGTCGGCGGCCTTCACGGCTTCGTCCACTTCCATCACGGTCAGGCCAGCTTTGCCAACCTTGTCCCACGAAGCGCCACCCTTGCGCAGACCAACAACGACCTTCACGCCGCTGTCGTTCAGGTTTTGCGCATGGGCGTGGCCTTGGCTGCCGTAGCCGATGATGGCTACGGTTTTGCCCTTGATCAGGCTCAGGTCACAGTCTTTGTCGTAGAAAACTTTCATGCTTGGCTCCAGTTGTTCCCAGTGTTTTTATGGGGTGTGTAAAAGTTGGTTCAAAAATCAGTGTACGTGGCAATGGGGCTGCGCCGCCTTCACACACGCAAAATGCGCTCGCCGCGACCAATGCCCGAGGCGCCAGTGCGCACGGTTTCCAAAATAGCCGTGCGATCCAGCGCTTGCAGGAAGGCATCGTTCTTGGATTGGTCGCCGGTCAGCTCCACGGTGTAGCTTTTCTCGGTCACGTCAATGATGCGGCCACGGAAGATGTCCGCCATGCGCTTCATCTCTTCGCGCTCTTTGCCCACCGCACGCACCTTGACCATCATGAGCTCACGCTCGGTGTAAGCACCTTCGGTCAAATCCACCACCTTCACCACTTCAATCAGGCGATTCAGGTGCTTGGTGATTTGCTCAATCACATCGTCCGAACCCGTGGTTTGGATGGTCATGCGCGACAGGGACGGATCTTCCGTGGGGGCAACGGTCAGCGACTCGATGTTATAGCCACGGGCCGAAAACAGGCCCACCACGCGTGACAGGGCTCCGGGCTCGTTTTCGAGCAGTACGGCAATGATGTGTTTCATGTCCAGATTCCTCTTTTCGCTGCCCTCCCCGGTCACCGGTAAGTGACCAGCTTGGCAGACAATAGATTCGTCAAAATGAGAGCGCTTAGCGCAGATTAATTCTGCATTTGCGCACGAAAAGGCTTTGAAATCAGCCACCAGCAAGCGCTGGCAGCTTCTTTTTTTACAAGTCGTCAGGCCCCAGCAGCATTTCAGTAATGCCTTTGCCCGCCTGCACCATGGGGAACACGTTCTCGGTGGGGTCGGTGCGGAAGTCCAGGAACACGCACTTGTTCTCTTCGCGAGCAATACGGCGCGCTTCCTTCAACGCGGCTTCAACCTGCGAAGGGTCTTCGATCAGGATGCCAGCGTGGCCATAGGCCTCGGCCAACTTCACAAAGTCGGGCAGCGAATCCATATAGCTGCTGGAGTAACGGCCCGAGTACTCAATCTGCTGCCACTGACGCACCATACCGAGGTAGCGGTTATTGAGCGCACAGATGATGACAGGGGTGTTGTACTGGCGGCAGGTGGCCAGCTCCTGGATGTTCATCTGAATCGAGCCTTCGCCCGTGATGCAGAAGACCTCCGCCTGCGGCTTGGCAAGCTTGATGCCCATGGCATAAGGCAAACCCACACCCATGGTGCCCAGCCCGCCGGAGTTGATCCAGCGGCGTGGCTCGTCAAAGCGGTAGTACTGCGCGGCCCACATCTGGTGCTGGCCCACGTCCGACGTGATGTACACGTCTTCGCCCTTGGTCATGTTGAACAAGGTATCGACCACATACTGGGGCTTGATCACTTCCTTGTTGTGGCGATTGAACTGCAGGCAGTCACGACTGCGCCACGCTTCAATCTGCGTCCACCACTGCGCCAGTGCCCCTTCATCAGGCTGGGCGGTGGTCTCCTTGATCATGGCGATCAACTCGGTCAGCACGTCTTTGACATCGCCCACGATAGGCACATCCACCTTCACACGCTTGGAGATGGAAGACGGGTCAATGTCAATATGGATGATCTTGCGTTCCACCGACATAAAGTGCTTGGGGTTGCCAACCACCCGGTCATCAAAACGCGCACCCACGGCCAGCAACACATCGCAGTTTTGCATGGCGTTGTTGGCTTCAATCGTGCCGTGCATGCCCAGCATGCCCAAGTATTTCTTATCGCTGGCAGGGTAAGCTCCCAGACCCATCAAGGTATGGGTAACGGGGTAGCCCAGCATATCCACCAAGGTGCGCAGCTCTTGGCAGGCATTGGCCAGCAGTACACCACCACCGGTGTAGATATAAGGGCGCTTGGCGCTCAGCAACAGCTGCAGGGCTTTGCGGATTTGGCCTGAGTGCCCCTTTTTCACAGGGTTGTACGAGCGCATTTCCACGGTCTGTGGATAGCCGCTGTACGTCGCCTTTTTAAAAGACACATCCTTAGGAATGTCGACCACCACCGGGCCGGGGCGACCTGTGCGGGCCACATGAAACGCTTTTTTCATGGTGGCAGCCAGATCACGCACATCTTTGACCAAGAAATTGTGCTTGACGATGGGGCGGGTAATACCCACGGTGTCGCACTCTTGGAAGGCATCGGTGCCAATCGCCGCCACCGAAGTCTGGCCGCTGATCACCACCAAAGGAATGGAGTCTGTGTAAGCAGTAGCGATACCTGTTACTGCATTGGTCAGGCCGGGGCCGGATGTCACCAGCGCCACGCCTACTTCACCCGTTGCACGGGCAAAGCCATCGGCTGCATGCACGGCCGCCTGCTCATGGCGCACCAACACATGTTCGATACTGTCTTGTTTGTAGAGTGCGTCGTAAATATAGAGCACTGCACCGCCAGGATAGCCCCACAGGTGTTTCACACCTTCTGCTTGAAGCGCCTTGACGAGAATTTCAGCACCCATCAAATCTTGAGGTGCTGTTTGCGTAGAAGCAGCCGCTGCACTGGCTTGCTCTGCTTTGGAGATTTCCATGATCAACCTTTGTGAATTTCTCTAACGAAAAACCTTGGGTGCCCCTCGCTCAAGTCCTTGTGGGACCGGTTCAGGACTTAAGGCCAAAGGACATGAGCGAAATGGTGTACGCCGGACCTTGACCCGTTTGCCTTGTTTAATTGCAAGCGATGATTATGGCACTGCAACATACGGTTTGGCTAACGCTTTTTAGGCGGCTTGCCAACGCGATGCGATAATGGATGTCTTTGCTGCGCACTGCTTTTACTAATTACGGTAAGCAGATTCGTTAGATTCCGACTTACTGAGCACCCCTGTCTTGGCCACCGAACAAGAGCTATCCGACTTCCTCAAAGGCGTGGAAAAACGTGCGTTTAAGCGCTCGGTTTACCACGTCCGCGACGAAGAGGCCGCGCTAGATATTGTTCAAGACAGCATGCTTAAACTGGCCCAGCACTACGGTGATAAGCCCGCAGCAGAGCTGCCCATGCTGTTTCACCGCATCTTGTCCAACTGCACTCTGGACTGGTTTCGGCGCCAAAAAACGCGCAACGCCGTCTTTACCACCATGAGCGACATCGCACATGGAGATGACAACGAAGACGGCGATTTTGATTGGATGCAAACTTACGCAGCCGATGACACCCATGAGACTGCGCAGAGCGCGGAAACCCTAACTCAACGCTCTCAACTGCTGCAAAGTATTGAAAAAGAAATTCAATCTTTGCCAGCGCGTCAACGCGAAGCTTTCTTGCTGCGTTACTGGGAAGACATGGATGTTGCAGAGACCGCTGCTGCCATGGGTTGCTCCGAAGGCAGTGTCAAAACACACTGCTTCAGAGCCATCCAATCGCTGAGCAAAGCGCTCAAAGCCAAAGGAATTGAGTTATGACCACACCTTCACACCACAATGAACTTGCGGCCGAGCAATTTGCCCGAAAGCTGACTGCGCGCTTGTCCATGACGAGTGCGGAGTTGCCGTACGTGGTCACCGAGCGCCTGCGCGCCGCACGCATGCAAGCCTTGTCCGCCCGCAAGCGCAGCAGCACCCCTTTGCGCGCGCACCAAGCCGAAACAGCCAGCTCTTTGTTTGGTGGCAACAATGCCGAAGGCACACTATCTCTGGGCGGCCCTGGCCATGAAGACACCACGCCGCTGTGGGTGCGCCGCCTGCTCACAGCACTCCCTCTGGTTGCACTGGCCGCAGGCCTGGCATTCATTGGGGTGGAGCAAGACAGCCGCGCCACCCTGGACGTTGCGGAGGTGGATGCAGCCCTGCTGACCAGCGAACTGCCACCCGCGGCCTATACAGACCCCGGCTTTCAACAGTACCTTCAGACCACTGTTTCCGATACCCCCTAAACTCCTGCGCACGTTTTCCTTTTCAAGGTTGCGTGCAGATTTACACTTGGCAATACATGCCCTTGACAGCCGATACACCAACAAAACCGCATTCGCCTATCTTCGCCCCGAGCGTGGCGAGCGTTTTGTTGCTGTGTCTTGCTGCTGGTGGCCTCTGGAGCATGAACCAAGTCGCCATGGTTCCAAGTGCGGTTCCTGCCTATATGGCGGTTGAAGGTGGCAGCGAACATGCATCGCTGAGCAGCAGCACACACGCACCCCAACTGCGTATCAGCTCTTCTAGCCCCATCTGGCGCGAGATTACCGAAGCACAACGCCAGGTTTTGATGCCGCTGCGCGACCGGTGGGACAGCATGGGGGCCCTCACCAAGCGCCGCTGGCTGGTGCTGGCAGACCGCTACCCCAAAATGGATGAATCCGAGCGCAACAAGCTCGTCAGCCGCATGAACACCTGGGCCAGCCTGAGCGCCCAACAGCGCAACCAAGCACGCATCAATTTTGAGAGCACAAAGCGCTTGTCAGCCAAAGAACTACAAGAAAAATGGGACGAATATCAGGCCTTGAGTGAGGCGGAGCGAAAGCGCCTTGCGGAACAAGCGCGCAAAGCCAAAGCAGCAAAAAAAGCAAAGCGCAGGCTCGCCGTACCGGCACCCAAAGTCGAAGCTCCGAAAAAGGAGAACGCGCCCACGCCTCCCGCTCCAGCAGTGGTTGAAACACTTCCTGTGGAAACACCCCAAGCAGCACCAACAGTGCATCTGCCTCCGATGCAGCCTCCGCCTGCCGCATCCAGCCAGCCCATTTCCGTTCCGCAGTCCATGCCGCGTGTTGATCTACCTCCACTTCCTGCAGCGCCACAGCACTAAACTGCCCGCGAAAAGCACCCACGTTCGCGGCACCCTGTGCGCACACAGGCACAATCAACCACCTCCTCCCGCGCTCTGGCACCTCGCTTACTTCACTCGTTGGCATGCAACCGTCTACTCTCCTCTCCCCATCTTTGCCTGCCCCAAGCCTGCGCCGCCGCATGGCCTGCTGGCTTTATGAAAGTCTGCTGTTATTTGGCGTGGTGTTTGTGGGCGGGATTGTCTTAGGCGCTGCAGGCGCATTGTTTGGCACCCCCCTCTCTCCTCGAACCCTTCAAGCCATGCTTTTTGTGGTACTTGGCATGTATTTCGCGTGGTTTTGGAGCAAGGGGCAAACCCTTGCGATGAAAACTTGGCACATTCAAGTGGTCGACACACACGGGCGCCCCTTAACTCGCATTCGCGCACTTGCCCGCTATGCCTTGGCTTGGCTGTGGCTGCTACCACCGCTGGCTATGGCGGCACCTTTCCACCTGCCCATTGCCGAAGTCGCCGTACTGACTTTCGGGTGGGTGGCGGTGTGGGCATTGCTGAGTCGCTTCCATCCGCAGCGCCAGTTTTTTCATGATGTCTTAGCAGGCACACGCCTTATCGATACTGCCCAGGGAAATCAGGGCGCTTAACGCGCCTGCAGCCTCCTCCACCTCGAAAACAACCTTATGTCTTCCACACCTAGCTTTTCCATCTGCGTGTACTGTGGCTCGCGCCCAGGTGAACTCCCAGTCTATGCACAGGCAGCTCGTGCAGTAGGCGCATGGATCGGCCAACGAGGAGGTCAGTTGGTGTATGGCGGCGGACGTACGGGCTTAATGGGCATCGTTGCCGAAGCCACCAAAGCTGCAGGCGGGCGCGTTGTAGGCGTGATTCCCCAAGCCCTGGTCGATAAAGAGGTTGCCAACCAAGCCTGTGACGAGCTGCATATTGTGGGCAATATGCATGAGCGCAAAGCCATGATGGCAGAGCGTAGCAACGCCTTCTTGGCGCTGCCTGGCGGGATTGGTACCTTTGAGGAACTCTTTGAGGTATGGACCTGGCGCCAGCTGGGCTATCACGACAAACCGATTGGCTTGCTGAATATTGAGCACTACTACAGTCAGCTGCTTGGCTTTTTAGAGTCCACGGTATCCAACGGTTTTATGGGTGCTTGGCAGATGGATTTAATTCGCTCCAGCGACCACATTCCCGACTTGTTGGAGTTCTTGGTAGAAGCTGCTGGCACTTCGCCCCAAAGCAAGAATTTGCGCGAAGTACTCTGACCCCTATGCTTCACCCATAAAAAAAGCGATCTTCAAAATCGCTTTTTTTAGGGTCTGCAGCCTCACACGGCCGCATTGTCCAAGTCACCTGTGCGAATACGCACAACTTTTTCGACAGGCGTGACAAAAATCTTGCCGTCACCAATCTTGCCAGTGCGAGCGGCAGTCACGATCGCGTCGACGCAACGGTCTGCATCTTCGGTGGCCACCACCACTTCGATCTTTACTTTGGGCAAAAAGTCCACCACATACTCTGCCCCCCGGTACAGCTCCGTATGTCCTTTTTGCCGGCCAAACCCCTTTACCTCCGTCACTGTTAAGCCCGTTACGCCACATTCCGCCAAGGCTTCACGCACCTCCTCTAATTTGAAGGGCTTGATGATGGCAGTGATCATTTTCATGGTGAGGGCTCCAATGGAATTTAAAACTTGGTCAATTGCGACTGAGTCAGGGCTTAGCGTCTAAAGCCGTTTGTGATGGGGCTACGCCAATCCTTGCCAAAGCTACGCGTGGAGAGGCGGGGCCCCACAGGGGCTTGTCTGCGCTTGTATTCATTGATTCGGATCAGGCGAACCACGCGCTCTACATTGTCGCGGTCATGACCTGCGGCCACGATGGTTTCAATAGGTTCATCATTTTCCACATATCGGCGAATCATGTCGTCCAGTACGGAGTAAGGCGGCAAACTGTCCTCGTCTTTTTGATCGGGACGCAATTCCGCACTGGGTGGCCGCGTGATGATGCGCTCAGGAATGGGATTCAAGCCCGTACCAAACGGGTCATTGGCATTGCGCCAGCGTGCCAAATCAAACACCCGTGTTTTCAGCACGTCTTTGATCACTGCAAACCCACCCGCCATATCACCATACAAAGTGCAGTAGCCCGTCGCCAATTCGCTCTTGTTGCCGGTGGTCAGCACAATCGCGCCAAACTTGTTGGACATGGCCATGAGCAAGGTTCCGCGAATACGCGCCTGCAAATTTTCCTCGGTGGTATCTTCTTTCAAACCGTGGAAATGGCTTGCCAGCGCTGCCTTAAACGCTTCAAATTGTGGAGCAATGTCAATCACATCATGGCGCACCCCTACGCGGCTCGCCATCTCTTCAGCGTCTTTCCAGCTGATGTCTGCCGTGTAGGGTGAAGGCATCATCACGGTGCGCACCTTGTCTTGGCCCAAGGCATCTACGGCGATTGCCAGTACCAATGCGGAATCAATCCCACCGGACAAACCCAGCAAAGCACCCGGAAAACCATTCTTGCTGACGTAATCACGCACTGCTAGCACCAAAGCACGCCAGAGATAGGCGTTGTCCTCTTGCACAGGCTCTACCAAGCCAGACAGTTGCACTTGGCCCGACGCCTGCTGCGCTGCCACAGTGACCAGTGCCGTCTCAAAGGATGGCGCGCGTGCAACTACAGAGCCATCTGCATGCAAGGCAAAGCTGCTGCCATCAAACACCAACTCATCTTGCCCGCCCACCATGTGCGCATAGACCACAGGCAACCCGGTCTCCAGAGCGCGCTGCGCCAAAACCGCTTCACGCTCGGTCTGCTTGCCCAGGTGGTACGGCGATGCATTCAACACAATCAGCATCTGTGCGCCGGCCTGCTTTGCCGCCCAAGCAGGTGCTGGCAGCCATGCATCTTCGCAAATCAATACCCCCGCCCGAATGCCATTCACATCCACCAAGCAAGGCTGGGACTGGGGCGTGAAATAACGTAATTCATCAAACACCCCATAGTTCGGCAGCGCCTGTTTGACATACCTGGACACGATGCGGCCATTGGCAATCAAGCTTGCTGTGTTGTGACGGTGCAAAGTACCCGGCACCGCCTGCGTATGCCCCAGCAGCAGTGCCAAGCCTGGCAAATCCGCCGTTGCAGCAATAATGCTCTGCAACGCCTCATCACTGGCTTGCTGAAACGAAGGGCGCAGCAGCAAGTCCTCTGCGGCATAACCACACAGGGCCAGCTCCGGCGTCACCAGCAGCGATGCACCTTGTGTATGCGCTTGCTTAGCAGCTTCAATGATCTTTTGGGCATTACCGCTGAAATCACCAACGACAAAGTTGAGCTGAGCGATGCAGATAGAAGTGGTCATGAAAAAGGAGGCAACAGGCCTAAACGCTGACAGCCGCTCCTGTATGAGTCCGTCCACACAGCAAGCGCAAAGGAGCAATTATCGCTCCCTCTGCTTCCCGCCACCCGTATGGGTTTGAATGAAAAAAGCCGTATTGCTGAGCAATACGGCGCAAACAGCGCCCACACGCTCACTGGCCGTTAAAACGCTCCCACTCTTCCTTTGCAGCGGCGCCTTCATGCGTGGCTGCAGACACTTGCGTTGTGCGCAAGGCCGGTGCGGGGTAGCCCCCATCCTTGGTGACCATGCCAGGAGCATGCGCAACAGATAAAGAAGCTGCTGCCACGGTCTTCTGGCGCACGGCAGTCGCCGCGGTCAAGGAAAGCTTGACCTTAAAGCTCGATACGGCCTGCACCAAATCCTTGGCTTGGCGTTGCAGGCCTTCCGCAGCGGCTGCGCTTTGCTCGACCAAAGCGGCATTTTGCTGGGTGGCCTGATCCATTTGCGCAATCGCTTCGCTGACTTGGCCGACGCCTTGGCTTTGCTCTTTGCTGGCGGCGCTGATCTCTCCCACCAAGTCAGACACATGGCGAATGGCCGTAACGACCTCTTCCATCGTAGTCCCCGCCTGTGCGACCAAGTGGCTTCCCTGCTCCACGCGCTCCACGCTTTCGCCAATCAGTTGCTTGATTTCTTTCGCAGCCTCCGCACTGCGGCCGGCCAAGGCCCTCACCTCGCTGGCCACCACCGCAAAACCCCGGCCTTGCTCGCCAGCACGTGCCGCTTCCACCGCAGCATTCAGCGCCAAGATGTTGGTCTGAAACGCGATCCCATCAATAACCCCAATGATGTCGGCAATTTTTTGGCTGCTGGTGTCGATGTCTTTCATGGTGGTCACCACCTGCCCCACCACCTCGCCCCCGCGCACCGCCACCTGCGAGGCGTTGATTGCCAGCTGATTCGCTTGCGCCGCGCTGTCTGCGTTGTGGCGCACCGTAGCAGCCATCTGCTCCATGGAAGCTGCCGTTTGCTGCAGCGCGCTGGCTTGCTCTTCCGTGCGGCTCGACAGGTCTGCGTTGCCCATGGCAATTTGTTCACTCGACGTGGACACACCATCGGCATTGCTACGCACATGGCTGACCACCCCCTCCAGGTTGTTGCGCATGGCGGCGAGCTCTTGCAACAGCTTGCCCATTTCGTCGCCTCCGCTGGCGGGAATGTGCTGCGTCAGATCACCTTGCGAAATACTGCGTGCTGCACGCACGGCCTGCCCCACGGGCACGGTCACAGACCGGGTAATTAACCAGCCCAAAACTGCGGCGCTGAGTGCACTCAGCGCCATGCCAGCCAGCACCCAGATCGTCGCAAACTGGAAACTGTGCGCAGCATCTTTTTCAGCGGCCTCGGCGTATTCGCGGATCAAGGTATCCAAACGCACCAAGACATCCACCAGTTGCACAAACACCGGCTCTGCGGAGCCCACATAGAAGTTCGTCACCGCATCGCCCAGCAGCAAATCGCCTTCTGGCTCGGCATAGTCTTTTTCACGGGCCAGCTGGAGGAAGTTTTGCTGCCCTTGCAGAAATTGCTTGCGCAACTCCACATAGCGCGCCATCAGCTCTTTTTCGGCTGCTGTGCGCTCGCGCGATTCAAAGCTGCGTTCATGCGCTTGAATTTGCTCCAAGACTTTGGTGATTTGTGTGGTGTAGCCTTCCACCTCTGCCACGCTGTTCACATTCAAGACACCGGCTTCTGCGCGGCGCAGGCTATTCCATAGCGAGCGCATGCTACCCACATCCACCACACTGGGCATCGCGTGTTGTGTCACCGCCTGTGTGCTTGCGTTCATCTGACGCATTTGCCACAAAGAAATACTGCCCAAGGCCAACGTAAGAAAGCTAACCAGCGCAAATCCCAAGCCCAACTTTGCAGCCATGCGCATATTCGCCAAAACCATTTCGTCTCCAAGAAAGTCTGGCGGGGCCGGGCAAAAAAAATGTGCAGACCCCGCACTGGAGTCCGCACATTAACAAAAATTTACAGTATTTGAGGTAAAAGTCTCAAGAAATGCAGGCTTGCCTGCACGCCTCTTAGGCTTTGTTGTAGTTGGCGATGCCGTCCGTGATTTCCTTTTTGGCTTCGTCCACGCCCTTCCAGCCTTGGATCTTCACCCACTTGCCCTTTTCCAGATCCTTGTAGTGCTCGAAGAAGTGCTGGATCTGGTTCAGCGTCAGCTCGTGCACATCGGCCAAGGTTTCGATCTTGTCGTAAGCAGGCAAGATCTTCTTGGTGGGTACTGCCAGCACCTTGCCGTCCACGCCACCGTCGTCTTCCATCAGCAAAATGCCAATCGCGCGGCAAGGCACCACCACACCGCTAGGCAGCGGGAAGGGGGTCATGACCAGCACGTCCACAGGGTCGCCGTCGCCTGCCAGCGTTTGGGGCACATAGCCGTAGTTCACGGGATAGTGCATGGCGGTACCCATGAAACGGTCCACAAACACACAGCCTGTTTCCTTATCCACTTCGTACTTGACAGGATCGGAATTGGCAGCAATTTCGATCACTACATTGAAAGTTTCAGGGGCATTCTTGCCGGGAGTCAGTTTTTCGAAGGACATGATGCTTGGTCAGGTTATGAAACAAAACTTCCCCAAGTCGGGGAAAACTTGCTGATTTTAGATGCATGCCCTTGCTTGCTTCTTTCAAAACCCTCGAATATCCGCGCAGCAGACAACTACAGCAAGGCCTGCTGGGTGTGGCGCACAGGCCCCGAGCGCAATTCAATCGCATGCTGCACCTCTTTGCGCCAACCCAGCGCAAACCCCATTTCCGCCAGCACAAACAACGGGCCAATCAGCAAGCCCACAATGTCATCCATGAACGCGGGTTTGCGCCCTTCCCAGTAATGGCCAACAAACTGAATGATCCAGCCCACCACAAACAGGCCTACGCCTGTGCCCAGCCAGAGCGACAGCGTCTGCTGTGCCAGCCAGGCTCCGGCTGCCAGCATCAGCGCCAGCACCATGGCCAAGCTGATGCCATAGCGCGTATCCAGCAGCACGTAGTACACCGAGGCCGCCAACGCGGCCAGCACTGCGGGGCTGAGCACCAAACCACTGCCCTCCAGCACCCACGCCGGGCGCGACAGCAAAATCACCACGGCCCACAAAATCATGGGCACGCCCACAAAGTGGGTGAGGATGTTGCGTCCATCGCGGTGATAGTCCGCGTATTGCGAGAGTTGATCCACCAAGGTTTTCATGACGGTCTCCGAACCACGATCCAAACCCTGCCATGGTCAACGCCGCACCAGCCCCTGTCCATAGGGCAAATACCATCCATATTTGATAGCTACCAGCGCTTATCAGTCCTAAATAAAACACGTATTTCATGCAAATTTACGTAGCTTGGGTGACTGACATGGCGCTTGACCGCCATCAGAATGCCGTTATTTCAAGCCTTGGGCTTGTATGCACAGTCAAATTGCCATCTAACGCTTGATAGATAAGCGCTAGCAGCTATATAAATTACAGAAAATGCCTCTTTCTACCCCCACGGTGGCACGCACCCCCCAGCACATCCGACAGGTCAATTTCCGCAGCTATGAACGTGCAGATGGCTTGTGGGACATCGAGGGCGAATTGCTGGACACCAAAGCCATTGACCTGCCCCGCCCCAACGGCGAAGGCATTCGCAAGGCGGGCGACCCCATCCACCACATGCACATCCGCGTCACTGTCAACACCCAGCTGGTGGTGCAAGCCATCGAGGCGTCGATGGAAGCCCACCCGGTACAAGGCTGCCCCGCCGCCCTGGACGCCATGCAGCGCATGGTGGGTTGCAGCATGGCGCGTGGCTGGCGCAAATCCATCGATGCCAACCTGGCAGGCGTGGCCGGGTGCACCCATATGCGGGAGTTGCTGCAAAACATGGCCACCGCCGCCTTTCAAAGCATTGTGTCGGCCTTTAATACTGCACCCGACCAGCCTCCAGCCTACCTGGGGCGCTGTACAGGCTGGAGCTTCAACGGCCCTGCGGTCGCCCAATATCACCCGCAATTTGTAGGCTGGATTTTTCCCGAAGGCAAAAGCGCTGCACAGCCGCCCGTGCAGGCAGAAAAAGTCTAGTCTGCGCAAACCCTGTGGCCAACACGACTGACAGCCTTGCGGCACAATCTGCAGCATATGGTTGATCGCGTGATTCCTTTGGTTGAGCAAAGGTATGGACTTCTCCAAGCCCCTTTGAATGCCCCGCACATTGCCCCCTCCGGGCAATTGCTGGATCAGCGCGCGCGCCCGCTGCGTGATCTGCGCATCAGCGTGACCGACCGCTGCAATTTCCGCTGTGCCTACTGCATGCCCAAGGACGTCTTCGACAAAGACTATCCCTACCTGCCGCACAAGGCGCTGCTGACCTTTGAAGAAATCACGCGCCTGGCACGCATCTTCACCGCACATGGCGTGCGCAAATTCCGCCTCACCGGCGGCGAGCCGCTGCTGCGTAAAGGGCTGGAGCAGTTGATTGCCCAGCTGTCCGCGCTGCGCACCCCCGAAGGCGATGCGCTGGATATCACGTTGACCACCAACGGCTCTTTGCTGCGCCGCAAGGCCCAGTTGCTCAAAGATGCAGGCCTCAAACGCGTGACCGTGAGCCTGGATGGCTTGGATGACGCCACCTTCCGCAGCATGAACGACGTGGACTTCCCCGTCGCCGATGTGCTGGATGGGATTGAAGCCGCCCGCGAAGCCGGCCTGCAAGACATCAAGGTCAACATGGTGGTCAAGCGCAGCACCAACGTGTCGCAGATTTTGCCGATGGCGCGCCACTTTCGCGGCACCGGCGTAACGCTGCGTTTTATTGAATACATGGACGTGGGCGCTACCAACGGCTGGTGCATGGACGAGGTACTACCTTCCGCAGACGTTGTAAATCTTATCAACGCCGACATGCCCTTGGTACAGCTCGACCCCACTGCACCCGGCGAAACCGCCAAGCGCTGGGGCTATGCAGATGCCCACGGCCAGCACGATCCCCAACTGGGCGAAATTGGCGTCATCAGCAGCGTGACCCAGGCTTTTTGCGGAGACTGCAACCGCGCCCGCCTGTCCACCGAAGGCCGCATGTACCTGTGCCTGTTTGCCGATAAAGGCTGGGATTTGCGCGAGCTGCTGCGCGGCGGCAGCGACGACGCCACCATCAGCAATGCGCTGGGCCATATCTGGGGGCAGCGCAATGACCGCTACTCCGAGCTGCGCGCCCATCTACCACCGGAAGCCGCCCAAGGCCGCAAACGTGTAGAAATGAGCTACATCGGCGGCTAAGTCTTGGCTACTGGCACCATACTTTGGCTTTTTTACAAGCAACGTGGCACACAAAAGCATGATTTCTTCGCAAGACATCACCGGCCTCATCCTGGCCGGTGGACGCGGCAGCCGCATGGGCGGTGTCGACAAAGGCCTGCAACCTTTCAAAGGCCAGCCTCTGGCTTTGCACGCGCTACAGCGCTTGCAACCGCAAGTGGGCGAATGCATGCTCAACGCCAACCGCAGCTTAGACACCTACCAAGGCTTTGGTGCGCCAGTGCACCCTGATGTGCTGCCAGACTATGCCGGCCCACTGGCAGGCTTTCTCACCGGGCTGAGCCACTGCACCACTGAATGGCTGCTGACCGTGCCGTGCGACAGCCCCTGTTTTCCGCTGGATCTGGCCCAGCGCATGACCGCTGCAGCCCAGCAAGCCAGCGCCACCATCGTGCTGGCAGCAGGGCCTGAAGTTGGCCGCGATGGCACGCTGCAGGTCCGCCCCCAGCCCGTGTTTGCCTTGCTGCACCGTAGCGTGCTACCCAGCCTGCAAGCCTTTGTAGCCGCAGGTGGGCGCAAGATTGATGCGTGGACGGCCCAACACCCCCAAGCGCTGTGCACCTTTGATGCCCCCGGCGACAACGTGCAAGCCTTTGCCAATGCCAATACCCTGCAAGAGTTGATAGCGCTACAAAATGCCTAACACTGCGGATTGACGCTATTGCCCCATCCGCAGACCATGCACCGCCCGGCTACCCACTACAACCCACAAGGAGACTCCATGGCTTTTGCAACTGCTTTTACCGACCCAGCCCCATCACCCGAAGACTTGGCCGATCTGCCCGGCACCGTGGCTGTGGAGTTCGGCGTGGACTGGTGCCCCCACTGCCAAGGCGCCCAGCCCTTCTTGCGCGAAGCCCTGCAAGAGCGCCGCGACATCACGCACATCAAAATCGAAGACGGCCCCGGCCGCAAGCTTGGCCGCCACTTCAAAGTCAAGCTCTGGCCCACGCTGGTGGTGCTGCGCAATGGCCAAGAAATTGGCCGCACCACGCGCCCCCTGTCCACGCAGGACGTCGAAGAGCAATTGCCCGTTGCGATCTAAGCGCCGGTCAAACGCGTCAGCCCATCAACAATGTGCGACTGCGACGAGGCCTGAAACCATAGGCAGCACAGATGAGCGACACGGCAAAACAGCGTCGCACCAAGGCTTGCGGCATCCACTCTGAGCACACTGCACCACCACACCCCAAGGCCCTATTCAGGGCCTTTTTTGTAATTATTTTTTCTTCACGCTAGCCAAACATAGGGCATGCCAAGTTAACTACATTTAATTCTTATAAATCAAAACATCTCAAATATTAGTTTTTATTAAATATTTTTAACATTTACATTAAATATTTTTAATAATAGATCTCATACGTAGTATGCACAAGCTCTGAATGCTATTTAAACCATAAAAATCAACACCTCTAACCATCGGAGGTTCAATGCTCAAAAGAGATTTAAGAGACATACTCGCTGGCAGCTTTGTCAGCATGGTCGGCCTATTTTTTGCGATTGCCGGCACCAACTACACGTTTGGCACTGCAGCACGCATGGGCCCGGGCTATATGCCAGTCGTTTTAGGATGGGTTTTATGCATCCTTGGCTTGCTGATTTTGGTGCCAGCCTTATTTCGCCAAGGTGAGAAGATTGAAGTGCACTGGGACAGCTTGGCCGCATCCACGGCAGCACTCATCACTTTTGCATTTACGCTAGATGTACTGGGTGTTTTTCTCAGCAGCGTGATTGCTGTTTTGCTTGCCAGTTTGCCAAAACGTATGCATTTTGGCGTGCGTGGTGTATTGGCCATATCGATTGCGGTTATCACTTCCCTGATCTTTATTGCAGGATTGGATATGACTGTTTCCCTGTTTCCAGCGCTGTAAATCATGGAATTACTGAATAACCTTTTACTGGGTCTGCAAGTAGCCTCTGACCCCACCATTCTTTGGTATTGCTTTTTTGGCGTATTTCTAGGCACGGCAGTGGGCGTACTCCCCGGTATTGGCGCATTGGCAGCCATTTCTTTGCTGCTGCCAATGACCTATCACATGTCGCCCACTGCTGCGATTGTGATGCTGGCGGGCGTCTATTACGGCGCACAGTATGGTGGCTCCACGGCCTCCATTTTGATGAACTTGCCCGGAGGGCCCTCTGCAGCAGTCACCTGTCTGGATGGCTATCCCATGGCCAAAAACGGTAAAGCTGGTATTGCCTTGTTCATCACCACCATCGCCTCCTTGTTTGGCGCCATGTTTGGTTTGGTGCTGCTGGTGCTTTTTTCCCCTGCGATTGCAGAAGTAGGCCTGAAATTTG
This sequence comes from Comamonas jiangduensis, assembly GCF_030162955.1. Classification (NCBI taxonomy): domain Bacteria; kingdom Pseudomonadati; phylum Pseudomonadota; class Betaproteobacteria; order Burkholderiales; family Comamonadaceae; genus Comamonas; species Comamonas jiangduensis. Next base: position 117,136 of record NZ_JARXOV010000007.1, read on the forward strand.
GCCCCGCGGAGCTGTTTGCCATGATGGTGATGGGTTTAGTGGCCGCCTCTTCCATGGGCAGCGGCTCGCCCATCAAGGGGCTGGCGATGGTGGTCATGGGTGTGCTGCTGGGCATGGTAGGCACCGACGTCAACTCTGGCGCAGCCCGCTTTACCCTGGACATTCCAGAGCTGATGGACGGCATCAACCTGGTGGCCTTGGCCATGGGATTGTTTGGTGTCTCAGAGGTGGTGCGCGGCATTCACGGTCAGGACGATACGCAAAAGGTCGAAAAAATCACCTTGCGCTCCATGCTGCCCTCCAAGCAGGAGATGAAGCGTTCTTACCCCGCCATGTTTCGCGGTTCGGTGCTGGGCTCGGCGCTTGGTGCGCTACCGGGGGTGGGCCCTTCGATTGCAGCCTTCATGGCGTATGCCGTGGAAAAAAAGACTGCCAAAAACCCAGAGGAATTTGGGCATGGTGCCGTTCAGGGCATTTCCGCCCCTGAATCCGCCAACAACGCAGCGGCGCAAACCGCATTTGTGCCCTCTTTATCCTTGGGAATTCCCGGCGATGCCGTCATGGCCATCATGCTGGGGGCACTCATCATCCACGGCATTCAGCCGGGCCCAATGCTGATCAATGAGCAACCTGAAATGTTCTGGGGCTTGGTTGTGAGCTTTGCGATTGGCAACATCATGCTGGTGCTGCTGAACATTCCCACCATCGGCATTTGGGTGTCGCTGCTGCGCATTCCGTTCAGCTGGCTTTACCCTGCCATCTTGGTCTTTGTGGCCTTGGGGGTGTACAGCGTCAACAACAACAGCTTTGATATCTATATGGTGGCCATCCTCGGGGTGCTGGGCTACCTGTTCATGCTGCTGCGCTTTGAGGCCGCCCCCCTGCTGCTGGGCTACATTTTGGGCCCCATGGTGGAAGAAAACATGCGCCGTGCTTTGCTGCTTTCGCGCGGTGACCCCATCATCTTTATCGATCGTCCCATCAGTGCCACCTTGCTGGCAGTCACTGTAGCCATGCTGGGCTGGACAATCTTCAAGTTTGTGCAACGCTCACTGCGCAGAAGACACATTCCGGCATAGATAAGCCAGCTCTTTAAAATCATCCCTGTGGTACCTTCTGTGCCCAGGGATTATTTGCTCAATGAAAAATATTTTATTAATTGAAGATGATACTGGTATTGCCCAATACATTTGCAGCAATCTAGAAAAATCCAACTACCATATTACCCACGTAGCTGAAGCGAGCAACGGTTTAAAAACTGCACTCTCTCAACCATGGAGCTGCATTTTGTTAGACCGCATGCTGCCTGTTGAGGTGGATGGTCTAGACATTCTCAAAGCCTTGCGTGCGCTTGGCAATAGCACACCTGTCATTATTGTCAGTGCCTTAGAAAAAATTGATGAGCGCATTCTGTGCTTAAAAGCAGGCGCTGATGATTATTTGCCCAAACCATTTTTCATCAATGAATTGGAAGCGCGTTTGGAGGCAGTGATGCGGCGCAGCAACCTTTCACAAGCACCTTTATCCCATGCCATGCAAATAGGCAATCTGCATGTGGATTTAATTACGCACACGGTATATCGCGAAAAAGAGAAAATTCTGCTCAACCCTCGCGAATTCAAACTACTGGCTTACCTTATTAAAAATGCAGGCCAAACTGTGACACGTGCCATGGTGCTGGAGAATGTCTGGGATTATGACTTTCAACCAGAAACCAACATCATTGATGTACACATCAGCCATTTGCGCCAGAAAATCGATGAAAAAGGGGCGCCCTCTTTGATTCGCACCATCCGCGGCGTGGGTTACAGCATCGATGCCCCCGCGCCTTAACCCCCTGCCCCGTGCCTGGCAAGCGTGGCAGTCCAGCTCCTTTCGGCTGGCGTTGTGTTTTGGCCTGCTGGTGCTGGCCATTTTGGCGGGCACCTTTACCGTGTACTACGTGGAGATGGTGGGCACCGCCAGCCAGCAACTCGATGACTACGCACTGCGCACCAGCAAACGCCTGCTGCACACGCACAGCCAGCAAGGCGATGCGGGCTTGCAGGCAGAAATCACCCAGCTGCTCGGGGACGGCATTGACAGCCAAAGCGAGGTGCTGATTTTTCAGAACCGCCAAGGCCAGGTCTGGGCAGGCAATGCCGTGGCCGATATGGCACAGGTGCGTGCCAGCCCCGGTTTGCAAGACGTGATGCTGGAGCAAGAGGCCCGCCACTTCCTGGGCCGCGTGCAGGTACATGACCTGGGCCAAGACCGCTTCTTGCTGGCAGGCAGTGATCTGCAACCCCTGAGCGACATTCGCGACCGCTATTTCAAGGCCACGGGCATCGCGCTGGCCTTGGTCATGGGCCTGTCGCTGGCGGCTGCCGTGGCATTTCGCTATTTGATGGACCAGCGCGCCGCAGCACTGCGCCGCGCCATGCGCCAGGCGGGGCAAGGCAATTTGCATTTCCGACTGCCCCAAAGCCGCCGCAGCGATGAATTCAGCCTGCTGGAGCAAGACATCAACACCATGTTGGAACAGTTGGAGCAGCTGGTGCACGGCATACGCCATGTATCGAATATGGTCGCGCACAACCTGCGCACACCGCTGAGCCGCACTTTGCACCATGTACAGCTAGCCATGGATGCACCCGAGGCCCAGCGCCAGTCGCAGCTGGAGCTGGTGCAAGAAGAGCTGCAACAGCTCAACCGCCTGTTTGCCAAGATGCTGCTGCTGGCGGAAGTGGAATCAGGCCTGGGCCAGCAACGCTTTGCGCCGCTCAACCTGCGCTGCGTGCTGCAGGAGGTGCTGGAGTTTTATGACCCCATTTTTGTGGATCGCCAAGTGCAACTGCAGATCCAGGCGCAAGACGATGCATGGGTGCTGGGCGACTCCCACCTGCTAGCGAATGCACTGTCCAACTTGCTGGACAACTTTCTCAAATACGGTGGCGACGGAGCATGCTTTGCGCTGGAGATAGCGCTGCAAGTCAGCGCACACCACGTAACCTTGCAGCTGCGCGATCATGGCCGGGGCGTTCCCGCAGACGCACTAGTCCGCATGGGACAGCACTTTTTTCGCGCCAGCACGCACCAGCAGCTTGCTGGTCACGGCATCGGCCTTGCCAGCGTGCGCGCTATTGCGCGCTTGCACCAAGGCAGCATCACTTGGCGGCTTGTCAGCCCAGGGCTGGCCACTACGTTGCAGTTGCCACGTGCATCTGCACCGGGGCAGAACGCTGCATAAATCAGAGCTTGCAGCGCTTAAAAACAAAGGACTTCAGATACAAAACCATCTGAAGTCCTTTCCATATGAGCGCTAGCGGCTACTATTTTTAAAGCTTCAGCTTTAGATTCTTCCCAAAGCTTTCTCCACGCCCTTGTTGGCCAGCTCATCGGCCTTTTCATTGCCCGGGTCACCTGCATGGCCCTTGACCCAGCGCCACTCAATACGGTGCCCTGCGGTGGCCACCAACGCATCCAGCTCCTGCCACAGCTCGACATTTTTTACCGGTTGTTTGGATGCAGTCTTCCAGCCTTTGGCTTTCCAGCCATGAATCCACTCCGTAATGCCTTTACGCACGTACTCACTGTCCAGAAACAGCTGGACATCACAAGGGCGCTTAAGCGCACGCAGCGCCTCAATCACGGCCTGCAACTCCATGCGGTTATTGGTGGTGCCCAACTCACCACCAAACAGTTCTTTGGTGTGGGGGCCCGCCTGTAGCAACACCCCCCAGCCACCGGGGCCGGGGTTGCCTTTGCAGGCACCGTCCGTATAAATCACAACCTGGTTCAAATTTCTTTCCTTTGCGGCACTTGCTGGCACGCTGCCGCCGTGGCAGCTGACGCTGTCGCTTTGCGAGAGCGCCATGCAGGCTCCATCAGCCGCATGCCGTGCACCTTTTTCACAGCCAGCACGCAGTATGCACCGCCCAGCACGGGCCACGCCTTGTTGCCCAGCTTGTCCATCCAACGCCAGCGCTGCAGCCAAGCCTCACTGTCCACAGCCGGGGCGTGACAGCCAAAATCCGCAGCCACCACATCCATCGCCAGCACTTGCAGCCAGTCACGCACGCGCCAATAAGGCAGTCCTTTGCAGGCATTCAAGCTGGGCGCCTGTGTGCGCTCCAGGCCGTGCTGAAGTCCCCACAAGCTAAAGGGGTTGAGTCCGAACAGCAAAAGACGCCCCTCTGGCACCAGCACCCGCACCGCCTCGCGCAAGGCTGCATGCGGGTCCTGGCACAGCTCCAGGGTGTGCGGCAGCACCAGCAGATCAATGCTGGCTTCGGCAAAAGGCAAGGCCTCAGGGGCACAAAACAGCTGAACTTGCTCAGGGTCTTGGCAAGCTGGTCGATCAAGGTTTAAATCGAGAGTCGGCGATGCCACCCATCGGTGGGGCATGCGGTTATGACGCAGAGCGTGCAACATGGGCAAGCCCAGTTGCAGGCTGTGATAGCCGAAAATATCAGCCACCGCCTCATCGCAGCGCTGCTGCTCCCAGTCGAGCAAGTAGCGCCCAAAAGCTTTTGCCATCCACGGATGACTTTTTTCACTTGCCTCGTTCATGAACCTTTTGCCGTTGCCCGCGTTTTCTGACAATTACATCTGGCTGCTGCACAACGGCAAGCAAGCCCTGGTGGTCGACCCCGGCGACGCCGCGCCCGTTCAAGCTGCGCTGCAAGCACTCCAGCTGCAACTCCAAGCCATTCTAGTGACCCACCACCATGCTGACCACGTGGGTGGCGTTGACGCCTTGCGCGACGCCACAGGCGCCTTGGTATACGGCCCCGCGTTTGAAGTGCTGCCTGAGCCCGTGGTGCGCGTGGATGCAGCCACCCAGTTGCATCTCTTGGGCATGCCGTGGCGTGTGCTGGAGGTTCCCGGGCATACCGCTGGTCATATTGCGTGGTATTGCGAGCCTGCTGATCAAGCGCCGATTTTGTTCTGTGGCGACACCCTGTTTTCTGGCGGCTGTGGTCGCCTGTTTGAAGGCACTGCCGAGCAAATGCATGCATCGCTACAGCAACTGGCCCAGTTGCCGCAGAACACCCGTGTGGCTTGTGCGCATGAATACACTGTCAGCAATCTGAAATTTGCGTGCGAGGTGGAACCAAGCAACACCGCGTTGCTCCAATACCGCGCGCATTGTGAAGCACTGCGCCAGCAGCAGCGCCCCACGCTGCCTTCCACGCTGGCGCAAGAGCTTGCGATCAACCCTTTTTTGCGTTGCGACGTTAAGCAGGTAGTGCAAAGTGCACTGCGCTTTCGCCCCAACACCCAAACCGAACAACCCGCAAGCGTGCTGGCCACGCTGCGTGAATGGAAAAACGCATTCTGATGAACCTGCGCCATCTTTTTATTGCCTTCAGCGTCGTATGGCTTGCTGGCTGCGCGACATCACCCGCCTCTTACGACGCACCGCTCAAGCCCATCACGCGCGCGCATACCGGCACTTCCAAAGTTGCATCACTGGAGTCGAACAATGACCTGTGGGAGCGTATTCGCAAGGGCTTTGCAATTCCAGATCTGGAGCACGATCTGGTCGACGCCCAAGAGCAGTGGTATGGCAGCCGCCCCGATTACATCGACCGCATGACCACGCGTTCGAGCAAATACCTCTACCACATCGTAGAAGAGCTGGAGCAGCGCAACATGCCCACCGAGCTTGCATTGCTGCCCTACATTGAAAGCGCGTTCAACCCTCAAGCCGTCTCCAGCGCCAAGGCTGCAGGCATGTGGCAATTCATGCCCGCTACAGGTTCTTACTTTGACCTGACCCAAAATGCCTTTCGCGACGACCGCCGTGATGTGCTTGCATCCACCAGGGCCGCGCTGGACTACCTTGAAAAACTGCACCGCATGTTTGGTGACTGGCATTTGGCACTGGCCGCATATAACTGGGGCGAAGGCAGCGTGGGCCGTGCCATCAAGCGCAATGAGAAACAGGGGCAAGGCACCAGCTATGTCGAGCTGAGCATGCCCAACGAAACCCGCAATTACGTACCCAAACTGCAGGCGGTCAAAAACATCATTGCTGACCCCGAGAAGTTCAATATTGAGCTGCCTAATATTGAAAACCACCCCTACTTCCAAGCGGTCGACATCAAGCGCGATATGGACGTAGAGTTGGTTGCGCGCCTGGCTGACGTGCGCTTGGAAGACTTCAAGGCACTGAACCCCTCTTTTCACCGCCCCACCATTTTTGCCGGTGGCACCACGCAAATCCTGCTGCCCTGGGACAACGCCAAAGTCTTTCAGCGCAACTTTGCTGCCTACAACGACGGCCAATATGCCAGCTGGACCGTATGGGTTGCCCCCAGCACCATGACCGTAGCCAACGCCGCGCAACGCGTAGGCATGAGCGAAGCAGACTTACGCAGCGTCAACCGCATTCCCCCGCGCATGATGATCAAGTCAGGCTCTGCGCTGATGGTGCCGCGCACATCACAGCACCTGAGCGATGTCTCCTCGCACATTGCAGACCACGGCACGCTGGCCTTTGCTCCAGAAATCACCGAAGTCACGCGCCGCACTCCCGTCAAGGTTCGCAAGGGCGACACCATGGCCAAAGTGGCCAGCCGCAACGGCGTGACTGTGGCCAACTTGGCGCGCTGGAATGACATCAAAACCACCGCCAAGCTCTCAGCAGGCCAGTCACTCGACATCTACAAAACCGTGAAAATTCAGGCTGCGGGCGTTAACAACAAAAAGTCAGCCCCAAGCAAACAGGTGCGCTCCACAGTTGTCACCAAGAAAGCAGCTGACACCAAAGTGGCACAAAAAAGCAAAGGCGGCACGCCTACCAAGAAAAAACGCTAAGCACTGCACAGCCGCTTAGTAGCGCGTCACCATCCAAAAAGCCCTGCACTGCAGGGCTTTTTGGTGTGCATGAAAGCCGCTCTTTAGCGCCGCTCCACCAAGGCATGCGCAATCGTGCCCAGATCCACGTACTCCAGTTCACTGCCCACGGGGACACCGCGCGCCAAACGCGTCACATGAATATTGCGCCCCTGCATCAACTCCGTCACGGCATGCGCCGTCGCTTCGCCCTCTGTGGTAAAGCTCGTAGCCAAAATGACCTCCTGTACAGCACCATCCACGACCCGCTGCAGCAGCTGTGGCAAGCCAATGTCCTTGGCACCCACACCATCCATGGGCGATATGCGTCCCATCAGCACAAAGTAGTAACCACTGTAGGCGCCTGTGCGCTCCATCGCTGCTAGATCGGCAGGCGTCTCCACCACACACAAACGTGCAGCATCACGCCCTGCATCCTGGCAAATAGGACACACCACATCGTGCGTAAAAGTGTTGCAGCGCGTGCAGTGCTGCACAGAGTCCACCGCTTCCATCAAGGCACGCGAGAGCACGCGCGCACCCTCTTGGTCACGCTGCATCAAGTGAAAGGCCATGCGCTGCGCAGACTTCACCCCAACTCCGGGTAAGCGACGCAATGCCTGAATGAGTGGATCGAGTGGCTGCAGATCTGACATGACTAACACCTAAACACCAAGAAAAAAGGGAAAGCGCAGACGCTTTCCCTTGCATCAACTGGTCCCCTGTAATTTAGAAGGGGAACTTCATCCCACCTGGCAGACCAGGCATGCCAGCAGTCAGCTTGGACATTTTTTCGTTGGAAGTTTCTTCTGCCTTGCGCACAGCAGCGTTGAAAGCAGCAGCGACCAAGTCTTCCAGCATGTCCTTGTCCTCGCCCAGCAGACTCGGGTCAATAGTGACGCGCTTGACGTCGTGCTTGCAAGTCATCACCACCTTCACCAAGCCTGCGCCCGACTCGCCTTCTACTTCGACGTTGCCCAGCTCGTCTTGCGCCTTCTTCAGGTTGTCCTGCATGGCTTGCGCTTGCTTCATCAAACCGGCGAGTTGTCCTTTGTTGAACATGGTTGGTTTCCTTTGTTTGTCACTTAAAAATCAGATGGTGCCAATAGTGCCACGACTTGGCACACCCCGAACGTTGTTTCACTTATACCGGGCGAATGCTACCGGGCACGATGGTGGCGCCCAAACTTTGCTGCAGGTGCTGCACGCTGGGGTCGTTCATCACAATCGCTTCCGCTTGTTTTTGCCGTGCTTCAGCGCGCGCCTTGTTGCGCAACGCAGGCGTATCGGAGACCTTGCCATTTTCCACATGCAAGCTGGTGCAATCTGTGATGTGCGCCAAAGCCTTGAGCAAACGTTCACGTGGCATCGCCTGGTTGAGCGAAGTGCGCTGCACGCGCAATGTCCACACATGGCCTTCTTGCGCGATCAGCTGAGACTGCATCGCCAGCTCACGCACCAGCGCAACAATCGCCTGCGCCTCATCCAGTTGCGTCACGATGGCATGCCATGTATCTCCCAGGGGAGTTGGCTCCAGCGCTTGAATTGCATCCTGCGCTACGCCCTTTACTGGCACTTGCACGGCTTCGCTTTCTGCCGGCAGCGAAGCTTCTAGCGGCACATCGTCCCATACCGGGGGCTGCTCATCGAGATAGCCGGGCGCGGTATCCATCGCCTCTAGGGGCAGTTCCTCCCATGGCGGAGGCATCTCCTGCGCTGATCGCTCTTGCTCCAACACCGCGGTGTTTAAAGCCTCGTGCTCTTGCACAGCAATCGGAATTTGCGCTGGCACCACTTTCACAGACTGTGGCTGCTGTGGCTGCTGTGGCTGCTGTGGCTGCTGTGGCTGCTGTGGCTGCTGTGGCTGCTGTGGCTGCTGTGGCTGCTGTGGCTGCTGTGGCTGCTGTGGCTGCTGTGGCTGCTGTGGCTCAGCTTGAGTCTTGGCAGCCGGCAAATCAGGCAGATTCAGTGTTTTTTTTTCTGCCGCAGATGCCGTTGCACCTTTTTGCGAGGCCGCTTGCGGCTTGAACGCCAGCAGACGCAACAGCGCCATAGTGAGCGCAGCATACTCATCAGGCGCCAAACCGAGTTCTTGGCGCCCGTGCAAGCAAATGCTGTAGAGCAGCTGTGTCTCATCAGCAGGCATAACTTGCGCCAAATCAGCCATAGCTGCGGCATCAGGGTCAGCCAGATCCACTGCTGCCGTCATATCAGGCACCACCTGCATTACCGCCATACGCTGGAGTACAGAAGACATTTCTTCCAGCGTGGAAGCGGCAGACACCCCGTTGTAGCGCAATGCATCCACGGTTTCGACCACGGTGCGTCCATCGCCTTGGGCCAAGGCCGCAATCAGACGAAACACATAGCTGCGATCCACACTTCCCAGCATCTGGCGCACAGCGTCTTCTTGCAACTGCCCACAGCCAAAAGCGATGGCCTGATCGGTCAGTGACAACGCATCGCGCATGGAGCCACGCGCCCCACGCGCCAACAATTTGAGTGCTTGCGGTTCTGCCGGAATGGCCTCTTTGGCAAGCACCTTGGTCAGGTGCTCAAAGACTGTCTCTGGCGCCATTGGGCGCAGATTGAACTGCAAACAACGCGAAAGCACCGTCACCGGCACTTTCTGTGGGTCGGTGGTGGCCAGCACAAATTTGAGATACTCCGGTGGTTCCTCCAGCGTCTTCAACATCGCGTTGAAGGCCGTGTTGGTCAACATGTGCACCTCGTCGATCATGAAGACCTTAAAGCGCCCTTGCACCGGCTTGTACACCGCCTGCTCCAGCAGGCTTTGCACCTCATCCACACCACGGTTGGAAGCCGCATCCAGCTCGATATAGTCTGGAAAGCGCCCGCTATCAATTTCAGTACATGCAGGGCATACGCCACAGGGCGTGGCAGTGATACCACCTTGACCATCAGCGCCCGTGCAGTTCACCGACTTGGCAAAAATACGCGACACCGTGGTCTTGCCCACGCCACGTGTTCCCGTGAACAAATAGGCATGGTGCAAACGCTGCTGCGTGAGCGCATTGCCCAAAGCTTGCACAACGTGCTCCTGCCCCACCATTTCGGCGAAGTTGCGAGGACGGTATTTACGAGCGAGCACGAGATAAGACATAGGGGCGAATTCTACGGGCTACGGGCTTTACATCCTTGGCGTAGGCATGTTTATCTGCGTGCGTCACTTCTGCGTGACGCAAACCCACCTATAATCAATTCTGACAGCCCCCCTCGCATGGGGAAGCGGCCAACCGGGTCAGGTGGGGAACCAAGCAGCCCTAACTGTGGAACCAGTGCCGAGGTAAGGGTTGTCAACTGTTCTCCAGGGCATCTTTGGCAATCAAAGAAATACTCGCCCCTCCATCCCATCTCAACATGCTGATTGCGCTGTGCGCTGCCCTGCCGCAATCGTGCATAGGCTCGCGCACGCTCACCTGCTGATCTAACGCAGCTTGGGCATGAGCTGGATGTACACCAGTTCACTGAGCAGCTCCACCAGGGTCTGCGCCACAATCACGGCAGGTAGCACAGGCATAGCGCCAGGCACTGCCAATGCCAGTGGCAACACCACCAATGAATTGCGCGTACTGCCGCTGAAAGCGACTGCCCGCGCGGCAGGTGCAGGCAGCTTGAAAAGCTGGGCCACACACCAAGCTACCGCAGGTGCCAGCACCGCAAACGCCACATAAACCGGCAGCACCTGCCTGACTGCATCAGGTGCAGCCCCCAGCTGCGGCACCACGGCAGCCATCACCACGAACAAAACCGCTGCCGTGGCCGGCACGGGCAGCAAAGCCAGTACAGCACTCCAACGCTGACCTGTACTGGAGCGCTGCGCCCACCGTTGCGTGGCCACTGCTAGCGCCAGCGGCGCCACAATCAGCCATATGAAGGCATCAGCAAACGCCCCTAGTTGCACCCAGTCTGCAGCCTGCGAACCCAGCATGACCTCTATATAAAAGGGTAACAGCAACATTTGCACCACCAGCAACACAGGGGTGCAAGCCAGAAGCAACCGCGCATCCGCCTTGCCCATGTGCGCGAAGGTGACCACGTAGTCAATGCAAGGCGCCAGCAACACCAGCAACACGCCAAAGCGCAGCAGCTCGTCGCTGGGCAGCATCAGGCTCAGCACACCCACCAGCAAGGGAATCGCTACAAAATTGGTCACCAGCAGCGCCAGCAAAAAACGGCCTTGCACCCACACCGCACGCAATGCCGTCCACGGCACTTGCAAAAAAGTGACGTACAGCATGATTGCCAGCGCCGGGTTGATGGCCACTTTCAGCACCTGCATGCCACCAAACCGCCAGGCAGAAACAGCCGCAAGCACCACAGTTACCAAATAGATAGGCGCCTGCCAGCGCTCTAAAACATCACGCAAAGACATGTGCAAATGAGAGATCACCGACAGAATAAATATTCAATAACCATAGCTTGCTGCGCTTATCAATCAAAGATTTCAATAAATAAACCAACTGAAATCGTTTATTCACAAGCGCTAGCAGCTATTGATTTATGACTGCAAATACGACTGTATGCCACGTGCAGCGCGTGCGCCCGTGGCAAAGCAAGCGGTGAGCAGATAGCCGCCCGTAGGCGCCTCCCAGTCCACCATCTCGCCTGCACAGAACACGCCAGGCAGCGCCTTGCACATCAGTTGCTCATCCAGCGCTGCCCACGTCACCCCACCCGCAGTGCTGATGGCCTCATCCATCGGGCGCGCAGCCACCACGGTGATCGGCAGACATTGGATGGCCTGCGCCAGCTTGACCGGGTTTTGCATGGTCTCTTTGCTGAGCACTTCGTACAGCAAGCCAGCCTTCACCCCGTCCAACCCCAAGCGCCCTTTGAGGTGGCTCGACAAACTGCGCGCGCCACGCGGGTGACGCACTTCTTGCAACACCTTTTCTGGCGAGAAAGCGGGCAACAAATTCAACGCAAAAGTGGCGCTGCCAGTGCGCGTGATTTCATCGCGCAGCAAGTTGGAGACGGCATAAATCAAACTGCCCTCCACGCCAGTGGCAGTGACCACAAACTCTCCGCGGCGCTCAAAGCTACGCCCCAGGCTGTCAGTAAAGTGAATCGCCACCGACTTCAGCGGCGCGCCTGCAAAGCGCTCGCTAAACACCGCGCTCCAGCCCTTGGCAATCTGCGGCTTGGCCCCTACCAGCTCTTTGAAGAAGTCACGGTGGGTTGTTGTATCTGGCGTCACCGCTGCAGGCTCGCCCACATCAAAACCGCAATTGGCCGATTGCAGGCTGGCCACATCCACCCCCTTGGCTTGCAGCAGCGGCACCCAGGCGCCATCGGAGCCCAAGCGCGCCCAGCTTCCGCCGCCCAGCGCCAGCAAGGTCGCCTTGGCCTGCACAGGCAGCACCCCTTCCTGGGTATCCATCAGCAAGGCTTGATCGGCATTCCAGCCTTTCCATAAGTGCCGCATATGAAACACCACACCTTGTGCACGCAAGCGCGCCAGCCACGCGCGCAGCAAGGGCGCCGCCTTCATATCGCTGGGAAACACACGGCCCGAGGTGCCCACAAACGTGCCAACGCCCAGGCTCTGCGCCCAAGCACGCAGCGTGTCTGCACCAAACTCTTTCAGCAGCGGCCGCAGCATGGGCTGCGCATCACCGTAGCGCTCCACAAACCGCTCAAAAGCTTCCGAGTGGGTGAGGTTCAAGCCCCCTTTACCAGCCAGCAAAAACTTGCGCCCCACCGAGGCCTTGCCATCAAACACATGCACCTGCACGCCTTGGGCCGACAGCACTTCTGCCGCCATCAACCCTGCAGGGCCAGCCCCCACAATCGCAACATCACATTTCAAAGCTGGCAGTAGCGCGGCAGCAGACATAGACAACCCAATCTTTCACAATGACACGGTGACCCAACACCAAAGGGCAGGCAGCATAACGCCTCGCCCAAGACCCAGCCCTGCCCACGCCCTTAGCAGCATTGCACACAGCTATACGCGGCATAGCTATTTTGCGCAGCCATGCTGCACGCCCGGACATTCGTTTCTGTCACAATTATTGGGACTTCCAACGTGCGCGCGCGAGCGCACCCGCCCCAACTACACAACAAGGAAATAACTTCATGGCAAGCGAACTCATCAAGCATGTCACCGATGCCAGCTTTGAGGCCGACGTGCTGCAACCCGGCAGCACCGTGCTGGTGGACTACTGGGCCGAATGGTGCGGCCCTTGCAAGATGATTGCACCCATTTTGGACGACGTCGCCAAGACCTACGAAGGCAAGATCACGATTGCCAAGATGAACGTGGACGAAAACCGCGAAATCCCCGCCAAGTTCGGCATTCGCGGCATCCCCACACTGATGGTCTTCAAGAACGGTGAACTGGTAGCGACCAAGGTAGGCGCCATGGCCAAGCCCCAGTTGACGGCATTCATCGATCAACAGATCGCTTAAATCCCCAAGCCAGAGCAGGCGCGCAGCGTGCTCTGGCAGTCATACGCAGGCCTGTGTCAGCCTCGCACCACATCTTTGCAAATTGCCAGACACAAACTAGTGTGCAATTTGCTTTCTTTTCCTGTCATAATCAATTCCTGATCACGGCCCAAAGCATTGGCGGCCGCTTCTGATCATCTTGGCAAGCCATCGACGTACTGCGCTCCTCGCCGATTACTCTGGCATTCGCCACATCCCCAGATTTCTTTGAACTCCTTGCAAGGAGTAACTCCAGATGCACCTTAACGAACTCAAGGCACTGCACGTGTCTGAAGTGTTGAAGCAGGCCGAAGCGCTTGATATTGAAAACGTTGGCCGCATGCGCAAGCAAGAGCTGATGTTCGCCATCATCAAAAAGCGGGCCAAAGCCGGCGAGCAAGTGTTCGCTGACGGCGTGCTGGAAATTCTGCCCGATGGCTTTGGCTTTCTGCGCAGCCCCGACACCAACTTCACCGCCAGCACCGACGACATCTACATCTCGCCCAGCCAGGTACGCCGTTTTAACCTGCACACTGGCGACATGATTGAAGGCGAAGTGCGCACGCCCAAGGATGGCGAACGCTACTTTGCACTGACCAAGCTGGACAAGGTCAACGGCAATTCGCCCGAATCGAACAAGCACAAGGTGATGTTCGAGAACTTGACGCCCCTGTTCCCCAAGGAACAGATGAAGCTTGAGCGCGACATCAAGAGCGAAGAGAACATCACCGGCCGCATCATTGACATCATTGCCCCGATCGGCCGCGGCCAGCGCGCACTGATCGTTGCCCCTCCCAAGAGCGGCAAGACCATGATGATGCAGCACATTGCCCACGCCATCACGGCCAACAATCCCGATGTGCACCTGATGGTGCTGCTGGTGGATGAGCGCCCAGAAGAAGTGACGGAAATGCAGCGCTCGGTCAAGGGCGAAATCATCGCCTCGACCTTTGACGAGCCTGGCACTCGCCACGTGCACGTGGCCGAGATGGTGATTGAACGCGCCAAGCGCTTGGTTGAGCTCAAGAAAGATGTGGTGATCCTGCTGGACTCGATCACACGTTTGGCCCGTGCTTACAACAACGTCGTTCCTTCGTCGGGCAAGGTGCTCTCCGGTGGTGTGGACTCCAATGCACTGCATCGCCCCAAGCGCTTCTTTGGCGCGGCACGCAATGTGGAAGAAGGCGGCTCGCTGACCATCATTGCCACCGCACTGGTGGACACCGGCTCGCGTATGGACGAAGTGATCTTTGAAGAATTCAAGGGCACCGGCAACTGCGAAATCCACCTGAGCCGTCGCTTGTACGAAAAGCGCGTGTTCCCAGCAATCGATCTATCCAAATCGGGCACCCGCCGCGAAGAGCTGCTATTGCCTCCTGAGATTCTGCAAAAGACGCGCATCTTGCGTCAGTTCATGTACAACATGGACGAAATCGAATCGATGGAGCTCATGCTTAAAAACATGAAGCAAACCAAGACCAACGTCGAGTTCTTCGACATGATGCGTCGCGGTGGCTAAATAGCCCAAGCGCTTGGCAGAAATTTGGCCCCTCAAGCTATAATGCAGGGCTTTTATTGCGGTAAGTATGTGGAATGCATTTTCGGAGCAAAGGTTGCTTCGGGTTCGACACGGCTGCCGCACTTGACTAAAGGAAGATCATGAAAGAAGGCATCCACCCCGATTACCGTGAAGTTCTGTTCGTTGACATGTCCAACGACTTCAAGTTCGTAACACGTTCTTGCGTCAACACCAAAGAAACAGAAACTTTCGAAGGCAAGGAATATCCTCTGTTCAAGCTGGATACTTCTTCTGAATCGCACCCCTTCTACACTGGCACACAAAAGTCGGTGGACAACATGGGCGGCCGTGTGGAAAAGTTCCGCAACCGCTTCGGCAAGAAGTAATTTTTTACCTCTTCGCCAAAAGGCAGTCTGGGCGACCAGGCTGCCTTTTTTCATTTGCAAGCGGCAGCCATCCTGCAACGCCAACATCGCAGCACATTCACTGCAGTCGTGGCATGCTTAGCCCCAATCTCATTTTTGATCCATCGCCCGGCTTGTATCAGGCCTGCTGAGAACGCTTTCATGAATCCGCCCTCACCCGCCATCGTTGCCCACAATGCAGCCCGCAGCTTGCCTCGCTGGATCATGTTGCTGTTGTGCACCATCTACATCCTCGCAGGTTTTGTAGGCAGAGAGCCTTGGCGTGAAGTAGACATGACGGCATTTGGCTATATGCAAGCCATGGCACAGGGAGAGAGTTCGTGGCTGCAGCCACAGCTGGATGGCATGGTGCCCAGCGCACCAGGCTTGCTGCAATACTGGCTGGGTGCTTGGGCGCTGCAGTGGCTGCCAGCCGCCATGCCCGCAGACTTGGTAGTGCGCCTGCCCTTCATACTTCTACTTGCTGTCACACTGCTGTGCACTTGGCGTGCGGTGTTTAACTTGGCACGCAGCCCGGGTGCACAGCCCGTGGCTTTTGCTTTTGGCGGAGAAGCCTCTCCCACCGACTATGCACGTGCACTAGCCGATGGTGGCTTGTTGGCATTGTTGGCTTGCCTGGGCCTGACCCAACTCTCTCACGAAACCAGCCATACGCTTGTGCAATTGAGCGCCGTCAGCGCCATCTTTTTTGCGGCGGCCTCCATGTGGTGGCAACCCAAGTTATCAGCAGTGGCTGCGTTACTCGGCACGCTGGCGCTCACATTGGCAGGCGCACCATCTATGGCGGCCGTTCTGGGCGCAGGTGCCACTGCCATGGCGCTGTGCATTCAAACTCCTAAACTGCCCCAGCGCTATAGCTGGGCGGCATGGTGGTTGCTGTCAATCGGCGTCGCCGCGGCTACCGCCTCGGCCTTGGGCCTGTGGGAGTACCGCCTGATTAACCCCTGGGTAAAGGGCAAAGACTGGCAAAGCCTTACTCGTTTGCTGATGTGGTTCAGCTGGCCCGCCTGGCCTTTGTCGCTGTGGGCCATGTGGCGCTGGCGCTGGCAGCTGCAACGCCCTGCGCACAACCCCCATGTGGCATGGCCGTTGTGGCTATGGGCCACGGCACTGTTTTGCACCATCTTCACCCAGGACGGTGACCGCGCCTTGATTCTGGCACTGCCTGCCATTGCCGCCTTGGCTGCATTTGCACTGCCCACCTTCAAACGCAGCTTGGCGGCGTTAATCGATTGGCTGACGCTGTTCTTCTTTTCCATCTCGGCCATCACGATCTGGGTGGTATGGATTTCCGTGCAAACTGGCTTTCCAGCCAAGCCCGCAGAGAACGTACAACGCCTGGCGATTGGTTTTGAGCCTTCATTTGCCCTCTTTCCCTTCTTGGTGGCGCTGGCAGCCACCGTTGCTTGGCTACTGCTGGTGGCGTGGCGTACGCGCCGCCATCGCGCAGCCATCTGGAAGAGCTTGGCCGTGCCCGCTGGCGGCACCGTGCTGGGCTGGGTGCTGTTGATGACGCTGTGGCTGCCCATGCTGGACTATGGCCGCAGCTATGCGCCCCATGTGAATGCGGTTGCCCAAGTCATGCCCAAGCATGTGCAGTGCGTACACACCCTGGGCTTTAACGCCGCGCTCACCACCGCATTTCGCTTTCACACGCCATGGAAGCTAGAAAGCGGCTTGAACACCGGCACAGGCACCACTTGCAACTGGCTGATTGCCACCCCCGCCGCTTGGTCTGCCATGGACAGCGCCATCGCTGCGCAATGGCAGTTGGTGGAGCAAGTGGCACGCCCTACCGACCGCCGCGATCACTTGCTGGTGCTGCGCCGCGCGCCTTAAAGCGGGAGTGATGGATGCGTGAACTTGCCACCATCGCGCGGCATGCAGGCACCGTGCTTGCCGGGCAATTGGCTGTCATGGCCTTTGGCGTGACGGACACCATTGTCGCAGGGCGCTTTTCCTCCGATGCGCTGGCTGCCTTGTCCGTCGCATCGGCGGTGTTTGTGAGCGTCTACGTTTCACTCATGGGCGTTTTGCAGGCCCTGCTGCCCATCTGGGCAGAGCAGCACGGCAAGGGGGAGACCACAGCGATTGGCGCCTCTTTCCGCCAGTCGCTCTACCTCGCCTTCGGTTTTACGGCCTTGGGCATGCTGGTGCTGGTCTTTCCTGACACCCTGCTGGCCTGGACCGAAGTGCCTGAAAGCATGCAAGCCGATGTGCGCGCCTACTTGATGATTGTGGGCTGGGCGTTGCCATCGGCCATGTTTTTCCGCCTCTATACACCACACTCAACCAGGCACTGGGGCACCCCCAACTGGTGACGTGGTTGCAAGTCGGCGCCCTAGTGCTGAAAGTGCCGCTGTCGATCTGGTTCACTTTTGGTGGCTGGGGCATTGAAGCCCAAGGCGCTGCCGGCTGTGCCTGGGCCACTTTGCTGGTGGATTACGCGATTGCCATCTTGGCGGTGATTTTGATGCGCTGCCAAAAGCTCTACGCTCCGCTGCAGCTTTGGCAACGCATGGAAGCCCCTGATTGGCGCCGTTTGGGTGCTTTTTTACGCTTGGGCGTGCCTGCGGGGCTGTCTATCTTGGTTGAAGTCACTTCCTTCACCCTGGTGGCTTTGTTTGTTGCCCGCCAAGGGGCACTGGCTGCAGCCAGCCATCAAATTGCGGCCAATTTGGCTGCCGTGTGCTACATGGTGCCGCTGTCACTGGGGATTGCCATCAGCGCGCGCGTGAGTTGGTGGCGCGGTGCAGGCAACGAGGCACAGGCGCAAGCGCTGGCATGGTTGGGCGTCAAAATTGCGCTCGTCAGCGGCTTAGTGCTCAGCGGCAGCTTGCTGGTTGCGCGCCATGCCATACCCCATGTCTACACCGCCGACCCCGGCGTGATCGCCCTCACCTCTGCATTGCTGCTGTGGGTGGCGCTGTACCACGCTGCGGACAGCATCCAGTGCGTATGCATTTTCTTGCTGCGCTGCTGGCGCGTCACGGTCGCGCCGCTGGTGGTGTATTGCAGCTTGCTATGGGGCGGCGGCTTGGGCGGCGGCTATTGGCTTGCTTATAAAAATGAAGCTACCAGCGCTTACTGGTCAACGAATCCAACACCTTTTTGGATTGGAAGTGCTATTGCACTTGCGCTAGTAGCTATTCTTTTTGTTTTCTTGCTACGCAAAGTGCTGCTGGCACACAAATAAAAAAGGTGGCTGGAGGCCTAATGCCAGTCAGTTCAGCCAGTCGCAAGCATGCAAGTAAAAAGGGGACGTATTCAACCGTCCCCTTTTTACTTGCATGCGTTGGGTTGCACACCGCGCTATCGCCAACGCTGGCCCGCACCTTCGCGCATGGGCTTTGATGCGGGCGCCATGGCCATCATCAATGTGCTGCGCTTTGCCCCTGGCGTCAGCCGCTACGCTGCCCAGGCATTTAGCGCTGCTCTTTGATCCAGCCCATTGGTTCGTGATTCCCGAGCGGCGCTTGGCGCGTTCATACCCCAGAGCGGTCCAGCGAAACCCCAGCAAATTCGCAACAAAAAATGCCAGTCAGTTCTTAACTGACCGGCATTAGGCTGGAGGCCACCTTTTTTCTTGGGTCTGTAGCAGCCTCGCTGCTGCGATCAGACTGCCTACTTGGGCTCCACATCAACCACTGGTTGCGCATGGCGCGCACTGCGCAGGCGATTGGCTGGAAACAGTGCACTGAACGTGGCACCCGCGCCCAGCTGGCTGTGAATTTCCAGCTTGGCATCGTGACGCTGCAAGGAGTGCTTCACAATCGCCAGTCCCAGCCCAGTTCCGCCCGTATCTCTGGAGCGGCTGCGGTCCACCCGGTAAAAACGCTCCGTCAACCGGCCAATGTGCGCGGGGTCAATGCCTGGCCCCGAGTCTTTGACCGAGAAACATGCGCTGCCATCGGGCTGCACCTCCCAGCGCACCTGCACACTCCCGCCTGCTGGCGTGTAGCGCAGTGCATTGCTGATCAGGTTGGAAAAAGCACTGATCAACTCGGCCTGCGTGCCTGCAATTTCCCAATCCATGCCCGGTGCATCGGCCGCCGGAAATGTGATGGCGTGCACCGCACCAGCGCCCTTGGTCAGCAACTTGGACAGCGCCTGTGCCTCTATCGCACACTGGCGCAGCATGGCCGACACGGGAAACCAGTCACTCAAACCGGGCAGCGGGCTGCCTTCCAAGCGTGACAGCGTGAGCAGATCCTGCACCAAGTTCTGCATGCGGCTTGCTTGCTGGGCCATCAATGCCAGATAGTGTTTGTGCTCTTGGGGCGACAACTCCAAGGTTTGCAGCGTCTCAACAAACCCCACCAACACGGTCAGCGGTGTGCGAATTTCATGCGAGACGTTGGCCACAAAGTCACGGCGCATGGCTTCTGCCTGCTCCAGTGCCGTAATGTCGCGCGCCAAGAGCAAGTGGCGGCCATCGCCGTACGGATAGATATGCACCGACAACATCACCGGCCGTGATGGTGTGCTGTCGCGCCCCACCATCAGCACCGGGTGCGTAAAGTCTTGGCTGGACCAATAGCTGCTAAAAGCCGGGTCGCGCACCAAATTGCCAATGGTTTGCTGGATATCGCGCTGTGCATCAAAACCGAAGTGGCGCTCCGCCATGCGGTTGCACCACTCAATGTGGCCCTGCGCATCCAGCAGCACCAGGCCATTGGGGCTGGCCTGCAACGCCGCCAAAATATCTTGGACCCGCTGCTCTGCGGCCACCACGGCCTGCTCACGCGAACGCACGGCACGTCGCACATAAGTGGCCAGCATCCCCCAGATACCTTGCAGCGGCGAGGCCGCCGTCAGCTCCCCTTGCATCAGCCACTGCCGCAAGCGGCGCACCTGCCAGTTATCCCATGCCATCCACAGCCAAGCAGCCACCGCCATGCCCGCAAAAGCCGCCCACACACCCCACAGCCAAGCAGCAGCGCCACCCAGCACGGCCTGCAAAAGCAACAACTCCATCCAGCGCCAAGCCACCATCACTCATCCTTAAGCGTTGGTCGACAAACGATAGCCTGCGCCACGCACGGTTTCCACCAAAGCGCCGGCCTCACCCAGCGCTTCGCGCAAGCGTTTGATGTGCACGTCAACGGTGCGCTCTTCAATATAGACGTGATCGCCCCACACCTTGTCCAGCAACTGCGCACGGCTGTGCACGCGCTCGGGGTTGTGCATCAGGTGACTGAGCAGTTTGAACTCGGTAGGCCCCAGCTTGAGCAACTGATCCTGAAAGGTCACGCGGTGCGTGTCGCTATCGAGCACCAAAGCACCCACCTGCACGCGCTCGCCCGCCTGCTCTGGCGTGCGCCGGCGCAATACTGCGCGAATTCGAGCCAGCAGCTCTTGGGTGGAGAAGGGTTTGGTGATGTAGTCGTCCGCACCCGCGTCCAGCCCCGCAATTTTGTCGGGCTCATCGCCACGCGCCGTCAGCATCAAAATGGGAACTTGCTTGGTGCGTGGGTCAGCCCGCCATTTGCGCGCCAGATTCAAACCGCTGGAGCCCCCAGGCAACATCCAGTCCAGCAAGATCACATCGGGCAAGGCAGCATCCAGTTCACGCTGCGCACTCACGCCATCTTCGGCCCACAAAGGAGCAAAGCCGTTGTGGCGCAGATTCACAGCGATCAGCTCTGCAATCGCTGGCTCGTCTTCCACGATCAGTACTTGCGGCAATTTCTTCATGCTTCTTACCTAAGCTCGTTTAACGCACGGTGGACTCAATCACATCCATCGACAGGTGACGAATATCTTTGCCTTCGACCAGGTAGATGATCAGCTCCGCCACGTTCTTGGAGTGATCGCCAATGCGCTCGATGGCCTTGGCCAGGAACAGCAGGTCCAAGCTGGCCGAGATGGTGCGCGGGTCTTCCATCATGTACGTGATGAGTTTGCGCACAAAGCCATCAAACTCATCGTCAATCAGATCATCTTCTTTCAAGATACCCAGCGCGGCCTTGGTGTCCAAGCGCGCCAAGGCATCCAGTGCCTTGCGTAGCAGTGCAGAAGCCATCTCGGCCGCCACCCGCAACTCGCTGGAGGGCAGATTGCGTGCTGCACCGCTTTCGATGATGGACTTGACCATGCGGGCCATCTTGTGCGCTTCATCGCCCATGCGCTCCAGATTGGCAGTCACTTTGGAAAAAGCCATCAGCATGCGCAAATCGCGCGCTGTGGGCTGGCGGCGGCCGATGATGGAAGTCAGCTCGTAATCAATCTCCACCTCCATGGCATTCACACGCTCTTCCAGTGCGGCCACTTGCTGCACCGCCTCCAGATTGAACTGGGTCAATGCGTAGATGGCCTGGCTGATCTGGCGTTCTACCAGACCGCCCAGTTCCATCACACGCGAAGAAATACGATTGAGTTCGCTGTCAAATTGGGTCGACAAATGCTTATCGGGCATGTCTGTTTCCTTCTGGATTAGCCAAATCGGCCTGTGATGTAGTCTTCGGTCTCGCGGCGCTGGGGCTTGAAGAACAATTGTTCGGTTTCTCCAAACTCCACCAGATCGCCCAAATACATGTAGGCGGTGTAGTCGCTACAGCGGGCTGCTTGCTGCATGTTGTGCGTAACAATCACCACGGTGTAGTCGTTCTTCAGCTCGGCAATCAACTCTTCCACCTTGGCGGTAGAGATGGGGTCGAGCGCAGAGCAAGGCTCGTCCAGCAACAGCACTTCGGGCTTGATCGCAATGCCGCGGGCAATGCACAAGCGTTGCTGCTGGCCGCCCGACAGGCTCGAGCCGCTTTGGTGCAACTTGTCTTTCACCTCGGTCCACAGCGCGGCTTTGCGCAGCGCCCACTCTACGCGCTCATCCATGTCTGCGCCGTCCAGGCTTTCAAACAGCTTCACCCCAAAAGCGATGTTGTCGTAGATGGACATGGGAAACGGCGTGGGCTTTTGGAACACCATGCCCACCTTGGCACGGATCAGCGCCACGTCCTGCTTGCTGGTCAGCAGGTTCTCGCCATCCAACAAGATTTCCCCTTCTGCGCGCTGCTCGGGGTAGAGCTCATACATGCGGTTGAAAGTGCGCAGCAGCGTGGACTTGCCGCAGCCCGAAGGGCCGATGAAGGCAGTGACTTTCTTTTCCGGGATTTCCAGATTGATGTTCTTGAGCGCGTGGAACTTGCCATAGTAGAAGTTCAAATCCCGCACCGAGAGTTTGGACCGACCGCTGATAGGTGCAATCGCGGGTGCCGTCAATGTTGCAGTAGACATCGTCAAATCCTTGCAAATTTATTTCTGGCGCGTGAGTACACGGGCCAAGATATTCAGGGCCAACACGGCCACCGTAATCAGGAACACGCCCGCCCACGCCAGCTGTTGCCAGTTTTCGTAGGGGCTCATGGCGAACTTAAAAATCGTCACGGGCAAGCTGGCCATGGGTTTGGCCAAGTCACCATTCCAGAATTGGTTGTTCAACGCCGTAAACAGCAGCGGTGCGGTTTCGCCCGCAATGCGTGCCACCGCCAACAACACCCCAGTGATCACGCCAGCGCGTGCCGCACGCAGCGTGATGGCCAAAATCACTTTCCACTTCGGGGTTCCCAGTGCATACGCGGCTTCGCGCAAGGCCGCAGGCACCAGCGTGAGCATGTTTTCTGTGGTGCGAATCACCACGGGAATCACGATCAGCGCCAACGCCACAATCCCGGCATAGGCAGAAAAACTCTTGAACTTGGCCACCACCACCGCATACACAAACAAGCCGATGACGATGGAGGGGGCGGACAGCAAAATGTCGTTAACAAAACGTGTCGTGGCCGCCAGCCAGCTTTTTTTGTCATATTCGGCCAGGTACACACCCGCCATCACACCAATCGGCGTGCCCACACACGTGGCCAGCGTCACCATCACAAAAGAGCCGAAAATGGCATTCGCCAAACCACCCATTTCATTGGGCGGCGGGGTCATGTCGCTGAACAGTGAAAAGCTCAGCCCACCAATGCCCAAACGGATGGTTTCCCACAAGATCCAGATCAGCCAGAACACCCCAAAGGCCATGGCGGCCAGCGACAGCGTCAGCGCGACCTGGTTTAAGCGCTTGCGCGCAGCGTAGCGCGCCTGGCGCTGTGCCTGGAGTTTTTCGGCAACAATCAGTTGTTGGCTTGAGGTGCTCATGTGCGTGCCCCTTCGTTCTTTTGCAGGCGGTTGAGCAGCAGCTTGGACAGCGACAGCACCACAAAGGTGATGAAGAACAGTGCCAAGCCCAGATAAATCAACGATGCCTGGTGCAAACCTTCGCCCGCCTCGGCAAACTCATTGGCCAGCGCCGAGGTAATGCTGTTGGCCGCTTCAAACATCGACACCGAATTGAGCTGGTTCATATTGCCGATCACAAAGGTCACGGCCATGGTCTCACCCAGCGCACGCCCCAGGCCCAGCATGATGCCGCCCAGCACACCAGCCTTGGTATACGGCAGCACCACCTTCCAGACCACTTCCCAGGTGGTCGCACCCAGGCCATAGGCCGACTCTTTAAGCAGGGCCGGTGTCACTTCAAACACATCCCGCATCACCGAGGCAATGAAGGGAATGATCATGATGGCCAAGATGATGCCTGCAGACAAAATACCGATACCAACCGGCGGGCCAGACACCAGTGCACCCAAATAGGGCACGCCATCAAACAAACTTTGCAGTGGCTGCTGCACATAGGTGGCCAGCACCGGGCCAAACACCATCAGGCCCCACATGCCGTACACAATTGAAGGCACAGCAGCCAGCAATTCAATGGCCGTGCCCAGCGGGCGGCGCAGCCAGTTGGGCGACAGCTCCGTCAGGAACAGGGCAATCCCAAAGCTCACAGGCACGGCGATGACCAGGGCAATCAGCGAAGTCATCAAAGTGCCATAAATCATCACCAAGCCACCGTATTGGTCCTGCACAGGATCCCACTCGGTACGGGTGAAAAAGCCCAACCCATATTCATGGATAGCGGGCCAAGCGCCCACCAACAGCGACCCCATGATGGCCAACAACAAGCCCAGCGTGACCAACGCGGCACCTTTGGCCAACCAGGCAAACAAACGATCCGCCAAGCTGGCGGTGAACCACCTCGTGCGTCGTGGAGGTTGTGCACGGCCGGCGCTTGTCTGCTGCGGGGCCGTTGCATTCGCTGAAGATAGGGATGAGGACACGGGTGTCACCTCTTTACAAACAACTAGACCTGCCAGGCGCACACGCGCCGGGCAGGATGTGACTGTCAAATCAGCCGATTACTTCCAAGATACTGGCTTGCCAGCACCATCTTTGATATCTGCCCAGGCCTTGAACACTTGCGCCTTGACCGAGTCAGGCATAGGCACGTAGTCCAAGCTGCTGGCGGTAGCGTCACCGCTCTTATACGCCCAGTCAAAGAACTTCAGCGTAGTCGCTGCTTGTGCAGGCTTGTCTTGCGCCTTGTGCATCAAGATGAACGTTGCGCTGGTGATTGGCCATGCTTCTGCACCGGGCTGGGCAGTCAGGATCTGGTAGAAGCTCTTGCTCCAGTCTGCACCAGCTGCTGCGGCCTTGAACGAGGCTTCGTTGGGCGAGACAAACTTGCCCTCATTGTTTTGCAGCTGTGCAAATGTCAACTTGTTTTGCTTGACATAGGCGTATTCCACATAACCAATGGAGTTCGCCAGACGTCCGACAAATGCAGCCACGCCTTCGTTGCCCTTGCCACCTGCACCGGTAGGCCAGTTCACTGCCTTACCTTCACCCACTTTTTCCTTCCACTCGGCATTCACCTTGCTCAGGTAGTTGGTAAAACCAAAAGTGGTGCCCGAGCCATCAGCGCGGCGCACGGGAGTGATCTTGGCGTTGGGCAGATTCACACCGGGGTTGAGCGCGGTGATGGCGGGGTCGTTCCAGTGGGTAATCTTGCCCAGGTAGATGTCACCCAGTACTTGGCCGTTGAGCTTGAGCTGGCCAGGTTGAATGCCTTGAATGTTGACCACAGGCACGATACCGCCGATCACGGTAGGAAACTGCACCAGACCCTTGGCTTGCAGGTCCGCGTCCTTCAAAGGTTCGTCAGAAGCGCCAAAGTCTACGGTTTTGGCTTCAATTTGCTTGAGGCCTGCGCTGGAGCCAACCGACTGGTAATTGATCTTTACGCCAGTCGCCTTGTTGTAGTCAGCGGCCCACTTGGAATACAAAGGGGCAGGAAAGCTGGCGCCTGCGCCGGTGGCTTCTTGCGCGGCTGCCACATTCATCAAGCCGCCGGAGATCAAGGCACCGGTTACCAAAACACGCATCATGGACATCTTCATGGAAGCACCTCTCTTGGTCAAAAAACAAGGTCGAAGAAAACTCGATGACGTGAATGTAAAAAGCGTTTGTGACATGTCTGTGACATTAAAAAATTAAGGTTTTACGGCGCAAAAACCACAGCCAGTCCATTTCAAAAAAATGTCATCGTTGCGTCATACCCGCGCGCTAGCCTCTCAACCCTGCTCCACACTTGGCCTTGCCAGTTTTTTCATCGCCGCGCTGTGTGAGGACTGATAAGCTGCGCCTTTTGCGCCGCTAGCTGACATTTCAAATGAATGATGCGATTGCCCTTGCTGCCGTAGACCTCGGCTCCAACAGTTTCCGCCTTGAGATTGGTAGTTATGAACACCACCAAATCCACCGCGTGGAATACCTCAAAGAAACCGTGCGTCAAGGCAGTGGCTTGGACAGCAGCCGCAACCTCACCCAAGAATCCATGGAGCGTGGCTGGGCCTGCTTAGCACGCTTTGGTGAACGGCTGCGCGGCTTTGACCCAGCGCATGTGCGCGCCGTGGCCACCCAAACACTGCGCGAAGCGCGCAACCGCGACGTGTTCATTGACCGCGCCAGCGAGCTGCTGGGCTTTCCGATTGAAGTCATCTCGGGCGAAGAAGAGGCCGCGCTGATTTACCGCGGCGTAATCAGCCAGCTGCCCGCATCGGATGAACACCGTCTGGTGATTGATATTGGCGGCCGCTCTACCGAATTTGTGCTCGGCCAAAACAGTGTGGCGCAGTCCGTTGCCTCCTACCGCATTGGCAGCGTGGCATGGACAGCGCGCTACTTCCCGCAGGGAGAGCTGACGCCTGAAGCCTTCAGAACCGCAGAAATTGCCGCGCGCGCGGTGCTGGATGAGGCGCTGGACACCTTCAGCCCCGGCAGCTGGGACATCGCTTACGCCTCTGCAGGCACTGCCAATGCCGTGGGCGACACGCTGGCTGCCAACGGCCAAGGTCAGGGCATGATTACCCGCGCCGGACTCGACTGGTTGCAGCAGCAACTGTTGCAAGCCAAGCACATTGATCGCGTCAAGCTGGACGGTTTAAAAGAAGACCGCCGCCCCGTGGTTGCGGGCGGCCTGAGCGTGCTGCGTGCCGTGTTCGACCTGCTGGGCCTGGAGCGCATGGAAGTTGCCCAGGGCGCACTGCGCATGGGGGTGCTCTACGGTCTGGTGGACGATGAACAAGTGGGCGATATCCACTCCGCCACTGTGCTGGGCCTGATGCAGCGGTTTGGCGTCAACACCCTGCACGCCCGCCATGTGGCAGAAACCGCCCAGCAGCTGTGGCAGCAATTACACCCTGCAGAGCCCCATGCACCCGCCATGCTGGCATGGGCCGGCTTGCTGCACGAAGTGGGCTGCCGCATCTCGCGCAGCAACTACCACCGCCACAGCGCCTATGTGCTGGAACACAGCAACGCACCGGGCTTTACCCCGGCTGAGCTGGCCAATCTGGGTCAACTGGTACTGGGCCACCGCGGCAAGCTGAAGAAGGTGGAGGCATTCATGCACATGCCCGCCCATGCCTTACAACTGCTGTGCCTGCGGCTGGCGGTGGTGCTGTGCAACAGCCGCCGCGCGCCAGATATGCAGGGCCTGCAACTGCAGCGCCAAGGCCCGCAGCAACTGCTGCTGCAAACACCTGCAGGCTGGGCACAACGCTTTCCGCTGAGCGCGCAATTGCTGCGTGAAGAGGCCGAAGCCATCAGCAAGACAGACTGGCAGCTCGCACTGCAAATGGATTAACAAGCAAAAAATATAGCTGCTAGCGCTTTTTAATAAACACTTTCAGATACTTATCTATCTGAAAGTGTTGAACGTCAAGCGCTAGCAGCTCTTATTTTTAAATCGCTCCACCCAAAAAAAGATGCCTCAGCATCCTTGGAAACTGCACATTCACCGCACCTAGGCGGGCGCGCCGTACAGCTGCATCAACGCGTTTTGCGCGCCATGGCCATCATGCGGATGCGCAGCTGGCAGATAGCTGCCATCGGGCTGCTGCGTCCACGCATCGCGGTCGTCGTGCAAATAGGCCACCAAACACTCGTCAATCACACGCTGGCGCAGCTTGGGCTCTTGCACAGGCCAGGCCAGTTCAACGCGGCGCGTCATATTGCGGCGCATCCAGTCGGCACTGGACAGGTACACGTGCTCTTGTTCCTCGCCCCAGGCAAAGTAAAACACGCGCGAATGCTCCAGCAACCGCCCGATGATGGAGCGCACACGGATGTTGTCCGTCAGGCCAGGCACCTGCGGTGGCAGCATGCAGGCGCCGCGCACAATCAAGTCAATGCGCACGCCAGCCTGGCCTGCCTCGACCAGCGCATGCATCAGCACCTCATCGGTCATGGCATTGCTTTTGACCACCACGCGGGCATATTGGCCCTCTAGCGCGGCTTGCTTGCAGGACTGCAAGTGCGCCAGCATGGTCTGCTGCAGCGCAAACGGCGCCATCACCAACTTGTCCAGCTTGGGTTTGACGTTGGGGCTGGCCAGGTGGCGAAACACCGCATCCATATCAGCCGTCATCACCGGGTCGCACGTCAGATAACTCAAGTCGGTGTACATGCGCGCCGTTTTGGGGTTGTAGTTGCCGGTAGACAGGTGGCCATAGCGGCGCAATCCCCTGCCCTCTCTGCGCGTAACCAGCAGCATCTTGCCGTGGGTTTTCAACCCCACCACGCCATATACCACCTGCGCGCCCACAGCTTCCAGCGCATCAGCCCAGTTGATGTTGGCTTCTTCGTCAAAGCGCGCCTTCAACTCCACCACGGCCATCACTTCTTTGCCCAGCCGCACCGCCTTGGCCAGCAAATCCATCAACTCCGACTTCACCCCGGTGCGGTAAATGGTTTGCTTGATGGCCACTACGGCCGGATCGTGCACCGCTTCGCGCAGCAACTCCAGCACCGCATCAAACTGCTCAAACGGCTGGTGAATCAGCACATCTTGCTTGCGCATTTGCGCCATCACCTTGACCGCAGGTTTGAGCTGCCTAGGCCAGCTGCCTTGCCACGGCTTGAATAGCATGGAGGGTTCGTTGACCAAATCAATCAACTCTGCCAAGCGCACCAAATTCACCGGCCCATGCACGCGAAACAGCGCCTGCCGCGGCAGATCAAACTCTTGCAGCAAGGTGGTGGCCAAGAATTCCGAACAGTGGCTACTCACCTCCAGACGTACCGCTTGGCCAAACTGGCGGTAAGCCAACTCTTCGCGCAGCGCCGTGCGCAAATCATCCACCTCGTCTTCTTCCACCAGCAACTCGGTATTGCGCGTGACACGAAATTGCACCGTCTCTATCACTTCGCGGCCATCGAACAGCTCCGAAATGTGGGCACGCACCATGCTGGAGAGGCTGACAAACAACCGCTGTTTGCCACAAATACTGGCCGGCATCTCCATCAAACGCGGCAAGGCACGCGACAGCTTCACAATCGCCACCTCATTGGCGCGACCAAAAGCATCGCCACCTTTAAGGCGCACCACCATATTCAGAGATTTATTGGCCACCTGCGGGAATGGATGCGCCGGATCCAGTGCCACGGGCACCAGCAAAGGCTTGACGGCCTTCTGAAAGTGCCGGTACACCCAGCGGCGCTGCGCCGCTGTGCGTGCCTGGTGATGGACGATGCGAATGCCCGCCGAGGCAAATGCTGGCACCAAAGCGTCGTTGTAGAGCGCGTACTGGCGCGCCACCAGCTCTTGCGCTTTGCGCAGCAAGGACAGGCCATCGGCCATGTTGTAGACGCCCTGCGTTTGGGCATTGACGGCCACGATGTGCGGGGCAGAGCGCACCTCAAAAAATTCATCGAGGTTGGAGGAAACAATGCACAGATAGCGCAAGCGCTCCAGCAGGGGAACATCTTCGCGCCGCGCCCATGCCATCACGCGCTCGTTGAAAGCCAAGATACAGTGGTCACGCGGCAGCAAAGTCAGGGGGGCAGTGGATGTTTGCGCCGCCGTCAAAGCAACCTGCTCCGGCACTGGCACCGCATCTTGCGGCAGTGCCCTAAATGCAGGAGGCGTTGCAATGAATGGTTCTGTCTTTGGATACATGAAAACTCTTTGGCGTAGCCTCTCCAGTATCCCCAAGCCATGTGACGAAACGATGACAGCACTGTGACTGTTTCATGCACCCAGAACCTGCAAACGACTGGAATGAAGCGACTCTAATGGTAATCTGACGGGCTGCGTATTTCCTTGTGCACCATGAAAGCTCCATTGCTCGCCAGTATCGACATCGGCTCTAACAGCGTTTTACTGCTTGTCGGTCGCGTCATCAATGGCAAACTGCACACCGAGCTACAACGCAAAGAAACCATCCGACTAGGCGGCGCACTGGATAGTGAACGCAATCTGGAGCCCTCGGCCATGGAACGAGGTTTGGAATGTTTGCGCCGTTATGCCGCACTCATCGCCCACATCCCCCCTGTGCATCGCCGGGTAGTTGCCACACAGACCCTGCGCGAAGCACGCAACCGTGATGCCTTTTTGCACCAAGCTCAAGCTATTTTGGGCTGTTCGGTGGAATTAATTTCTGGTGAACGTGAAGCCGCACTAATCTACCAAGGTGTCAGCAGCTTGCTTCCTGCCTCGCCAGAGCGCAGGTTGGTGGTAGACATCGGCGGTCGCTCAACCGAAATTTGTCTTGGCCAAGGCAGCCACCTCGAAAAGGCCATTTCATGCCCCATTGGCAGCGTTGCTTGCGCCCAGCGCTTTTTCGGGGATGGCGTTTTGCATGCTAACCGTTTTGCTGCAGCGCACACCCACGCCCAAGCACTGTTGCGAACACATATGGCGGATTGGAACAACGCCACTTGGGAACAGGTATGGGGCTCTTCCGGCACCGCAGGCGCCATCAGCAAGGCCCTGCACCAAGCCGGTTACCTCGCTGGCGAAATCACACGCCCCACCCTTTTCCAATTGCAGCAGCAACTCATTCTCGCAGGCCACATTGACCGGCTGCCGCTGCAAGGTTTGCGTGAAGAGTTGCGTCCAGTCATTGCTGGCGGTGTGAGCGTGATGTGCGCAGTGTTTGACACCTTCCAACTGCAGCATATGCGCATTGCCCAAGGGGCCTTACGCCACGGCGTACTGTTTGATTTACAACACTCCCTCCAAAGTGGCGCAGCACCTGCTGCATAGCAGCCAGCCGCCCACTCCCCAACACGAAAAAGCCAAGCTTGGAAACCAAACTTGGCTTTTTCTTTGGATGCCATCTGGGGTGACCTACGACGCGCTTAGCGTAGCTTCTCCAAATCCTGTGCGCTGAGCCAACGCCACTCACCCGGCTTCATGTCTTCGGGCAATGCCAAGCTACCGATTTTCCAGCGATGCAAGCTCTCCACCCGGTTGCTCACTGCCGCCAGCATGCGCTTGACTTGGTGGTACTTGCCCTCGGTCAGCGTCAAATCCAGCACACATTCCTCCACGATTTCGCATGCTGCAGCCTTGACCGGCTTGGGGTCATCATCCAACACCACGCCCGCCAGCAACTTGTCCACCATGCTCTGCGTGACAGGGTGCTTGGTTGTCACGCGGTACACCTTGGGCACATGTTTTTTGGGTGAGCTCATACGGTGAATGAACTGGCCGTCATCGCTGAGCAGCAAAAAACCCGTGGTGTCTTGATCCAATCGTCCCACCGCTTGCAGACCTTGCACCGCCCCTTTGTTAGGACGCTGGCGCAATGGTGCAGGCAACAACGTATAAATGCTGGGATGGGCCGACGGCTTTTGCGAGCACTCTGTGCCAGCAGGCTTGTACAACAATGCATAGCCTTTTTCGTGATATTCCCAATCCACACCCTGTACGCGAAAACGCAAGCCTTCAGGCTCGTATTCCTGGGTCGAATCGGTCACTTGCACGGGCTCTGCCGCACCGTCTTCGTACACCTGTACCCAGCCTTGCTGAACCAGCCCTGAGCAGACACGGCGAATACCGAAACCTTGGGAATAAAGAATGTCTTGCAACTGCATGTCATCACCCTTGCCGCAGCCAGCGGCTTCAAAAACAGAGCGCCATACGCTCACTCGTCAAAGCTTTGTAACTGTTTTGATCTCAAAACCTAGGCAATTCTTGCGGTAACAGCTATCAATCTAAATGCAATTCAA